>CALEFI010000018.1 GCA_937876905.1 uncultured Treponema sp.
CGTTCGTCCACCTCCTGCTCAAGACTCTCCACTCGGCCGGTAATTTCACTACTCCTACTGTCGCATAGCTGCTGGGCATCGCTCCAAACACGGGCGACACGTTCCTCCACCCCTTGCTCCAGCTCCTCCACTCGGCTCGTAATCTCGCTGCTCTTATCCTCAGTAATGCGTTGGGTCTCGTCCCAGACTCGGGCAACCTCATCCTCAACCTTCTGCTGCAGCTCCTCCACCGTGGAGGTCAAATAGCCGCACCGGTCGTTGGTAACCTGCTGGGCCTCGTCCCAAACTTGGGCTACCTCCTGAGCAACACGCTGGCTCAACTCCTCCACACGGCCGGTAATCTCGCCGCTCCTGTCCTCAACAATGCGCTGGGCTTCACCCCAGACTCGGTCAACCTCATCCTCAACCTTCTGCTGGAGCTCCTCCACTGTGGAGGTCAAATAGCCGCACCGGTCATTGGTAACCTGCTGGGCATCGCTCCAAACCTGGGCCACCTCCTGGGCAACACGCTGGCGCAGCTCCTCCATCTCGCCAAGGATGGCCGTGGTGTTGTCCTGGCACACCTGCTCCGTCTTGCTTCGGATTGAGCCGACCTGGGCCTCCACATCCTCCTGCAAGGACTGGAACATCCTTTCAAAGTGCTCCTCGTGCCCATTGTGCCTCTCCCGGCTCTCCTGCTCCAGTCGGGCAAGCTGAGCGTCCAGCTCCTGCTCCAAGGTTTCAAGCTGGTGTCTGGTCCTGTCCGAGGTTTCAGTGCAGGACGCACTTGTTTCGTTGCGCAGCTGGTCCACCCGCTCCCGCACCTCCTGCTCCAGGCTCTCCAGCCGCTGGGTGATTGTCCCGGAGCTCGTATCGCAGGCCAGCTGTGTCTCACCCTCTACGGTTTCCAGCCGCTCCTTCACATCTCGGTGCAGGCTTGCCAGCTGCTGGTCAAACTCATTGCGGCTCCGCTCCACCAGCTGATCCACCAGCTCAGCATGTTCACGGGCCTTGTCGGTGCTCTGGGCCTGGAACTCATTGATTCTACCATGGATGGAATCGATCTGGGCTGCCAGGGAAGAGTCAAGCTCCTGCACCTTTGCCTGCATCTGGGAAACAGCATCATTGGTAGACGACTTTGTCTCGCTCAAGAAATTCTGGAGGCTCTCCATGTTTTGCTCCAGCTCGGTGCGAATCGTGGCCAAGCCCTCCTCGGATTCCTGCAGGAACCGCGCATTCCGCTCGGCGGACATGGAGTCGAACCGGGCCAGAGCCCGCTTTTCCTTTTCCTCCGCATCCAGCATCGCCTGGTCGAATGCCTGCTGATACCGGCTCTCCAGCTCGTCGGACTGCTCCTGGAGCTGACGCTGCAGGCTCTCCAGATTCTGACACTGAAGATTGGTTTCCCTAGCCGTGTTCTCTGCCGTGATAGCAGCGGAGGTGAGCTGGCCCTCTGCCGCCGTAATCCTGTCCGAAAGCCGTCCCTTTACCTCCGTGAGATTGGCGTTCAGCAGGTTCTCCATGTCGGTGACAGACAGCATGATGTTTGCCTCAACCTGCTGGTGCTCTTGGGCCACCACCTCCCGGAACTGCTCCAGACTGCTCTCAAAGCCTGCCTGAACCCGCTGAATGTCCTCCCGGAAGGTGGCCACATCCGCATCGAACCTATCCCGCAGGGACACCATGTCCTCCTGAAGCTCCTGGTCCTTCGTGCTGATAACAGCATGGGCCTCCTCGATGGTGCCAAGAAGCTCGGCCTTGTACTCCTCTAGCTTTGCCTTGAGGTTTGCGGACAGGGCGGCAACCGCTGTGTTGACCCGGCTTTCCGTCGCCTCAATCTTTTCTGTCACGTCCTGGCTCTTTGCGTCCATGGCAGCCTGATGCTGGTTTATCTGCTCCTCCAGGAAGCTGGTAAAGGCCGAGGCCGTGTCCTCAACCTGCTGCTCCATGGACTGAATCTTCTCCTGGATGAGGCTCGTGCGGGAATCTGCGTCCTGCTGGCTTTGATTCAGGCCGCTGTCCAGAATCTGCTGGATGCGCTCCAAATCCTCCTTGACCTGGGCATCCAGGTCGGACACTGACTGGAGGGTGTCGCTCTTGTTCCGCTCCGCCTCATCCCTGCACTCGCTGATTCCTGTCTCCAGCTCGTCTCGAACCTGCAGGAGTTGGGTTTCCAGCTCCTGCCGCATGGTGCTTATCGCCTGAAGATTCTCCTCATGTCCATCCTGGGCCTGGCTGCGGCAGTCAGCAAGGTTGGTCTCCACAGACTCCCGGAATTCGCCCAGCGAGGAGTAGAAGTCCTCCTGCATCTGAGAGAAATTTTCCTGGAAGGCAACCTGGAAGCGGCTCAGGGACTCCTCCTCCTGCTGCTCTGCCGTGCGAACAGCATGGGCGTATGCCTGCTGGTACTTTTCATCCAGAATACGGGTATTTTCCTCCAGCTGCTGGTACAGCTCGTCCAGATGGCGGCTGTTCTCCTCCGCATGTGTGGCGGCCACCTCTGCCTTCATAGCGGCGGCAGTAAGGGCAGTCTGCGCCTCGGTAACACGGGTGGCAAGGTTGTCCTGAATGCTGTTGACCGAGCTGTTGATTTCCTCCTCCATGGTGCTGATGCTGGTGGTTACCTCAAGCCGGAAATCCTCTGCCCGCTGGCCTGCCTCCTGGCGGTACTGGAGGAGACGGGACTCAAAGTCAGCTGTCATCTGGACAATCTTGTCGTCTGATTCCTGCTGAATCCTATTCGCCTCATCCATAACCACCTCGCGCAACTCCGTGATGATTTCCTCCTGCCGCTGCTGGGCCTTTGACAAGGCATCCTGATAGGCGGCATTGTACTGAACCTCCAGCTCCTGGGAGCGCAGATGCAGCTGATTCTGCAAGTCCTCAAGCCGCTGGCTGCGCTCCATAGCCTCCTGGGAAATGTTCTCGGCGGTTGTGGCGGCGGCAGTGAGCTGATCTTGCGTCTCCTGAATCCTGCCTTCCAAGCTGTCCCGCACCTGCAAAATCTCTGCCAAAAGGTTTTCCTGCAGGGAGCTGGCATTCTGCGAAACAAGCTCACGGGTTCGCTGCAAGGACTCGTCGGTGCTTCGGGCGACGGACTCCACCCTACTGTCAAAGTCCTGCTGAATTGTATCAAGTCTTGACATAGCAAGGCTTTGAATTTCATCTGCCTTGGAGCTGGCAAAGCTCTGGATTGAGTTAAACCTCTCTTCACCCTGACTTTCAAGCTGCTGGTAGCGCCCCTCGGCATCGCTTTGAATCCTGTCAAAGCGGCTGGTAACCTCCTCCTCAAGCTGGCCAATCCGACTGTCTGCGTCTCCTTCAATTCCTGCAAGCCGACTGGTCACTGTCTCCTCCAGGCCTTGTATACGGCTTTCAGCCCCACTCTGGATGCCCTCGAACCGGATGGCTACCTCCTGCTCCAGCTGCTGGTAGCGCTCCTCGGCATCGCCACGGATAGTGTCAAACAGCCCGAAAACCTCATTCTCAAGCTGCTGGATGCGGTCTGTAGCCTTGTGCTGGATGCCCTCGAACCGGCTGGCCACCTGCTCTTCAAGCTGCTGGCAGCGCCCCTCGGCATCACTTTGAATTGTGTCAAAGCGGCTGGTTGCCAAGCCCGTCAACCGCTGGAACTCTGCCTCTATGTCGGCCTCGACTCTCTCAAGCTGCCCATTCGTCCTGCCTTCCAGCTCCTCCAGCTGGGATGTGGCATCCTCGGAAACCCTGGCAACATCACGGTCCATGCGCTCCTGGAACTCCGACAGTCTGGCATGGATGTTCTCCTCAAAGGATGACAGGTCCTGCTGGGCCAGCTCCTCGAATTCAGCAAGGGCTGTGCGCTCCCGCTCCTGGGCGGCGGACATGGCGGCCTCGTACAGATTGCGATACTGCTCCTCCAATCCCGCAAGCCGCTCCTCGTTCTCCTGCGAAAGCCCCTCCACCAGGCTGAGGTTCCGCTGGGAAACCTCCTCCATCTGGCGGAGGGCATCCTCCGTCTCCCTCGTCCTCTGGCTGAGCGTCGAGTCAACCAGTCCGAGCCTACCCTCCAGCTCATCCCGGAGGGTGGAAATCTCATGGCTGATGGTGGATTGGATGCCGCCCAGCTGATCCTGAGAGTCCTGCCTCATGCTGTCAATTTCCTGCTGGATGCCGGCCTGCATATTCCCCAAGGTGCTGTGAACCTGATCATAGAATCCATCCGCAGCCTGGGTGATTTCGGCTTGAACTCCATACAGGCGGCTGTGGGATTCGTTTTGCAGGCGATCAATTTCCTGCATGACAGAGGATTGCATTCCCTCCAGCCGGGACTGAAAATCACCTTGGACATCCTCCAGATTGCCCACCAAGTCCAGCCGCACCTGCTGAAGCTGCCCCTCCAGCTCCTGCTGCAGCCGGGAGGTGTTGGCAAGGGATGTTTCCTCAAGCTGACGGAGCACATCCCGCTCCCTTTCCTCAATGCCAGCAAGAGCCTCGTCATAGCTGGAGGTGCAGCTTTGCCGCAGGTTCTCTAAAGTCCTGCTGGACAGCATCCAGGCTGGAGTTGTTTTCCCCGGCCAAGCTGGAAACCTGCTCCGTCACCTGCTGGGCAAAGGCGACGGCGGAACTGATGCTGTCCTCCGCCTCAGACATGCGGGAGGCAAGCTCCTGCTCAATCCCGTCCAGGCGTTCCCTAGTGTCCTGGCGGGTGGCATTGATGGCCGCCTCCAAATCCTGCCTCGCTTGATCCAGCTGGGACTGGAGGTCGTCCTGGACACGCTCATGATTTTGGGTAGAGATGGAGGAAAATGAGTCCAGGGCCTGTGCCTCCTGGTCTGCGATTTCCGAGCGAACCCTGTCGTAGGCCGCACGGTACTCCTCCTCCAGCTCTTGAGAGCGAATTGCCAGCGACTCCTGCACTGTGGCAAGCAGCTGGCTGTTGCTGGATGCTTCCTGGGCCAGCTGGCTGGAAAGCCGCCCCAGCTCGGCAGAGCGCTCGTCCAAGTCCCCCCGCAGGCTGGCAACCTGGGAGGTGAGGTAGTCCTGAAGGTTGTCAACCCGGACATTCGTGTCGTCGTTCAGCTTTTCCAGGGCCTCGTCAAAGGCCCGCTGCAGCTCGTTGATGTTCTGCTGGGTGCGGTCCTGCAGCTGGACAAAGGACTGGTCCTCCAGGCTCTGGGCTTTCCGCGCCGCATTGGAGTAGATGTCCGCCACAGTCTCGCTGATATGCCGCAGCGCATCCTCGTTCCTTGTCACCGCATCCTCGGTGGAGGCCTCCAGCTCCTCCACCTGCTCGCTGAACCGCTTTAGCAGCTCGGCTCCCATCTGCTTGAGCTGCTTGCCGTTCTCCTCGGCAAAGTCTGCGGTCAGCCTTGATATTCTCCCCTCTATGGCCGACACATTCTTCTGATACACCACCATCTGCTTTTCCAGCTTGTCCACCACGGAGGACTCGGCTCCCACCCGCCGCATGTTCTCCTCCAGATTGGCAGTCATCTCCACCAGCTGCCGCAGAGTTTCGTCGTAGGCGGAAATCTTGCTGTCGATTGCGTCCACCGCCTGGATGCGGGTGTCGAACTCGTGGGTAAGCTGGTCAAACTCGCCAATCTTGTCCTCAAGATTACGCACTGTGGCTATGGCCTGGGTCTGCTTTACCTCTACCTCATTGTACTCGTTTTTGAGCCGGGCGATATGCCCGTTGAATTTTTCGTCAAGGTCTTCCTTCTGTATGCCGATATACTTCTTGACCTTGTCTAGGGAACGATTGTCCCTGTCAACATACCGAAGTGCCAGCGTAAAGACAAAGGAGACACCAACAGATATGAGTATTCCAAAAATCGACATGTTTTATTCCCCACCCAAAAAAATTAGTTTCAGTTTAGTACACTTTCTTCAAGCTGGCGATAGTCCTTGAAGGAAATATCCGCACCCTTCAAGGGCAGCCTCAAAATCCAGCGCCAGAACGGTAAGAGATATGCGGTCTTCATGCCCGCCGCCGCAGCCCCTTCCACGTCGGCAGAAACACTGTTTCCCACATACAGGATTTCCTCCATGGGAAGCCCCAGCTTGAGCGCCAGGCTCCCGAAGGTAAACTTGGACGGCTTGAGGGCTCCCAGCTCCTCCGAACCGCAGATGACATCGAACAAGTCCCTGGTCCCCCAGATGTCCCCCTTCTGCTCCGGGGGAAAGTCCGAGAGGATGGCCAGCTTGAATCCCCTGTCCTTGAACGCCTGGATGGTCTCCTTGATGTGGGCATAGGGCCGCACCAGCTTGAGATAGGGAACCATCCCCTTGTAGACGATGGACTCAATCATCTGCCTGGCAGTGGCACTGTCCACTCCCAGCTCAAGGGCCAGAAGGCGAGCCTGATACTCATAGAAATCCCCGGAGGGAGCCGTCCTATGAAGGATGGCACGCACCTTCCTGTATTTGAGGAAAAAGCGGATGTTCTTGAGTACATAAGGAATGATATGTATGTACAGTCGCCAGCTTGGATACAAGGTCCCGTCGATGTCAAAGGCAACTGCCTTTATGCCAGTTGTCATTTTTTTATTATATTATATTTAAAGCTAACCTGTCCAGAACCTTCAGCAGATTGAAACCGCCATTTTCCAATCTGCGCCCTAATTTCTCCCTGCACCTGTGGATGAATCAATGATTCTGGAGTTATTTTGATAGAGCCAGGAAGCACCAGTCCTTCAGGACTTACTGTAAGGGAAATGGTCACCTCCAGGGAACCAGGGATGTAGCGCCGGCTTTCCTGGGAAATGTGGATAACCGGCTGGGCAGGCTCCAGCAGGAGCCGAGTTCCCCCTCCCGCAAGCTCCAGACCCGTACCACCGCTTGGGAAGGAATCCATCCTTCCCAAGCGGTCCCCCTTAGCTCCACCTCCAGCCTCCCCTGTGGACAGGGCTGCCTGGGCTATGCCGGCAATGGCATCCGATGTCTCCGCCGTCGGCCCATCCGCCTGGGAGCGGCCATCAGTCCTGCTGGAGACGGCGGCTCCGGCATCCCCTGCTCCAGTTGCGGCGGCAACTCCGGAAAGGCTGGACGAAGGCACGGACTCTGGGTTGGAGCTCCGCTGGTCCTCCGCAACAGCCTGACTGGAGCTACGATAGCTCCTTCCGTCCCCCTGGGCAAACAATGACTCCCAGGCATCCGAATCCAGTGTGGCAGGGTCCAAAGGAGCTGGTTCTGGCTGCGGCCTCCTGTCGGACGGGGATGCCTCTGAGTCTGCAAGGTTCTGGCCTGACGAGGACAGCATGGGCTCAGGGAGGGCGGGAGGGGAAGTCGGGGTGGATACTGTCCCGGCAGCAGGTTTACGGGCAGGGGTTGGGAGACTGGGCTCTGGAACTGATTTATTTACAGGTTGGGGCGAACCAGAGTCCGCAGGGGCAGCTCCGGCAGCTTCCGAAGCTCCACTGGAACCACCGTCCGCCCTCCCTCCCTCCAAAGGAGCCAGCTGGAGAGAAATTGACTGGTACAGGGGAGGCTCTGCACCTTTGTCCGATTGAGGGGACGGCAACAAAATGAGGGCGACCGTTGCCCCTGCCCACAGGAGGGCCGTCAGCAGCAGGGCAAGGGGCCAGGAGCAGGCTTCGGGAGCAGGGCTACCGCTCCTTTTGGTTTTGCGGTTCACGAGGGGTCCACCGTCCGCAGGTTTACGGCAGAAAAGCCATTTTTCCTCAGAATGTCAAAAACCTGGACAATGGACCCGTTTGTTACCAGTGCGTCTGCCTCCAGCTGGACGGGATAGCCGCTCCGGGGAAGCTCCTGGGTGTCAAAGGCTGCCAAGCGGGAATCAAGCTCCTGGAGGGTTACGGGAATCTCGTTGAGCCACAGTCTACCGTCGGCACCCATGGTGATGACGAGCCCTGATGTCTGGCTGCTCTCCGCCGTAGTTGACTGCGGCAGCTGGAGGGATATTCCCGGCAGCAGGGCAAAGGTGGTGGACACCAGAAAGAAGAGAATCAGCTGGAACACGATGTCAATCATGGGAATCATGTCTACCTGGGAGCCCCTGCTCCGTGTGCGCAGCCCTGTCCTCATAGCTCCTTCCCCGTCAGGTTCCGGCCGCAGACCTGAATCACCACGGCGGTGGCAATGGCCTCCATCGCCGCAATCCGCCTGCTTACCGTGGCCACAAAGAGATTGTGGAAGATGAGGGCAGGAATTGAAATGCATAGACCGGCAGCCGTAGTGACCAGCGCCTCCGCAATGGAGCCGGCCAGGGCCGCAGGATTTCCCATGGACTGCCCCGCACCCAGAACGCCAAAGGCCTGGATGTTGCCCATTACCGTCCCCAAAAGTCCCAGCAGGGTGGCCACGTTGGCGATGGTTCCCAGGGCAGTCAAAAAGCGCTCCAGCCGGGGAAGCTGCCTGTCCAGCTCTGCGGTAGTAAGCTCCCGCACGTCGGACTCTGGAAGATGGCGAAGGCTAATCGCCTTTGCCGCCACCTGGGCAGCAGGAGTCCGCACACCAGCACACCAGGCTAGGGCCTCGTCAAAGCGGCAGGCATGGATGAGGGAAAGGAGCCGCTCCAGAAAGAATTTATCCTTCCTCCTGACGGCACCATAAAAGACAAGGCGCTCCAAGATGATAAAGGTAGCCACAAGGGCGCAGACTCCCAAGGGAATCATAACCGGACCACCACTTCTTATCAGGTCAACCATACAATCTCCTAAAAACTGAATTCCACGGCGGCGCAGACAGCACCAGCTTCCCTCGTATAGGGGCCCACCAGCACCCGCTGCCTGCCGGTGAACAGCTTTGCCATGTCCGAAAGCCGGAGCCCCAGAGTCAGATTATCCAAGGGCCGAAAGTAGACCTGCGCCCCCAGAACGGGCACAGCATCCCTCCCATGGATGCCAAACTCCGCCTCCATCCCGGCTCCCCACCGTCCGTCGGATGCCTCGTACCCCAGGGTGGCAAGGATTGCATGTGGGGAAAGCCAGGCCGGATGATACAACCATTGCCCAATCCACGCCACGCCAACCAAAAGTCCCTGAGCCTTTACCCGCACCCCAACCCTAGTGGAAAACTGAAATCTGTCCACCGTCTCTGCTGCGAACAATCCCGTCCAGCCATTGATGCCACCGGCATAGTCGCCAACGAGGAGGTTGTTGCCAAAGGCCGACTTGCGGATATCGGAGCCGAAGTCCAAGACAACAGCTCCTGCAACGGGAACCTGGAGCCCGGCCTGAGCGAACCAGTCGCTGCGCTCCCCATACTGCAGGAGGAGCCGGGGGGAAAAGTCCACGAAGGGCTCCTGCTCCTCCAGCCGGAGGAGGTCAAGGCTCCGGGACGAAAGGCCGCCACTGGCAAAGACTGACCAGGCTTCCTCCTCCATAGAGAGGGAGGGACTGTAGCGCACCCCCACTGAAAAGGGCACGAGGAATTTAATCCTGTCCAAGCCCGTTCCGTCAGGAAGGTACACCAGCGACAGCCCGCCGGAAACCTCCAGGGAGGAGGCCCACCGCCAGGAGGCCGAAAGGTCAAAGCTCCCCCTGCTCCGTGACAGGGCCCGCTCCGGGTCAAGGCTGGCGGTGTAGTCCCAGGCAAGCCCCAGATCCACCAAGAAACGGTGCTTTCCGTCCATTCCCGGTGTCTCCACACTGTCCCAGCCCACTCTGAGCCCCGGATCAAGGGCAAGGATGGAGAGGGCAACCTGCTCGTTAAGCTCCGTCCTTCCCACCGTGCTGGAAAATCCGGCGTAACGACTGTACCACCGCAGCGGCAGGTCTGCCGCCAGCGCAAATCCATAGCCCAGGGGCAGCCTCATCCCCACACGACCCACCGCCCCCCGGCGGTTGATGTCGTCAAAGAGGAGGCTCCTCCCCTGCAAGCCCTTGTCCTGCGACTGAAAGGAGCCTGCCACCTCCAGCAGCACAGGACCCGGAGTAAAGGTCTTTTCTACCCCCAAAAAACTCCTGCTATGAAAAAATCCCTCCTCCGCCGCCTCCAGTCCGTAGCCTTCCACCAGATGATATGAAAAGCCGATGGAAAGCGGGTCAGTTCCCTCTGTACGCACCCGCAGCCGGGAAAGGAGGGAGAGCGGCCAGGCGGGAGCGACAAGGCCCTCCACAAAGACCGTCTTCTTCCGGCGGGTGGTGGCTAGCTCCTCCACCGAGGGAGGCAGCTCCGGGAGAGCTTGCGGGACCTCCTCTGCCCCGACTGTCTCCTCTGCCACCGGCTCAGGCAGAAAAACCTCATAGTCAGGAACGGCTCCCTCCTCCACCTCCACGCCGCCGTCAATGACAGTCGTCAGGTCCGGGATATACACCTCCTGCGACTCCGCAAGCCAGACCGTCAGCAAGCCGCACGCAAGGAAGGCCATCCTGCGCAGGAACCCAAGGATTGCAAGGATGGGGCCGTCTTTATCCACAAATACCTCCGCTACAAAAAGATTCTGGCAGCCTCCGTCCAAGGGGATGCGGGGAAGAGGGCAGACAGCTGACGTGCCACCGCCTGGGAGTCGGACTTCATACCCGCCACGTCAAAGCTCTCCGCACCACGGTACAGGGCAGAGGCGGCGCTCTCCCATTCTGACGGCTCCCTTCCCGCCTTCAGGAAAAACCGGGCAGCCTGGAGAAAGAGACTGCCTGCCTCCTGATAGCGGCCTGCCCGCCGATATGCATCCGCCAAGAGGAAAGAGCCACTGGCCGCCACATCCTCCTCCCCCAACGGAACCAGGGACTCCACCAGTTCAGCCTTCCCTCCAGCAATTCCCAGGGCGGAAAGGAGAGCCCCAAGGACAGCCTCCGCCTGCTCCTCCCCATCGGGGGAAGCCAAGTACAGCCGGGCCAGCTCAAGCCCCAAACGGCGGCCTTCCTGGGTGCCAGACTCCCCAGCCAGTCGGTAACGGGACAGGAGGTCTGCCTGTCTCCCCGACATTCCCTGCTCCAGCAGAAGGAGCTCGGCCAGCCGTCCCTCGACTCCTGCCGCCCGTGACTCCTGGGGGAAACGCTCCAAAAGCTGCCTGCCGTAGCCGACAGCCTGACTGTACTCTCCCTTCGCCCTGTGCAGGTCTATGAGGCCCAGCATGGAGCTAAAGACAAAGCCACTGGAAGGATACCGATGGAGCAGGGCTTCATGCTGGAGGATGGCCTGGTCCAAAAGACCCGCCTTCCACAGGGCCTCTCCAGTAAAGTATAGGGCAGCGTCAGCATGATTTCCAGCAGGATAGACCCTGCGGTACTGGGAAAGGGCATCAGCGGCGGCATGATAGTCCCCCAAGGAATACAGGAGCTCCCCGTGGCGGTAGGTGGCGGTGTCCCCCAAGCCTGCCGTCCCATCCTGAAATCGGCTGTCCAGCCCAAATATCCTGCCATGGTTTGCCCCCTCCTTGCCCACCGCCTCAGCCTGGGACTGGCGGGCAGCCTCACCCAGCCGGCGGTACTCCTGAGAGGCCTCCTGCAGACGGCCCTGGGAGGTGAGGATTTCCGCCGCAAGAAAGCGGCAGTAAAGGGAGGACTCATCCTGACGCCCCAAATAGGGCTCCAGCAGGGAAAGCGCCTCCTGATAGCGGCCCCCGTCCCGGAACACTCCCGCCGCCAGCAGTACCGCCGCCTGCCGCTCCTGCTCCGAGCCAGCAGACTCCACCAGACTCCGGGACAGGCGGGCAGCCCGCTCCCACCAGTCCCCATCCTCCTTCTGGTGATACAGCTGCAAGGCACAGTGGACTGCGGTGCGGGCGGCCTCCTGCCCCAGCGGATGCCCCTGATGGCTGTGATACAAGCCCTCCAGAGTGTCGCAGGCTGCCTCCAGCCTTCCCTGGCGGAACTGGGCAAGCCCTAGATAATACTGGAGATACAGCCCCTGGTGGGGCAAGCCCTCAGCTCCACCGATTTCCTGAAAAAGGGTCTCCGAACGGCTCCACTCCCCCATACCGAATGCTGCCAGGGCCGCCACATACCGGCACCGGTCCCCCCAGCCGTCATCTTCGGTACCGTGATAGGGAGCGGACTGCGCCTCCCCCGCCAGTTGGACGGCCAGGCCATAGTCCTTGGAGCGCAAGGCAGCCAGTGCATAGTTCAGCAGTCCCCGCCCGTCCAGGGCACCCTGCTGATAAAAGGAGTGGAAAACCTCCAGAGCCTCCAGCCTCCTCCCCGTCTTCAGCAGGGAAAGGCTGTAGAGATTGGCGGCAATCTTTCGACAGGAGGGACAGCCGGACTCCTCCCCCCGCCTTCTCAAATCCCCAAAGAAATCTCGAAAGGAGGAGGCAGCCTCCCGGAACCGCTCCTGACGGAAATGATGCACCCCCGCCCAGAACAGTTCGTCCTCCGTCCCATGACCAGTGCAGGACGGGCCGTCCGCAGTTCCATGATTAGTGCAGGACGGGAGGAAGATGGCGGGACTCTGCCCCGTGCAGACCCCGCAACGGCAGGAGTCGGCATGTTCAAAATCATAGTGATGCGATGCGAGTGGAAGGACAGAAGCAGCTGCCAGCACCAGCCAGCAAAGGATTGTTTTTACCAATATTTTTTGCAACACAAAATCCCCAATGCCATGGTATGAACAAGGCCGCCGCAGCGACCTCATGCCATATAACAACCATCACTGGGGAAAGAAACGCTCGGAGGCATTAATTCTAGCTAAATGGACGTAGGAATCCTTGTAGCGGTTCAGGAAGGCTTCCAGTGAAAGCTCCTCCCCCCCCTCAAAGATAACCACCTGAAACTGTCCGTGGGCATCAAAATAGGGAAAGATTGCCACCCCCTCGGTAAAGAAGTGGACTTCCGGGTTCTCCGCCGTGGAGCGATTGCTCTGCCGGACAGCCCCCAGGTATATCTTTCCTGGCTCCGTAGCCGCCAGCACGTAGAGCAGGCCCTTGATGGTGTTGACACGATAGCCGCTGTCCTCAAGGTAGCCCAGGGAATTGGACAGCCTGCCGGACTCATCAATTTCTGCGGAGAAGGGTTCTATCCGCACGTCGCAGCCGGAGGTGTTGTAGTAGAAATTCCTGCCGGAATAGGTGGAAAGGACGGCTGCTGCCAGATTCCGCGTCCAGTTGAGGGAAAAGGTCACCTCAGAGTCCGCCTCCAAGCCCTCCGCAAAGCTTCCCTGCCGGAATTCCACCGTCGGCACCTGTAGGGGGGCCAGCCGTGTGTAGCCGCCCGACACAGGCACCACCAGCCCGTCCACAATCCACTTCAAAAAGCCGGCGGAGGAAAGCCCCAGCTCCTGGGCCTCCTTGACCTCAGGAGCCTCGACTCGCTCCTTTCCGGTGGAGATATAGATGGGATTGCCATCCTCGTCGTAGGCGGCATCCTCCGTCAGATGAATCCGCTCCAGATTCTCCCGAATCACCGCAATCATCTGCCGTACGGGATGATAGAGGGCAGGCATAATGTTCATGTAGTTCCAGGGAAGGGTATTTTCTGTCAAGTCAAAGACTTCCAAAAAGGATGCCCGGTACAGCCGCTGGAAGGGAAGTCCCACCGGAACACCACGGGCGGCATAGGAGCCATAGACGACAAAGTCCGCCAGCGTCTTGAAGCCGGTGGCATTCATCTGCATAAAGACCTCCGGGTCAGAGGCAAAGTAGTAGCGGATAAACAGGGGCTTGCCCGTATTGATGTCCCGGTGCAGCACCCAGCTGCCGGAGGTGTTGGCCGGATACACGTCCACCGTGGAGGCACTGACCGCACTGCCGGAGTACATGTCCACCGCCAGCTTCTGGCGCGGGGCAACGACGACCATCAGCTGGCCGCCACCCTCCTCCGCACGAACCTGGAACACTGTCCCGATATTGTTACGGTGAAGCTCCGGCATCTTGCCCCGCACCGTCTCCACGGGGGCGGTAAACCAAGACTCCACCAGCTTTTGCCTAATCTCCGAAGAGTCGGGAATTCCCTGCCTGTTGTACAGGGCAAAGCAGGGCAGAGCCACCACCATCAACAGACACAAGAAACCCATCCGCTTGTTCATACTCCCTCCCAAACTGAAATCCATGCAAACAGTTTTTTAAAGTATCGGTTTTTTGGCGGGATACTCAACAGCGAAGGGGCGGAAAAGCCAGCAAAATAAGTATAAATCGATTCTAGCTTGATTTCCGAGCGCTCCAGGCAAAGGACTCGCCTCCACCAGCCAGAGCTACTCACTCAACAGCAGGTTGTAGGCATCCAGCGGAGTCTCTGCCTCCAGCAGGCTGTCACGCAGCTCCTGGCTTTTCAGGCGGGAACTGAAGAAGGACAGTGTCTGCAGGTAGTAAGAGTGCTGGTTGTAGGCGGCGGCAATCATAAACAGGAGGCGCACCGGCGTGTCGTCAATGGCCTGGAAGTCGATGATGTCGGTGCGGCTTATTCCTACTGCCATCACCAGGTCGGTGACGGAGGCCAACCGCACGTGGGGAATGGCAATGCCCCGCCCGATGGCGGTGGACATCAACTCCTCCCGCTTGAGGATCTCGGCGGTCAACTCCTGGCTGTTCTTGACCTGGGGTGCGGTACCCAAGGTTCCTGCCAAGGCAACCAAGGCATCCTGCTTGGTGGAATGGCTCAAAAAGACGATTCTGTCCGGGGAAAGGATGTTGCGGATCTGAACGAGGTTGGGCGGGGCGCTGGGCTTTGAGCTGGAGGAGAGGCGGTCGTTTACCCACTTCTCAATCTCGCTCTTCTTGAACCGCCATACGGTGCCAATCTTGCCAGAGGGAATCTCCCCCTTCTGGGCCCAGTCGTATACCGTCCGTTCAGATACCCGCAGGTACTTCGCCACCTCTTCTATCGTCAGAATATCGTCACTCACGCACTCAACCTCAAATATGAATTGTAATACCTATCAGTTATTACGCCTATTTTGCATTGTTTGCCATTTTGTGTCAAGGCTTGCATAAGATTACATCGGAACCTTTCCCATGATTTGGGCGGAGGAAGCGTCACCTTACAGTGGGGAGGCCAGCTCGTGCAGGGAGTCGTGGGGGTACAGCGCCCCCAGGGTTGTCCGCACCAGATTGTCCCAGCTGGAGCCAAACCACACGGGCGTCTGTGCCGGGGCGAATTCCGTCAGCACCTGGCGGCAGGCTCCACAGGGGCCCACCGGATAGTCGCTGGAAGGGGTGACAATCATCACGGCCATAAAGCTGCGGTATCCGGCAGAAACGGCAGTAAAGACTGCGCTACGCTCGGCACAATTTGTGAGGCCAAAGGAGCGATTCTCAACATTGGTTCCCGTAATCACGGTTCCGTCCTCCATCAGCAGGGCAGCACCCACAGGAAAGTGGGAATAGGGGGAATACGAGCGTCCCGCCGCATCGCGGGCCCTCTCATAAAGCTCTTTCCATTTCTTTTCATCAAGGAATTCTGTCTTTTCGTCCATGTTTCACCTCTCTTTACAATTTCCTGCTATTATTATACCATGAAGAAATGCAAATCAAGAAAAATCTTCATGTAATTATCATTGTAAGCCTGTCTTTTTTGCTGCTTTACACTTTTTTAGCGGTTCGTCCCCTCAGCAAAGAACTTCAGCTCACTCCCCAGTGGACCATCTCAATCCTCCAGACCCCTACAGAAAGACTAGAGTCCACTGAGTCACTCCTACCCTTCCGTCTCGGACAGAACATGGGCTACTTTACCCAAGACGGACAGATTGCCCTGCTGGAAAGCTTTCCCTTCCAATCGACCATCTCAGGAACCTACCGCACCGCCTACGCCCCCGACTCCTCCCGGATTCCCGTCCATTCCATCGACTCGCAAAAAGACGAGCCGGACTTCTATCTGGAAGGAGCTGGTTTCCCCTACTTTTCTGAAGACAGGATGTACATCCTCTCTCCCGGTGGCTACGGACTGTCTCAGCACTCAAGGGAGGCAGGACAGCTGTGGCAGTTCGAGCACTCCTCCCCCATCACCACCCTCTCCTCATCTCCGGCAGGGACAGCCGTGGGCTATGCCGACGGCATCGTGTTCATCTTCTCCGACACGGGAGAACTGCTGCAAACCTTCGAGCCCGGGGGAAGCAGCCACTCCATCATCCTTGGAACGGCCCTCTCCGACTCCGGCAGCCAGCTGGCCTGTGTCTCAGGAATCGACCAGCAGCGCTTTGTCCTGACCCAGCAACGCAACGGTGTGAACAAGGTGGTGTTCCACCCCTATCTGGAAGGAAACCAGCGGGAGCCCGTCCTCGTGCAATTCAGCGATGACGAAAGCACGGTCTTCTACGCCTACAAAAACGGCGTGGGGATTGTAGACTGCAATACCTTTTCCAGCACCACAATTCCCTTGAACGGCAGGCTGCTGGCAATTCAGGAGTGCCCGGAAAACAAGGTGGTCTGCCTCCTTACAAAGGACGGAGGCCGCTACAACATCTACCTGATTGAGGGGACAGGCACCCTGATTGGCTCATTCGGATTTGAAGCCAGCTCGTCCTTCATCACCATAAAGGACGGCAACCTCTACATCGGCAGGGACACCTCCATCTCCAAGATTGACCTCAACAGAAAATAACCCGCAGCATTCTGCAGAACAGGAGTTTGCCATGAACAAGATACAGGCCATTCTACTTTGTACACTGATGATGATTCCCCTCTCGGCCTTCGACTGGCCCCAGGCAGAAATGACGGCAGAATCATTTTCCTCCACCTTTGGCCAGCTGAGGGGAGACAGCTTTAGCAACTCCCTGGTCTTTTCCCAGCCAGCGGAGGTTGCCGCCATCGAATCCGGGACGGTTGTGGCCACATTGGGGAACAATTCCGGCGAAATGGGGTGGCTCCACTCCCCCTTGGGAAACACCGTCATCCTTGCCCACGACGACGGCCTGCTCAGCGTCTATGGAAATCTGGACCAGGTGAGCATAGACGACACCACCAGGGTTGCACGGGGACAGACGCTGGGAACCAGCGGCAGCTCCGGCTGGCAGTCCGGCAAAGGTAGCCTGGAGCTCCAGGTCATCGACACGGAGCAGGACACCTCCATCAACCCCCGACTGCTGATGCCACGCCTTGAGGAGGAGCTTCCCATCTCCCTGTATGGCATCAGTCTCATTGGCCGCAACGGAGAAACCCTGGAGCTACGCACCAGGCGGAGCCTTTCGGCGGGAACCTACAAGCTCTACCGTGGGCGAGAGCAGGCATTCTTCCCCCACGTCACCATCGTGGCAGTAAACGGTGCTGCGGTGGAGACCATCGCCTTCGATAGCCTCACTCGATCTGGACGCAGACTGACGGTGGCAGGGCGGAGACCCTACAATGCAAACGAAATCTACCCTACCGACGACAAGCAGTTCCTGGCAGAGATTAGCCTTTCACAGGGACGAAACACCCTCTCTGTAACTGTAGCGGATCTCAACGGCCGGGAATACACTGCCAGCTACAACCTAGAGGTCTGGTAAAGACACGAAAAGGCCCGCCCCTGCAAACCCTCGCAAAGGCGGGCCTTTTTCAGACTCCAGATTAGTCCTCTCCGTACAGATGCTCGAACTCGTGCATCTTCTCCAGGGCAGTCTCCTTGCACATGCCGCAGCCGGTGCCAATCTTGGTGCGGGCCTGGAGCTGCTCCCAGGTGCGGTCGCCCGCCTTGTAGGCCTCCTCCAGGTCACGGTCAGTGACGTTCATACAGGTACAGATGACCTCCACCTCCTCCTGTCCAGCAAAGCTAGGGCGTCCCTGCTTGCTCAGGTAGTCGTCAATGGCAGCCCGCAGGGCCTTATCGCCCAGCACCGAGCAGTGAATCTTGTTGGCGGGCAGACCTCCCAGCCGAGCCACGATGTCAGCGGGCTTGAGCTTGTAGGCCTCGTCAATCTTCATGCCCTTGCAGGCCTCTGAAAGAATCGATGTGGAGGCAATGGCACTGGCGCACCCGTAGGTCTTCCAGCGGACATCCTCAATCACATCGTCCTTAATGCGCAGCAGAATCAGCATCTGGTCTCCGCACTTGATGTTCCCCACGATTCCCCGGCCGTCGCAGGGCCACTGGGACTCGTCCTCCATGAGCACGTTCTTTGGATTCATAAAGTGCTCTTTTACAATATCTGAATACAACCAATCTTGCATTGCTTCCTTCCTTCTTTCGTTAGTCTGTATATGATACGGTGGACATCTTCCTGAGCCGATCGATTACCGATGGGAAATTCTCCAGAACATAGTCCACCTCCTCTTCTGTATTATATTTGCCAAAGCTAAACCGAATGGAGCCGTGGGCCAGTTCAGGTCCAAGGCCCGTGGCCATCAGCACGTGGGAGGGATCTAGGCTGGCGGAGGCACAGGCAGATCCGGTGGAGGCGGCCACTCCCAGCAGGTCCAGGTAGAGGAGGATTGCCTCGCCCTCGGCTCCGGGAAAGGAGACGTTGAGGGTGTTTGGCAGCACCTGGGTGTCGTGGCCATTGATGCGGATACTGGGAACGGCCTTCAAAAGGCCATCCTTCAGCTTCTGCCGCAGCCTTCCGGTATGGGCGGCATAGTCAGCCAGCTCCTTGCCTGCCAGCTCGGCGGCGTAGCCAAAGGCGGCGATGGCGGGAGCATTGTAGGTTCCAGCCCGCAGGCCATGCTCCTGATGTCCACCACGAATCAGCGGCTCAATGGGAGTTTTTGCCTTTACGTAGAGGGCACCTACCCCCTTTGGTCCGTAAATCTTGTGGGCGGAGAGGGTGGCATAGTCCACATTCCAGTCCTTGAAGTCAACGGGAATCTTTCCCGCCGCCTGCACTGCATCGGTGTGGAAGAGTGCTCCCACCTCGTGGGCCATGGCACACAACGCCTTGATGTCCTGGACTGTACCAATCTCGTTGTTGGCCGTCATGATGGAAACAAGCAGGGGCTTCCTTTCCAGGGCCTTCCTGTAGCTTTCCATGTCCACGATGCCATCTCCATCCACTGGCAGGAAGATTACCTCGAAGCCGAACTGCTCTTCCAGTCGGCGGCTAGCCTCCAGCACACAAGGATGCTCAATGGCAGTGGTGACAACAAGCTTGTTGTCCCGCTTCTTGGAAAGAGCCACCATGGTGTTGAACACGGTGTTGTTGGACTCTGAGCCACCAGAGGTAAACACCAGCTCGGCAGGCTCACAATGCACCAACTGGGCAATCTGCTGCCGTGCCCTCTCTATGGAGGCCGAAACCTCTCGTCCCTCCTGATGCAGGCTGGAGCCATTGGCGTACTCGGCCAGTTCCTTGGTATAAAAGTCCAGCACCTCCCTAGAAAGGGGTGTGGTGGCATTATAATCGAAATAAATACGATTCATCTGATTTCTCGGGAAATAATCCCGCCTCCAAAAATAATTTCATCACAATATACTACAGCGGCCTGCCCAGGGGCAACTGCACGCTGAGGCTCGTCAAACATAATCCGATAGCTTCCGTCTCCAGCAGGCCAGATGGTGCTGGAAACAGCGGGCGTAGCAAGCCGAATCTTCACCTGCGCCTTAAATGGCGACGGCGGAGCATAGCCTCCCGCCCAAACCCAATTATCTGCCACCAGGCCGCTGCACAACAAGTCCTTGTCGTCGCACAGCACCACCTGATTTTTAACCGCATCAATGGAGTGAACGTAGAGCGGCCGACTAGAACTCACCCCAAGTCCTCTCCGCTGCCCCACTGTGTAATGGCGTATGCCACGGTGGACTCCCAGCCTTTTTCCACCTAGGTCAACGATGTCTCCAGGCTGGGTCATCTGGTCTGAAAAGATGATGTCCAGATAGGAGTCCGGGATGAAGTCCTGGCTTTCGCCACGGTTGGCAGCGGCAAGCCCCCGTTCACGGGCCATAGCAAAGACCTCCTGCTTGGTGTAGGCCGAAAGGGGAAAGCGGACCTTCTCCAAGGTTCCAGATGGAACCCGGCACAAAAAGTAGGTCTGATCCTTCCGCCTGTCCAAGGCAGCAGAAACCATTACAGGCCGAACCATCCCGCCATCTGAGTTGGTCCCGCATTCCCCGTCCACACCCATCTGCTGGTACAGCCGCCGCAGGTCCTCCACGGGGCGCACCAAGGTGGCGTAGTGGCCGGTGCAAAAGTAGTCAAAGTCAATCCCCTTGGCCCGGACTCCCTCCAACAGGGCACCGAACTTTACGTTGGGATTGCAGTTGACGCAGGGATTGGGAGTGCGGCCGCTGCGGTACTCCGACTTGAAGTAGTCCAACACGTGCCGGTGATAGGCATCCGCCACGTCAATGACGTGGTGCTCCATCCCCTGTTGACGGCAGAATTCCTGACACTGGGCTATGTCGATAGCCTCGTCAGGCCCGTAGCAGGAAGCACGAACCCCCTCTGGAGAAGGGGGCAGCGGAAAATCCTGTGTCCAGCTGGACATGGTGACACCAACAACCCGACAGCCGTGTTCCTTTAACAGCAGGGCCGTCAGCGTGGAATCCACGCCACCAGACATTCCAACCGCCACAAGAGACCCTGGCTCCGGCATAGAAAGTCTCTCCCAATCCATGCATCAAATATACCTGTTTTGTGGATAAAAGGGAAGAGGTTTTTCATATTTTTCCTATGGAAATACTATGTTTATGCGCCGTCAGCGGGACTTGCGGCCAAATCCCCCAATTATTGACAAAAGAAAATCTTTGGCATAGAGTGGTTCAAAACGTTCCGGGGGATCATCATGCAGCAGCTGGAAAAGCAGGTTATCTTTACAAACGACAAGTGTATCGGATGCAACAGGTGCATTGCCACCTGCCCGGTTCCTGGGGCCAACATCGCCGCCCACCAGAACGGCAAGCGCTATGTGATGGTGGACAACACCCGCTGTATCCACTGCGGCCACTGCCTGGACGGATGTCCCCAGCAGGCACGGGAATACACCGACGACACCGAGCGTTTCCTTGCAGACCTTGCAGGCAGCGCCTCCATTTCCCTCATCGTCTCGCCCGTCCTGTGGATCCAGTACCCAGACACCGCCCACAACATCCTTGGCTACCTCAAGTCGCTGGGAGTCCGCCACTTCTTCGATGCGTCAGCCGGCTCCGACATCGCCACCTGGGCCCACACAGAATACCTCAGTCAGAACAGCACTGCCTCAAGCATCTCGTCCACCTGCAGCTCGCTGGTGAACTATGTGGAAAAGCTCCACCCGGAGCTGATTCCCAACCTGATGCCAATCCACACGCCTTCCGTCTGTCTGGCCATCTACCTGAAAAGATACCGCAAGATTCGGGACAGCCTGGCCTACCTCAGCCCCTGCATCGCCGACTACGACCAGATTTCCTCCCCGGAAACCCAGGGGCTTGTCAGCTACCACGTCACTATCAAACAACTGATGGACAGAATCGGAGGCCGGGACATCTCAGGCTACTCGGCGCGGCTGAACCTGCTGGGAATTGGTCCCAAGGGAAGGCTCTATTTTCCCGGCGGCCTGAAGGAGAACCTCGACCATTTCCTGGGGACCAAGGGCATGAGGCTCCAGATGACAGGGCTTGGCAACCTGGGGCAGGGAGACGGCTCCATCATCGGCCTGCTGAAAGACAACCGGGAGCAGGTCTTCGTGGACTTCCTGGACTGCAACCACGGCTGCCTGCTGGGAACCGGCACCGACAGGCAGCGATGCCAGGTCAAGGACATAGTGAGGGAATACAACAATCAGAGCAGAAAGGCTCCCTGTTTAGCAGAGGAAAACAATCCCTACAATATGGAGCTAACCCCAAAGCAGCGGCTGACCCTGCTACGAAAACGCTTCGGAAGCCTGAATCCTGATGACTTCCGGCGGAGCTTCAACTCCCTGCGCATCCCGGAAAAGATGATAGGTGAGGAGGAGGTGGAGGAGTCGTTCCAGAAACTGCACAAGTCAACCGGCGACAGCCGCAGCATCGACTGCCAGGACTGCGGCTACAAGACCTGCCGCCAGATGGCGGAGGCAATGGCCAGGGGATACAACAATGTCCACAGCTGCACCCAGTACCGGCAGGAAGCCATGGTCAGGCTGTCCACCACCGATGTTATCACTGGGCTGCCCAACAAGGCAATGCTCTTCAAGGCCGGGGAGCGGTTGTTTCAGAACGGAACCTTCGCCAACTATGTGTACGTCCAGCTGGACATCAAGCAGTTCGGCCTGTTCAACAACCGTTTCGGCTACGAGGGGGCCAACACCATCCTGGTGGACTTCAGCCAGGCGGCAAGGCGGTACCTGGAGCCGGAGGAGCAGCTGTTCCACGTGGAGGCCGACAAGTTCGTGGCAATCCTGAACAAGCCCCACCTGAAATACTACGTCTTCCTGATCAACAACCTGATGCTCACCAGCCTGACGGAGGACACCAAACTACCCCTGAAGCTGACGGTGAGGAGCGGAGCCTACGAACCCGACGGCACGGAAGAGAGCTTCTCCGAGATTGCCCGCCACCTGTTCTCCGCCGGAGCCCTGAAGAATGAGTCCGACGGCAGCGAGACGGTCATTTACAACAAGCTCAGCATGGACAACACCCTCACCCAGATGATGTACATCCAGCAGATTCCCCAGGCCCTGGCCAACAAGGAATTCATCATCGTGTATCAGCCCAAGGTGGGCGTCCACGACCACCGGCTCCAAGGGGCAGAGGCGCTGGTGCGGTGGCAGAAGGACGGAAAATTCATCCCGCCCTCCCTGTTCATTCCCATGTGCGAGTCCGCCGGCCTCATCCAGCAGCTGGACTTCTACATCCTGAATCAGGTCTGCAACACCATGGACACCTGGATCCAGGAGGGGCTGGAGCCGGTGAGGGTTTCCGTCAACTTCTCCAAGCAGAATTTCACCATGCCGGACATCGGCAAGCGAATCTGTAACATCGTGGACAATTGGCAGATTCCCCACGAGCTGATTGAGATCGAGTTTACCGAGACGGCCTACAACGAGGACCAAGAGATGCTTAGCAAGGCCATCCGGGTGCTGAACGAAAAGGGCTTCTCCGCCTCAATCGACGACTTCGGAAACGGATACTCGTCCCTGAGCCTGTTGGAGAACCTTCAATTCGACGTGCTCAAGCTGGACAAGTCCCTCATTGACACTATCCTGCAAAACACCCAGTCAAGGATTGTGGTGAGCAACATCGTGCGGATGGCCAAGGAACTGGACATGCACATCGTGGCGGAGGGAGTGGAGACGAGGGAAACCTTGGACGTGCTGAAGGAGCTTGACTGCGACCTGATCCAAGGCTACTACTTTGACAGGCCCCTGTCCCAGGCAGAATTCGAGGAGCGGCTGCGAAACAAGCAGTATGCCCTGTAGAGGAAGGCCCAATAGCTGAACGCAAGGTGATGCTACCCGCCCAGCAGTACCAGCTCCTCCGATGTGAGCTCCCGGTACTGACCGCTACCCAGGCTGGAGTCCAGTTCTAGTCCCCCCAGGGCAACCCGTCTGAGCCCCACCACCTCATTGCCTACCGCCGCCAGCATCCGCTTTACCTGATGGTAACGGCCCTCCGTGATGGTGAGGTGGCATTGGGTTGGCGAAATCCACTCAAGCTCCGCCGGCCGGCAAAGATGCTCTCCGTCGTCCCCTTCCGGTGCGATGGTGATGCCCCGACGGAAGAGCTCCACCAGCCGGGATTGCAGCCCTGACTCTGCGGCATCCCGAAGATCAACCAGATATTTCTTTGTGACATGAGATTTTGGTGAGGTTAGGCGATGGGTCATGGCCCCATCGGTGGTAAAGAGCAAAAGCCCCTCGGTGTCGATGTCCAGCCGCCCTGCCAAATGGAGACTGCCACCCAGGAACTGGTGGCGCAGGCCCTCATCCAGCAGGTCGAACACGGTACGGTGCAGGCCATCCCTGGCGGAGCAGACCACGCCAGCGCACTTGTTCATCATCAGATGGAGATGGTGGCGCAAGTGCAGAACCTCGCCACAAACCTCCAGGCTATCATTGTCCAGGTCGATGTGCCGGTCAGGACTGCGGCACAACTGTCCGTTCAGCAAGACCCCCTGGCGGCGCACCAGTCGCTGCACGTCCTTCCGGGATCCAAATCCATGCTTGGACAGCACCTTGTCCAACCGCTCCGTGGCCATTACCTGCGCTCTTCCATGGGTACAAAGCGACGGGTGTCCAGCACATTCTTGTAGGCGGGCCGGTAGATGCGACCTCCGGCAATCACCTCCTCAATGCGGTGGGCGGCCCAGCCCGCAATGCGTGACATGGCGAAGATGGGCGTGTACAGCTCCCGCGGGATGTTCAGCATGGCATAGACAAAGCCTGAGTAGAAGTCAACATTGGTGCAAATCAGCTTGTCGCTGGCCTTCTCCTCGGCAAAGACCTGGGGGGCAAGCCGCTCTATGGCACAGTAGAGGCCGTATTCCTCCATCATACCCTTTTCCTTGGCCAGCTCCCCGGCCTTGTCCCGTAGCAGGGTAGCCCGCGGGTCTGAGACGGTGTAGACGGCGTGGCCCTGTCCGTAGATGAGGCCGGTGCGGTCAAAGGCTTCTTTTCGGATAATCTTTCGTAGGTACTCCTTGATTTCGCCCTCGCTGGACCAGTCCTTGACATTGGCCTTGATGTCGTCCATCATCTCCATTACCATCATGTTGGCTCCACCGTGGCGGCGCCCCTTGAGGGAGCCAATCGCCGCTGCGACGGCTGAGTAGGTATCGGTGTCGGCGGAGGACACCACGTGGATGGCAAAGGAGGAGTTGTTGCCGCCACCATGCTCGGCGTGGAGAATCAAAGCCAAGTCCAGCACCTCCGCCTCCAGTCGGGTATAGCTCTTGTCGGAACGGATGAGCCGCAGGAAATTCTCCGCCGTGGAGAGCTCCGGCAGCGGATTGTGGATGTACATGCTCTTCTTGTCGTAGTAGCGCCGCTTGGCCTGGTAAGCGTAGGCGGTGAAGGTGGAGAACTTTGCCACCAGGTCGATGCACTGCCTCAGCACATTGGTGATGGCCGGATCGTCGGGCGTCTCATCGTAGGAATAGCTGACAAGAACACAGCGGGCCAGCTTGTTCATGATGTCCGGGGAGGGAGCCTTCATGATCATGTCCTCGGTGAAGTTGTCCGGCAGGGAGCGGTGGCTTCCCAAATAGGCCCGGAACTCCTCCAGCTGGCTCCTGTTGGGCAGGTCGCCGAACAGGAGGAGATAAGCCACCTGCTCAAAGCCGAATTCATCACGGGACACCGTGTCCCGCACCAAATCCTCCACATCATAGCCCCGGTAGATGAGCCTGCCGGGAACGGCAAGCTTCTTGCCGTCCACCACGTCGTAGCCTATGACATCGCCAATCTGGGTGAGCCCAGCCAGCACGCCACGTCCGTCGGCATACCGCAGGCCACGCTTCACATCGAATTTCTGGTACAGGTCCGGGTTGATGGGGTCGTTCAACTCCACCAGCAGGGACAACTTCTGGACAATGAGACTCTCAAAGCAATCTGCCAATATCTTCTCCTCTGGAAAACTGGACGGAGCACAATCCAGCCTATTGAAAATGGTCGTAGTGTCAGTGGTTTTCTTTAATTATACCTAAAACGACGAGGCGGGGCAAGGCACGGCATTCTCCAACGCTTGGACTGGAGTGGGGGCACGGGCGAAGACGTGTCCTAGAGGATTCCGCCGGGGAAATTCGCCACGTGGCTCCAGTTCTTCTTTGCCTTGATTTTGCAGACCTGAGAGATTTCGAGCAATTGACTCCGTTCCTCCTCGGTTATGTCCTTGTCCACCGAGATAAAATTGTCAACCATGGTAAAAAAGGATGCGACACCCTGATCCCCCAGCCGCTTCGAAATCTTGTTCGACCGCTTCCCCAGCCACTGGTTTTCCCACCAGTAGCTAAGGGGGGAATAGCTGTAGAAGTTGAAATTTTCCATCCGAATCACCCGCTCCAGAAAACTGATGAACCAGAACTGGAAGCCGGCGAAGTACCTGCGGTTGTACTCATGGAGCCTCTCGAAGAAGAACCTAGTCTCCTCCTCCGTCAGAAAACGATCAGCGAGAACCGTCTTTGTTTCCTCCAGATTGCTGGAAAAATCAAAAAAAGGATTGAAAAAAGGTGGATACATGAAGCCTCCCGAATGTCTGCCAGATTCTCCCAGCTACTTCCATCCTATAGGAAAAACCCATTCTAATGAATCCCTAAAACATTGATTTTCCTAAAAAAAAACAGTTTTTTAAAATAAATTTGAATTGCAGACAAGAGGAGTCGCCCTGCCGAACCTGCACAATGCAAGTCGGCAAGGCTGAGGGAGGGACTTTTGTCACGATGCCCTGCTCGCATACTCCTTCTTCTCCGCCTCGATGAAGATGTCCGCAATCACACCGTATGCCTTTCCCCAGGCATCCAGAATCTCGTCAGTGGCGGCATCACCCAGAACCTCCTTGATGGCTCCCAGCAAGTGCTTTCCGATGATGGGGTACTGTTCGGGAACGACCATGCAGTCGCAGTGCACCTTGGCAATCTTCTCCACGGCAGGCATCAGCTTCTCCAGGTTCTCGATGTTCTCCGCCGCAGCCAGAACAGTCATGGCCAGGGCCTTGGGCTGGGCTCCCGACTCCTGCTTTGCCATGTTGAAGAAGGGCTTGATCTCAGGATTCTGCTCGAACATGTTCTTGTAGAATGTTGTGGTGATGGTGACTCCATGCTCCCTGAGCGCAGGAACCGTGCTCTTTACCACTTCAATTGTCTTGCTGTCCAACATTGTAAAACTCCTTTGATGAGTGGCTCCACCATAGAAGCCACAGGCATTGATTCTTGAGAGGAAAATAGCATAAAACAGAAAAATGTGCAAGCAACCTACATTTTATTTTCCCAAAACTTTCTTTATCTTCTCCGTAAAATCAGTATAATGTAGGGCAGAATACAATCCGGGAGAACCGACCATGCAACTGTCAAAATTCTCAGACTATGCCTTCCGTGCCCTGATTTATCTGGCCCACAACACAGGCAGGCTGTGCACCGTGGAGGAGCTGTCAGAAAAGCTCTGCACCTCAGAGCACCACATGAAGAAGGTCATCCACAAGTTGTCCTCCGCCCGTTACATCCTCTCCCTGAAAGGAAGGAACGGGGGGATCCGGCTGGGAATGGATCCGAGGGATATAAATCTTGGAATGATATTGCAATATACAGAAGAGAACATGAAGCTCTTCGAGTGCTTTGCCAACGACACCTGTCCCCTGCTCTCTCCAAACTGCAAGCTCAAGACAATCAGCGCCACAGCGCTCTCCGCCTTCGTGCAGGAATTCTCCCGTTATAATCTGCAGGATTTGCTGTGAGCCCGCATTGCACCATACCCCCCATTGTTGCTATACTGCCACCATGATACAGCTTGTGGCCTTTTTGGGCAACTACGGGAAAAGATACGAGGGAAACCGGCATAACGTGGCCTGGCTCTTTGCCGACAGCCTGCCCTTTGCTGACAGTCTAAGCTGGCAGAAAAAGTTCCAGGGCCAGTGTGCCGGAAGCGACTCCTTTGGCGGACACCGGGTGTATTTTCTAAAGCCAGAGACCTACATGAACCTCTCCGGGGACAGCATTGGACAGCTGGCCCGCTTCTATAAGATGAGGCCGGAGGAGGTTCTCGTGGTTCACGATGAGCTGGAGCTGCCGCCGGGCACCGTCAGCCTAAAGAATGGTGGCGGACTTGGCGGGCACAATGGACTGCGCTCCACCAAGGCGGCGCTGGGAACGGCGGACTTCTGGCGGCTGCGGTTCGGAATCGGGCGGCCGGACCACAAGGACGTGGCGGGCTATGTCCTGTCCGACTTTACCGGAGACGAGAGGATACTCCTGTCACAGGTCTTTTCCGCCGCCGCCGGACTTTTGGAGCAGCTCCTTTCTGACGACCCGAACACCTTCCTTCCGGAATGGGGCAAGAAGAAGCTGCTGGCCTAGCCCTGCAGCCAACCGACCAGAAGGCCGCCCTCAGTCCTTTTCCTGGATGATGCACCGGTCAAGGGCATAGCCAAGAAAGATTCCAATCAGCTCGTTGCGGCTGTAGCCTGTCCGCTCGGCTATGTCGCCTATCTGGTCTGCAAGCTCGTTCCTGATGCGGATTGAGAACACCTTGTAGCCATCTTCACCGTGTATCCGCCCCTTGGGACGGAGAATCAAATTGTCTTCACGCATACTCTTATTGTATATTTGACAAATGCTTGAAGATATGTTATCAAATATGTTATAAAACACATTTAATGGACAGAAAGGAAGGCATGGCAAAAGCGGCGGGCTCTCTCCCAGTCAGGAGGAGCCCATCCCACCCGTAGGAGGAAGGCCACGGGGTAGCGAGGCCCGGATCCTAGGGCAATCAATATGACTCCGGGCCGACTAGTTCATAAGCCCAGGGGCGACTAATTCATAAGCCCCGTAGACACGGACACCTTCTTTCGGCCCTCCATTTCATCCAATTCGGCCATCTGGTTCATCAGGGAGTCGGGGTCGTCAAAGCGCTTTTCTCGCCGCTTGTTGAACAAGGAGTACAGAACCGGAGACACAAAGAGGGTCATAAAGGCCCCCGTCATAAGGCCGCCCACCAGGGTGAGGCACATTGGCTGCATGGACTCCGCTCCCTTGCCGGGGAAGAAGGCCATGGGCACCATGCCAAGTACCGTGGTGAGGGTGGTCATCAGGATGGGGCGCAGGCGATTCCGTCCGGCAATGACACAGGCCCTGCGCACCGGCATCTTTTCCCGCACCAGCTGGTTGGTAAAGTCCACCAGCACAATTCCGTTGTTCACCACGATTCCCACCAGCGACACGATTCCCACATAGGCGTAGAGGCTCAGAGTCTGGCCGGTAATCTTGTAGATGCCCACCACGCCAATCAGCACCAGGGGTATGGACAAAAAGACGATGAGCGGATCCATCATGGACTCGAACTGGGCGGCCATCACTGTGAAGACCAAAAAGACAGCCAGGGCGATGACCACCAGGAAGACCTTGCCGAAGCTCTCTATGTCCTGGGCCTCGCCAGCAAATTCCAGGTCCACCGAGTCCGGCAGCACGATGTTGTTCCGAACCAGCCGCTCCACCACCTGCTGTACCTCAGTGGCAACTGCTCCCTCCACCAGACCGGCGGTAACGTGGTTTACCCGCTCCCCGTCCTCCTCCCGAATGGTGCGGGGGGAACGGCCCTCAATGAAGGTGATAAAGTTGTCCAGCGTCATCAGGCCGGAGGAGCCTGCCACCGTCAGGGCCCCCAAATCCGAGGGGCTTTGGATGTCAACCTCCCGTAGCTGCACCACAATGTCCATCTCATCGCCGGCTCCGTGGAAGACGGTTGCAGTGGTTCCCGTTATGGCTGTCTGCAGAACCTGGGTGATGGAGCTGACACTGACCCCTGCCTGAGCTGCGGCGGCAGTGTCTATGGAAATCTGGAAACGGGGGGAGCCATCCTCCGTGTCAGTGGTAATGTCCTTTAGCATGGGCACATTGTCCTCCAGCAGCTCCACGATTTCATCCATAACCTGCTGTGCGGCGACGGCATCGGTGGAAAGCACCTTCACGTCAATGCCGCTGGAGCTGCCGCCAAAGCCACGACCGGCGGAAAAGGAGATGGTGACATCGCTCCATTGGTTGAGATAGGGGGTCAGGGCTGACTTTACGTCTGCGGCGGACATGGTTTGATCCTCCAGATCCGGCAGGTTGATTCGCAGGGAGCCGGAGTTGCTGTTGCCGCTGTTCAAGACGAGGGTCTCGTAGGCCCCGTCCAGCTCCCGCATGACAATCTCTTGGAAATCGAAGAGGTATCTGCGCACCACATCATTGTTTGTTCCCACCGGCAGGCTCAGGTTGACCTGCACCATGTCGTCGGCACTGGATGTGGGGGCGAGATTCATACCCATGGAGCCGAACTGGAGGGCACTCACCGCCAGCATAACGGCTACCAGCGACAGCACCAAAAACCTATTGTTCAGGCAGAATTCCAGCATTCCTCCGTAGACATCCTCAATCTTTTGCTGCACCGCCTCAAACCAGCCGTCAATCCGCTTTAGCAGGGGGTTCCGCAGCGGTTTTTGGGTCCGGGTGTTTAGCCGCAGGATGCTGCCGCAGAGGGCAGGCACCAGGGTAACGGCCACCACAAAGGAGGCCACAAGGGAGACGCAGACGGTAATGATCATGTCGCGGAACATCTGGCCGAACATCTCCAGCTGGGCCTCATAGATCAGCATGGGCACAAAGACGCAGAGGGTGGTGGCGGTGGAGGCGAAGATTGCCGTCATCATGTTGCGGCTGCCCAAAATAGCGGCAATGGCGGACTTCTGCCCGTTTTGGCGGCGCAGCTGGATGTTCTCCAGGATGACGATGGAGGAGTCTACCGTCATTCCCAGTCCCAAAATCAAGCCCGACATGGTCATAAGATTTACCGTCAGGTCCAGGAAGGACATCACCATGAGGGTAAGCATAAAGGAGATGGGGATGGAGAATCCGATGATGATGGAGCTTTTGATGCTGCGCAGGAAGACGAAGATTATCAGCATGGCAAGGATGGCACCCTCCACGGCGGAGGAATAGACCTGGCTCAGGGTGGCGTCGATGAGGGTGGTGTCGTCGCTCAGCACCCGCAGGACAACCCCTGCAGGCAGCTGCTCGTTTACGATGGCCATCATCCCATGGACCCCCTTGGCTACAGAGGCTGCGTTGGAGCCGGACTCGTTGGACACGCTGATATAAAGCCCCGGACTGCCGTTGATGTAGACGCTGCGCTCAGTGGTGTCCTCATAGACCTCGGCCACGTCGTCAAGGCGGATTGCAGACCCGTCCTTGGTGGCGATGACGGTGGTGCGGATGTCCTCCAAGGACTGGTAATATTCGCTGGTGACAATCTCATAGTCCATCTCATTGTGGGTGATGGTGCCGGAGGACACCTGCATGTTGCGGGCTGCCAGGGCGGAACGGATGCTCTGGGCAGTCAGGCCAAAGGCCTCCAGCCGGTTGCGGGACAGGTCCACAATGATTTCCCTGGCAACCCCGCCGCTTACCTCCGTGGTGGCAACCCCGTCCACCCGCTCCAGCAGGGGCTGCACAATGTCCTCCGCCAGGGTTTTGAGCTCGTCCACCGGCAGGTCTCCCTCCACGGCAAGCTGCATGATGGGGCGGGAGTCTATGTTAAACTGGAAGATGGAGGGCGTTCCGCATTCTTCGGGCAGCCGGTTGGAAATGTTTGACAGGGCGGCGGTAACATCGTCCTTGGCCTGGTCCAGGTCGGTGTCGTAGCCGAATTCAAGCCGGATGTGGCTGCGGCCATTGCGGGAGGTGGATATGATGGACTTGAGGCCGGAAATGCGGTTGAGACGGCTGGTGATGACGTCGGTAACGTTGGTGTCAATTTCCTCCGGGCCGACGTTCGGATAGGAGGTGCTGACCGTGAGTATGGGGCGCTCGGTGGAGGGATACAGGGCAATTCCCAGGCGGGGGATAAAGACGGCGGCAATGACGCAGGCCAGCACGTACAGCATGGTGATGGTAACAGGGCGGCGGACGGAAAGCTCGGAGATGTTCATGGCCTGAGTGCCTCCCCCTCAGAGCCATTGTCGGGAGGGACGAGGGAATCCTGCCGTGCTGCCGCAACGTGCACCTTGATTCCCTCCGTCACCGCACCAGCGGTAATCACCCGGTCCCCCTGCTCCAAGCCGGAGACAACCTGAACATCGTTGTCGTTGGAAATGCCGAGGGCAACAATCACCCGCCGGGCTGTGTCGTCGGGAGAGACCACAAAGACAGCTGGCTGGTCGTTGTAGGACCGGATTGCAGACAAGGGCACTACAAAGGCGTCCTTTTCCTCCAGTATCACTAGGCGCACCTGGGCAAACATTCCCGGCCGAATCCGCTCGTCCTGCTGATTGAGGATGAGGTCTACCTCCTGGGTACGGCTGGCGGAGTTTACCACGGGACTGACGGAGACGATGTGGGCGGTGTAGCTGGTGTCCGGGGCGGACACCAGGGAGACGTAGGCGGGAAGGCCGTCCTTGAGGTAGGAGCTGTATTTTTCAGACACATTGACGGTAATCTCCAAATCCTGCAGGGAGCCGATGACCGCCAGGGCGGTGCTGGTGCTAACCGTGTCCCCCACATTGACGGGCAGTTGGATGAGGGTGCCGGACACGGTGGCAATGACAGGGCTGGCTGCATAGGCGGATCCGGGACGGGAAGGGTCCACATAGGCGATGACCTCTCCACGTCGGACAAAATCCCCCAAAGACTTGAGCAGGCGGCTTACCTTGCCGGAGGTATCAGGATAGATGCTCGTCTCCGTCCGGGACTTTACCTCCCCGTTCAGCAGCACCGTCTTCTGCAGGGTTTGGGGCTCCATGGTTTTGACAGAGACCGTTACCGTGGCCGCCCCAAGGCCGCCTCCTCGTCCCGCCGACATTGCACCCCCATTGTCAGCCTTCTTTCCGAGCAGGGTGTAGATTCCCACTGCGGTAAAGACAACCATGAGCACAAGCACCACAGCCTTTCCAATCAAGTCGGCCTTCCGTTCCCTACTCATCTTCATTCACTCCATACAATTCGTACACCTGCTCCACCGTCAGCCCCAAGGCATCGGCCAGGCTCCCCACCCCGACAAGGTACTGGGATCGGGAGGTTCCTGCCGCTAGCTGGGCGGACACCATCTGCTGGCGGGTATCCTCCAAGTCGGTCTGACTTACCAGTCCCGCCCGCCATCCCTCCTGGGAAAGCTGGTAGGCCCGCTCCGCAATAGACTCATTGAGGCTGGCAACCGCTATGGCATTCCACAAAAGCTCCACCTCGCTGGCCTTTGCCACAATATCCTGATGGGCCTTGGACAGGATGGTTTCCAGACTCAACTGGGCGGCCTCCACCGTGTCCCCCGCCCGCTTGACCGACAGATTTTCAGGAGAGCCGGGAATGAATCCGTCCACTGGAATGGACACGCTGACGGAAAACCTGCCGGACACCGAGGGCTCCCCGTCCATCCTCCCCCCGGTGGGGCCCATGCTAAAGGACTCGGACAGGGAGACGGAGGGGGCCAGGGCGGACAAGGCTGCAGCAGTCCGGCTCAGCTCGGCCTCCCGCAGCACCTGCCGTCCACGGATAACATCCAGTCGGCCCTCCAGATGGGTCCGGGACAGGTCCTCTGGGGACGGAAGATTTAGCCTGCGCAGCAGCACGTCTCCTGCAGGCACAAGGGGCCGCTGGCTGCCCACAAGAATCTGAAAGGCGGCCAGATTCGACTGATACTGGGACTTTGCCCGCTCCAGCTGGGGACCTGCGGAGACATAGGCATACTGGGAGCGCAGCATCTCCAGCTCGGAGGCAAGACCCCGGTTGTAGTCGCTGCGGGCCTGCTCATACTGCTGTCGGGTCAGCTCCACATTGTCTTCCAATATCGCAAGGCTCTGCGCCTCTGCCACAAGATTGTAGAAGGAGGAGGCGACACTTGCCATCACCGTCTGGAGTTGCATCTGGTAGTTTGTCTGGGCCAGCTCATAGCCAAGGGCGGCAAGCCGCATCTGCACCGGTATGCCCGCCGTCAAGGAGAGGGTCAGGCCGGAGGAGGCATTCCAGCCCCAGCTGCTGGCCGCACCGTCGGTAATGCCATGGCTATTGGAAATGCCTCCGTTGAGGCTTATTCCGGGGAGGAAGGCATTCCAGCGGGACTGGGAGGAACGACGGGCCGAGTCCAGACTGAGCCGCTGGGAGCGGAGGTCGGCATTGCCCGTCAATGCCAGAGACCTTGCCTCCTCCAAGGTAACGGCAAACCCCTCCTGTATGCCTGTATCCAGGGCTGCCTCCGCAGGGACAGCACCGGGCAGGCTGGCAGTCCCAGTCTCCTGGGATGATGCGAGGTTCACAGGGAACACTCCAAAGGCCAGCGCCAGGAGGACTGCCCCTACAAGTCTGTTCATCCTTCTCCTCCCCAGACAAGGGGCAGGACAGGCTCCACGTCTCATTCCTCTATCTTCCTCATGCACCTTGATTTTAACAGGGCTTCTTAAATAAAACTTAAAATCACTAGCAAGATTACAACAATATTTTGTCAGAAGCTCTAAATCCATCTTAACAAATTCCTCTGTCAATGTCATAGTATGAGGGAAGTTTTATTCTGGTTTTTGGAGATGACACCATGGCAAACAAAATCCTGTTGATAGAAGATACAACCGAGCTTGCTGCCCTCATCGCCCTCTATCTCAACAAGGCGGGCATGGAGATTCGGCCGGTGGAAAGCGGAGAGGAGGCCCTTGCCATCCTGGAGGACTTCCAGCCGGACCTGGTGCTGCTGGACCTGAACCTGCCGGGAATGGGGGGCTTCGAATTCCTCCAGATTTTCCGCAAGACCAGCCAGATACCGGTGCTCATCATCTCCGCAAGGGACAGCGAGGAGGACATCATCGAGGGGCTGGGGGACGGCGCCGACGAGTACATTACCAAGCCCTTTTCCCCCAAGGTGCTGGTGGCAAGGGTGCAGGCCATGCTACGACGGACGGGAAATTCCAGCGACAGCCCCGTGTCAAAGCAGGCCGCCCAGTTCGGCCCCTTTACCATCTTCTTTGACCGCTACCTGCTGCTCAAGGAGGACCAACGGATTCCCCTGTCCTCCAGGGAGTTCGCCATCCTAGCCCATCTGGTGCGGAACGCAGGCACTCCACTCGCCGCCACTGCCATCTACCGGGATGTCTGGGGCAGGACCTACGGAGACATCTCCGCCGTGCCGGTGTACATCCAGCGGCTGCGACGGAAGATAGAGGATGATGCCTCCAAGCCACAGTACATCGAAAACATCCACGGCCTGGGCTACCAGTTCAATGCCAACATCCAGTGGCCAGAAGACGGGACGGCCGCCTCTGGAGAAGAAGGCGAATGCGAGGCATCCGATGAAGATTAGGACCCAGTTCATCCTGCTGCTCATCGCCCTCTTCCTGATTCCCGTATTTATGCTGGGGACGATGGTGCTGTCCAGCTGGTTCCGCTCGCCATCCCGCATCTTCATCCCCTCCTGGGAGGAGCTTTCCCGGCGGACGGAAACCAGGCAGAGCAAGCAGGAGTGGGAGCAGGTGCAGGACTTTATCGCCCAGCTGCCCGACTCGGTGGAGGCGGCGGTGCTGTCCGGCCAGGGCGAGGTGCTCCTGTCGTCAATCCCCGGCATAACGGTGGGGGACTGGCTGACGGAGGAGGAATTGATGGCCGTCTTCGACACCAACACCCAGGACTACCTCTACCAAATCGACAGGAATTTCCAGCCGGAAAACAAGGAGGCCTCCCGGCTGATGATAGTGACGCGGTTGCTGCGAGAAAACCAGTACAAGTGGGACACGGTAATCAACCAGCTGAAGGCCATCGTCAACGTGTTCAGCCTGCTGCTGTTCCTATGCATCATCGGCATCCTCTACCTGTCCCACGTCCTGTCCCGGTCCATGGAGGTGCTGGAGCGGGAGACACGGAGTCTAGCCAATGGCAATCTGAACAAGGAGATACAGGTGCGGGGCAGCAATGAGATTCTTTCCCTCACCAATTCCCTCAACAGCATGAGGCTGGCCCTGCTGGAGGAGCAGAAGCGCCGCTCCTGGCTCATCATGGGAATCAGCCACGACCTGCGCACCCCGCTTGCCCTCATCAAGGGCTACACCGAGGCCATCTGCGACGGCATCGCCGACTCCCCGGAGATGGTGGGCAAGTCGCTGGAAATCGTGGGGGAGAAGGTCAACCAACTGGATACGATGATAGATGACCTCATCAACTTTGTGCGGATGGATTCCGGCGAGTGGAGGCAGAACCTTGGGCCGGTGCCCATCACCTCACTGCTCTGCGACTACGCCGCCCGGCTGCAGGAGGATGCAAGGATTCTGGGACGCACTGTTGACACCGCCATAGACCTGCCGGAGGAGCTGATGATCCCCCTGGACGAAAGCCTGATGATTCGGGTGCTGGACAATCTGTGCGGCAATGCCATCCACTACACCACTCCGGGCGGCTCCATCTGCCTTGCTGCCGTCCTGGAGACATCCGGCAAGCGGAGGAAAAAAAAGCAGAAGTCAGGCACGGCGGGCAGTGGAAAGAAACCTGCGAGGGAGGGGCGGCTCATCCTCACGGTGCAGGACGACGGCTGCGGCATCCCGGAGGCAGACCAGCCCCACGTCTTTGATCCCTTCTTCCGAGGGGACAACTCCCTGAAAAGCGAGGGCAAGGGACTGGGCCTTGCGGTGGTAAAGACCGTGGCGGACACCCTGGGCTGGAGCATCCGAGTGAACTCTGCCCCCGGCAAGGGAAGCTGCTTTACCCTGGAGATTCCTGTGGATTGAAAATTGAAAACGGAAAGATGAAAACGGAAAACGGAGAATTGAAAATGGAAAATTGAAAGATGAAAATGGGGAAAATTCATTTTTCAACTTTCATTTTTCAACTTTCATTTTTCAACTTTCAACTTTCATTTTACCAAAGGAGACGTGAAAGGGATGAAGACTGAAAATATTCTTGCGGACAAGACTGTGGATTTTGCTGTGAGAATCGTGAAGTTTTACAAATATCTTTGCGAGGAGAAAAAAGAATATGTGCTTTCAAAACAGATTTTGCGTTCTGGAACAAGCATTGGTGCGAATGTCCGTGAAAGTAAAAATGCCCAGAGTAAAGCCGATTTTATAAGCAAATTGAACATCGCCTTGAAAGAGGCTGATGAAACGGAATATTGGCTGGAAGTAATGGTGAAATCAGATTTGATAAAAGAAAATCAGGTTGAAAAACTTGTCTCTGATTTAAAAGAAATAATCGCAATTTTAGTTTCATCACTCAAAACAATGAAGAGTAAACGATGATTTTTCAACAAACTAAAAACGGAAAGATGAAAACGGAGAATTGAAAATGGAAAACGGGGAAATTTTCATTTTTCATTTTTCATCTTTCATTTTTCATTTTTCATTTTTCATCTTTCATCTTTCATTTTTCATTTTATCAAATGTGGTTTTGTCTGGTGCCGGCTGCGCTAGGGTGAGTCCACCTTGCTACTTCTACAATGTTGACAACTTGACAAGTTTAATGTAAACTTATTCCATGGTGCAGATGACGGTAGGCGACTTCAAGTCCCAGTTTTCCCAGGTGCTGGATTCGGTGCTGCAGGGAAATGAAATTGAAATCCTCTATGGACGGGCAAAAAGGCCGGTGGCACGTCTAATCCCTATCCAAGCGTCCCGTCCCCCACGAAAAATAGGGACATTGGAGGGGATTGCCTCCTTTAGTATGGAGGGAGACGGAAAGATTACCATGGAAGAATTCCTGGGAATGACCGGGGAAAAAGAATGAAATACCTGCTGGACACCCACACCTTCCTGTGGACGATTATGGATACAAGCAAGCTTTCTTCCAAGGCAAAGGAAATCATCTGCCAAGGTGAGACAGAGATTTTTGTCAGCTGCATCACCTTCTGGGAAGTTGCCATCAAGGTGCAGTTGGGAAAGTTGACCTTCAGCAGCTTCCATATACTCCACCTTCCCAACCTAGCTGCCCAGTATGATTTTATCATCCACACTCCCTCTCCTTACGACTACCTTACCTACAGCGAGCTTGATGCTGTGCCAGGCCATAGGGATCCCTTTGACCGGATGCTGATTCACAGTGCCATCCGAAACAACATGACGCTGCTGTCCTGTGACAGGCATTTTTATGAATACCAAGGTCAGGGACTCCAGCTACTGTGGTAGCACAAATTTCCCGGAACATTTGCATTCCGCAGCGCTACCTACTACCCTTTAGTGCAGGTGGTAAACATGAACGAGACAACACGGCACGACTATATCAGCATTGCAGAGACAGAGCCTGCACGCATGGGCTGGATGCAGGGCTTTCCCCCACCGCAGGACAAGATTCTCTCGGCGGCGGACGGCTCCTTCTTTGAGTTTCCGGCCCTGCGCTACAGTGTCAACCATATCCGGGAGTTCCTACCTACACGGGAGGTTCCCGCCAGCAAGGAGAAGGACGGCCTCCACAAATTCCACGTCAAGCTGATGAAGGAGCTGGACGGAATTACCTTCACTCCCTGGAAGGAAGCGAATCCCATCAGCTGGGCGGAGTCGCTGGAGCGGAACTTTACCGACGGCATCATCATCCTGCACCGTGGCCACATCGTCTACGAGCGGTACTTCGCTGGGATGGAGCCATGGGGCCACCACGCCGCCATGTCCGTCAGCAAGTCCTTTGCAGGGCTCTTGGCCTCCATTCTGGTGGCGGAGGGCAAGCTGGAGGAGCAGCGGACGGTGGGCTCCTACATCCCGGAGCTACAGGACTCAGGCTTTGGGGACGCCACGGTGCGGCAGGTGATGGACATGACCACTGCCATCCAGTTCAGTGAGGACTACAACGACCCCAACTCCGACATCTGGAAGCTGTCCCAGGCGGGCAATGTGTTCCGCCCCGCAAACTACAGCGGTCCTGGCTGCTACTACGAGTACCTGCCCGCCATCAAGAAGGATTCCAGCCACGACCACGGAGAGGCCTTCCACTACCGCACCGCCAACACCATGGTGCTGGGCTGGCTCATCTCCCGTGTCACCGGCAAGGGACTCGCCCAGCTCCTGTCCGAAATGATCTGGCGGCCCATGGGAGCCTCCAGCGACGCCTACTACCAGCTTGACCCGGCAGGAATCGCCTTTGCCGGCGGCGGCCTGAGCATGGGCCTGCGAGACATGGCCCTCTTCGGGGAGCTGATGCGCAACGAGGGCAAGCTCAGCGGCATCCAGCTGATTCCCAAGAAGGCGGTGCAGGCCATCACCACCGGCGGCGACCCCCACGACTTTGAGCGGGGCCACGAGTATCCCGACCTTCACGGCTGGAGCTACCGCAGCATGTGGTGGATTACCCACAACAGCCACAAGGCCTACATGGCCCGTGGAGTCCACGGCCAGGCAATCTACATCGACCCCATGGCAGAGATGGTGATAGCGAGGTTCGCCTCCAATCCCCTTTCCTCCAACAAATATATCGATCCCCTATCCCTCCCTGCTTATGAGGCGATGGCAAACTACCTGCTGGTTTGCTAGGAGGAGGGAGCCGAACCCCATTGGCTTCCAGCTCCGACTGGTCTTTGAGTCAAACCTCAAGGACCAGTTTTTTTTACCCAAGCTTTCCACCCTTTTACATTCACCTCTCCTCATGCTATACTGCATCCCATGGAAGACACAGCGCAGGCATTCTCTTTTTTTTACTCGGTCATTGAACATTTGCGGGCGCCCGACGGCTGTCCCTGGGATCGGGAGCAGACACCCCTCTCGTTGCGGAACACACTGATAGAAGAGTCCTTCGAGGTGGTGGACGCCATCACCCAGCAGGATGCGGAGCACGCCAAGGAGGAGCTGGGAGACCTCCTGCTGAACGGGCTGCTCATCTCCTACATCTACCAGCAGCAGGGTGACTTTACCGTGGCCAACGTGATGCAGGAGGTGGCCAAAAAGCTCATCCGCCGCCATCCCCACGTGTTCCCAGAATCCGAGGGGCGCTCCCAGCTGCAGGAGGGCATCGCCACTGGCGAGCAGGTCATCTCCCAGTGGGATGCCATCAAGGAGAAGGTGGAGGGACGCAGGGGAAAGTCCATCCTGGACGAGGTTCCGGCGGGCTTTCCGCCCCTGCTGAAGGCGTTGAAGTACCAAAAAAAGGCGGCGAAGAAGGCCTTTGACTGGGAGGGGCCAGAGCAGGTGCTGGCCAAGGTAGAAGAGGAGCTGGAAGAGGTTAAAAATGCCGCCGCCGCACGGGAGCAAATCCTTGCCGTCAGCAAGCCAGCCAATGGCAGGGGCGACAGCAAGTTGGAGCCCCTCACCGTCCATTCCACCCCCCAGCTGGATGCCGCCCAGCTGCACCTGGAGGAGGAGCTGGGAGACCTGCTCTTTGCCGTGGCAAACCTCTGCCGCCACTATCAGGTTGACCCCAATGCGGCCCTGTCCGCCACCAACGCCAAGTTCTACCGCCGCTTCCTCCACGTGGAGCAGTCCATGGAACGCCAGGGCATTCCCATGACAAAGGAGCATTTCCAGCGGATGGATCAGCTGTGGGAGGAGGCCAAGGAGCTAGAGGGGTAGGAGAAGGCCGGACGCTGGAAGTCGGTACTCCCCGCTCCTTGGCCCCTACTCCTGCACAAACTGCCAGCCAGGAAAATTATTCCCCTCCCTGTCCTGCATCCAGCACAGTCGAATGCGGCAATGCTCCATGCACACACTCTCGGCAAAGGCAGCCACATCCTGGGAACAGGGCGACTCCAAATCATCGGGATGAAAGGCTAGGTCAAGCTCCCCCTCCACGTCTTCACCCACCAGCCGGGCAAAGGCTCCATTGAAGCGCACCAGCTCCTGCACCACCGGCAGCAGGTGCTCTAGGGCCTTTTCCTGGTACTTAAGCTCTAGGAACAGCAGCTGCATCCGCTCGATTTCTTGGTGGCTCAGCTGACAGGAAATCGTTCCCTTCCCTGACTCAGCAGATAAGCTGCCACGAGCTAGGTTATTGCAGGCCAGCCACTCGGCAAAGTCGGCAAAGAAAGCATCTGCACTGATGCGTAGGGGCTTTAGCACAGTCAAAAACCAGGGCACCGCCCTCCCCTCGGAATAGAACAGGGAGCAGGCATGGGACTTGTCGGCGACAAGGGCAATGTCACGGGACGAAAAGAACTGGGTGGGAGCCGGGAGCCCCTCCTCCAGCTGGGGAAAGTCGATGTGATTGGGATACAGGGAGAGGGCCAGGTTTAACCGCTCCTTAAACAGCTTGGCAGAATCAGCTGCATTGGAAGCAAATTCCAAGTCGAAGCCAAAGACAAGGCCGCTCCTGTTCAAAAGTCCAATTTTCCGCTCAAAGGATTTTCGACCTGACAGGGCGGCGGCATCCAGCCGCAGCTGAAGGGAGCAGTGGAAGTTCGAAAGCAGCTGGCACAGCTGCCCGTCCACCACAGATGGCTCCACATAAAATTTATAGAAAATATCAGGAGCCTCCCGCAGGGCCCGCTCCAAAAAACCCAGAAAACCATCCCGGCTCCCGGTAATAGCTCTGTCTCGCACCAAAAGGCGGGTTACGCCAAGCCCCACCAGCGAAGCCAAGCCCGCCTCCAGCTGGGAGGCATTGAAGTGGTATTCCTTTTCCGCTTCCATAGCTCTTACAGCAGGGGGATTCCCGCCTCCGCACACTGTCTGCGCATGGACTCCGGCCACACGCTCACCTGTGTCTCACCGATATGGGCCTTCCGCAGGAAATACATGCACAGCCGGGACTGGCCGATTCCGCCACCCATGGTCAGGCTCAGCTCGCCGCCCAGCAGTCGGGAATGAAAGTACAGGTCCTTGCGTTCCATGCAATTGCGCTCCTCCAGCTGGGCCAAAAGAGATTCCGGCGACACACGGATTCCCATGGAAGAAAGCTCGAAGGCACACTTGAGCACGGGATTCCACACAATCAGGTCGCCGTTCAGTCCCCGATGGCCATCTCCCGTCTCGGTAATCCAGTCGTCGTAGTCGGGAGCCCGCCCGTCGTGGGGCCTGCCGTCCGCCAGCGGCGCACCAATGCCAATGATAAACACAGCGCCATACTTCTCCGCCACCAGGTTCTCCCGCTCCTTGGCGGTGAGGCCGGGATAGGACTTTTGTAGGTCCTCTGCAAAGACAAAGCTTATTTCCTCCGGCAGGAGGGGCTTTATGCAGTCATAGCGGTCGTAGATAAAGAACTCGGTGCGCTTGAGGCAGCGGTAAATCCGCTTCACCACATCCCTCAGCAGGTAGATGGTGCGATCCTCCTCCCGCACCACCAGCTCCCAGTCCCACTGGTCCACGTAGAGCGAATGGGTGTTGTCCAGCTCCTCGTCGCTGCGGATGGCGTTCATGTCGGTGTAGATGCCGAATCCGGCAGGCAGTTTCAAATCCGTCACCTTCACCCGCTTCCATTTGGCCAAGGAATGCACAATCTCCATGGAAGCATCGTCCATGTCCTTTACCGGAAAGGTGACGGGCCGCTCCACCCCGTTCAGGTCATCGTTGAGGCCGGTTCCCTTGGGAACAAAGAGCGGAGCGGTGACACGGGTGAGGTTCAACTCCGTGGACAGGGCCAGCTGGAAAAACTCCTTTATCATGACAATTGCGTGCTCCGTCTCCTTCACAGAGAGCAGAGGCTTGTAGTTTGGGGGGATGGCAAGTTGAGACATAGTTTCCTACTTGAAAAAAGAATGGATGGCTGGATTATACACCTGCGGAAAGCCTTTGTAAAGTGGATGGAATGCCTCCGCTTTGATGATTTTTCCCACTCAAAAATGACACCAGCCCCAAAAAATCAATTGACAATCCTGCCCCATCCTGTCATAATTGCCGAATCCTGGCGGTTAGTTTCCGGAGGGAGGTGAGTACAATGGCACATATTACAGTCGATGATTCCGAGAATCTGGAAAAGGCAATCAAGCGCTTCAAGCGTCTGGTGGAAAAGGAAGGCATTATCCGCGAGTACAAGAAGCGGGAATACTTTGAGAAGCCCTCCACCATCAAGAACCGCAAGAACAAGACTCTTCAGCGCAAGCTGATGAAGAAGAACCGCAAGTCTTCTGGCGGAAGGAATGCCTATTGATTCGGACAGGGCCGTTTGGAAGCCAGTTTCCAGACGGCCCTTGGTTTTTCTCAGACTCCCTGCCCTTTCCCTCCTCCTGGCAGCCTTCTTTACATCCTGCACCACCCTGCCTCAAGACAATTCCCTGTACCAATGCAACCAGATTACCCACATCCGCCAGGGAATTGATTTTCATCCACCCCTTGGCAACTCCACCGCCAAGGACAGTTGGGACTGGGAAGCCATTGCGGAGGGAATCAACTACACCAGCTACACCGCCACTCAAGCTCCCCTGCGATGGCACCTGGTCTCCATAGACCTCCACAATCCCCGGCTTGAAGTCCTAGCGTACCCCGACCAAGATGAGATTAACTCCACGGGAACCTTTACCGGCAAGAACACATGGAGCTTTCTCAACAAGACCAATGCCGCAGTAACGGTAAATGCCACCCCTTTCAAAGCTCCCCTCACCCAATTACTCCCTCAACGAAGACTGGTGGGCCTCTACATCAACCGGAAAAGCATTCTGTCCGCCCCCATCTCTCGGTACAGCGCCATCTGCTTCTGGCCTCAAGGAGACAAGCTCAAGGCTGTCATTATTGATGATCAAACCGAGCACCCGCCAGAAACGGAGCTGGCCCTGGGTGGCTTCTTCACCATCATCCGAGAAGGAAAAATCCAGGACCTCCCCTCATGCAGCCTTGACTCCCGCCTGGCCCTGGGAGTTACGCAAGACCAGCGCTATCTGTTTATTTTGTACGTAGAAGGGGAAAATAAGAAAGAAAGCCTTGGCCTCTCCTACGAGGAATCCGCCCTGGTAATGCAGGCAGCAGGGGCATGGGATGCCCTCCAGATGGATGGCGGCAGCTCGGCATCCCTGAGCGTGCGAGGCAAAGAGATTACAGGCAACAGACACCGGCCAGTGGCAAATATTTTGGGTTTTGTCGTACCCTTTCACTGAATATTGATTGACCAACAAAAAATAATGGACTATCATTGGACTATGAGTATCGTGACATCCCAGCAGCTGACAAGATATTACGAGTTGTATCGTGACACAGAGGTAACTTTTTCCAAGGAAGTCATCAAGACCCTCCACATGGATCCCCGCCAGGTTTACATCAAATGCACGGACTCACAGTGGCCGTGCATTGTCAACTCCACGTCCTTTATGGGTGCAAAGATTATCATCGGATCGAAGGGAGGGGCATACACCCAGCTTTCCAAGGAAAAGGGGACGGTGAACCTGCGCTTTTGCTTTTTCCAAGGGGAAAGGCAATCCATGAGTTTCTTCATCAACGCACGCGTTCAGGAAATCACCCCATACATGGAGTCCTCGGACTTGGCCATCGTAAATTTGGCCTACATCCAGCGGCCGCCGGACGATTTCATTGAGCTGCTGGGACGGCTGCTGGAAGCAAACGCCAATGCCCTGCGCAGAAGGGACGAGCGCATCCCCCTCACAGAGGAGTCCCTGCGCAAGCTGAGCCTCACCAAGGCCGACTCGATTGTCTTCATCGACAATGTGCCCCGCCACTGCATCGTGCGGGACATCTCGTTTTCCGGGGCAAAGATTCTTCTGCTGGGAGTGGCGCAGTTTTTGACAAACAAGGATATCATCCTTCGACTTGAATTCCATGATCCACATGAAATTGTGTCTCTTCCAGCACACATCGTCAAGACAGAGGTGGCCCAGGGGCGGAAGGAAATCATCGTGGTGGCCATCCAATACGATGCTGAGAAGATTCCCATCACCTACAAGCTGCGCATAAACAGCTATTTGTCCGGCCTTCGGAAGTCCCAGCTGTCCACCTACCATTCCGCACCGGTCACGGCCTCCTCAGTTTCCGCTACACCACGGGGCATCGGTGCCTCAAGCGCACAAAAGGCTGCCCACCGGGCCCAGACGGTACATTCGCCTTCTGCCCTGCCCCAGCCAGCTGCCGAAGGGTCCGAGATTCCACAGGCAAATGCTGAACATACATTAGGATAACCCATGGCGCCATCAAATCCCATTGACACGCTCCTCTTTTTACGCCTTCCGGAAACCATGGACTTGTCCGCCTGCCAGCTGGAAGTCCGTCCGGACATTCCCCTTCCCGTGCAAAGGCCGCCGGAAGGTGACTTTGACAGCTCCCAACTTACCCCTGAGATGATCTTTGCAGGCATCCTCGTGGTCCTTGCCTACGACCGCCACAACCAGCACCTGGACTACTATCGCAAGTTGCTGCTGTCTGCAAAGCCAAACATCAAGCAGGAGCTGACGGAGGCTGCCATCCTCAAGGCCAGGAACGAGGACTACGACATTGCCGAAGAAATCTTCAGCGCCCTGAGAGGACTTGACCCACAGGACATGGCCATCACCCTCAACACTGCCCTCTTCTTTGACCAGCGGGCGGACTCCTCCCGCAGGTCAGGACTGACGGAGGATGCGGATGCATACGACGACAGCGCCGGCAGATTGTACGAGCAGCTTCTTGAGTCAGAGGATGCCCCCGCCGAAGTATATTTCAATGCGGGCTTTTTCTATCTAAAGCAACGGAATTTTCAGCGCGGGAAGGAATGCTTTGAGTCCTATCTTGCCCTCACCTGTGACATTGGCGACGAGGAGCTGGGAGAGAACGGCCAGTACAAAAGGCAGCGCGCCCAGGAAATAGTCATGGACATCAACAGCAGGAACCTTGAGGACGAGCAGTTTAAGGCCGCCTTTGAACTCATCTCCTCCGCCCAGGAGGAGCGAGGGCTGGAGAAAATAAGAGGATTCCTCAAAAACAACCCCACCGTCTGGAACGCCTGGTTTCTGCTGGGATGGGGCCTTCGGAGACTCCGACGCTGGAACGATGCCAAGGAAGCCTTCCTCCAGTCAATCGAGTGTGGCAGTACTGAGCCAGACACCTTGAACGAGCTTGCAATCTGCTATATGGAGTTGGGAGAGCACAGGGAGAGCAGAAGATGCCTGATGGAGGCCCTTGCAATTGATCCTGAAAACACCAAGATTATGTCCAACCTGGGGTATCTGGCGCTCAGGCAGGGAGACCCACAGGAGGCACGGAGATATTTCCTGACAGTGCTGGAATTTGACCCCGACGACAAGATTGCCCGGTCCATGCTGGAGGAGTTGGAGTAGCCGGCAGGAGGCTCAGCGGACGGTATTTCCCACAATATCCTGGCCAATCACCACCCTGTCACCAATGCCAATACCCTCCCGCTCGAACCAACCTTGGGGAACCTCCAGTGCATACCGCACCGACACGGTGCTGGTCCAGCTAGCCATGCTGAACGGAGTCATGTGGTAGATGTCACGAATTATACCACGGGAATCGATGTAGGCAATGGACAGGGGATGGGGAGTGTCCTTCATCCAGAAGCTCAGAATCTGATCCCGGTCAAAGACAAAAATCATGCCTGTGCCATCGGGGATGACCTCCCGCTCCATAAAGCCTCGGCTGCGGGTTTCCTCTGTGTCGGCAACCTCTGCCACCACAGAAACCTCCCGCCCGTCACCACAAAGTATTTGTAGCTCCATTGTGGGCAGCCGGGAATCATCAGAACAGGAGGCCAGGGAGACCAGCCCCGCAAGGCATACTGACAAAAACACAGGATATTTTTTGCAAAAAGCTCTCATACCAAACAATGACAGTCCCGCCGCAATCAAAGGCTCTCCAAAAAGCTCTGCCGGGTTTCCTCCTCCTTTGTCAGCTCAATATTGGAGGTTTCCTGCAGCTCCTGAAAGATTTCCTCGTCGGTGTACCTTAAGGTAAGGGGGCGCTCCAGCGACATGATTACGGAGCCGTCCCGCCATTCGGACTTCTGGGGCGAAAGACTCTGCGGCTCCCCATACTTGTCACACAGGGACTTGAAGATGCTGTAGTAGTCAACCTTTTCCTTGTTCAGGTTGAGGGTGATGATGTACAGGCGGTCATTGTCGAACTGAAACCAGCACTCGTCAAAGAAAAGCACGCCAGTGGTGGAAATGAGCGTCCTGTTGTCGCCGGGAAGCATGGAGACATCCCGGTCGCCACGATACCCATAGGCGGGGTCATCCATCAGGGCCTCCTTTGCAGCATCAACAGACATTCCCAGCACCACCGAGCCGTAGCCTCCGGGCAAGGCGGCAAGGAAGCCTGGTGAGAGCAAGACGAGCGCCAGAAGTATGGTGTGGCGATAAAGTTTTTCCTTAGAAAGCATGGAAACCTCCTAGCTCAGCTGCTTGCGGTAGAAAGCCGCCGCATTCACCAGCTCCTTGCAGTCAGAAACAACGACCTTCCCGCTCTCATCCAGGCCGATGCACCCCTGCTTGAGGAAGTGCTCCACCGCCATGCGCTGCTCCGTCTGGGAGATGCCGCACATGTTGGACACATCGGTGGGAGTCAGGTCAAAGGTATGGACTATCTTTCCAGGCGCAGTCAAGGTGGACTGGTCCAGCCGCTCCTTCTCCAGCTGCAGGGCCAGCATATCCACCATCTTGTGGGCTGGATTCTGGATGTAGGCGTTGTCCAGCTGCCGCTCCATGCTCCACAGGCGCTCGGAAAGCGTGACAGTCAGCCGGGAGACAAACTGGGGCTGGGAAGTTACCATCTGCTCAAAGTTCTTGCGGTTCACCACCATCAGCTGGCAGTCCTCGAAGGCGATGATGCTTGCCGAGCGGGGAGAGTCCACCAGCAGGGCCATCTCCCCAAAGAAGTCCCCCTTCTTGAGGACGGCCAGGATGACCTCCGAGTTGTTCACAATCTTGGTAATCTTCACCTGGCCCTCTTGGATGATGAACATATCCTGTCCGTTCTGGCACTCCGAGAAAATCATGGTTCCCTTTGGATAGGTGCGTATGTTGTCCGCAGTGGGCTCGAAGAACACCGCCTTGGAACGGGGCTTGAGTGCCACAAACCGCTTCTTCGCCACCTCCACGTTCAGCCCTTCTGGACATGCCTTGATGTACTGGTAATAGGCAAAGACCGCAGGGTCAAAGCACCCCACCTTGTCGTAGTAGCTCGCGACAAAGAACATCTGCTCAGGCGACTCAATCGATATGTTCTTTAGGGCCAGCTGGGTAAGCTGCTCGTTCATGGCGCGCATCTTGAGGGCAAAGGAGCGAATCGTCTTGAGGGCTACCGGAACGTTGCTCTGGATGAGATCAGGATACTGGTCCTTGCGAACTGCAATGGCCGCAACATCCGTCTCCGCAATGACATTCTCATACTGGGCATGACCGGACATGCAGGCCACCACGCCAACAAAATCACCCGGCCCAAGATGCACGGGAGTTCCCCCCGGCCGGGAACCGACGCAGGTTACTGTACCTGTCCTGATGATATAGAACCTGTCACTATTCGGCTTTCCTTCCACAATGAGATACGAGTTCTTGCTAAAATTTACCAATGAAAGCTGCAACACGGCTTTCCTCCAATTCAACTATGCACAGTATAAAGAGTGAAAGCAATACCCGTCAATCGAGCGACGCTTCCCACCCTCTTTGATTGTCGGATTTTTTTACCTGAACTATCTAGTTTTTGGCAAAAAAATTATCTCCGGCTCCAGCAAAAAGCCCGTTTTTCTGCAAACTTCCTCCTGAACCAGCTCCACCAAGCCTCGTATATCCTTAGCCGTGGCATTTCCCCTGTTGATGATGAAGTTGCCATGCCAGGGAGCAACCTGCGCCCCGCCCAGCTCCAGCCCCCGCAGCCCCGCCTCGTCCACAATCCTTCCCGAAGGCTTGCCAAAATCACGGTTGTTCTTAAAGACACTGCCGGCGGAGGGATAGGAAAAATGCCCCTTCTGCTCCCTGTCCGCCACAAAGGAGCTAGCCCTCCGCTCCATATCATCTGCTGCGGCGGAGTCCAGCGGGATTACGGAGAGCACTACCTCCAGCACAGGAGAGCCCTCCAGCTTCCCCTGAAAGGGAGAAACCTTGTAGTCCCACTGCCTCGAATCCATGATATAGGTCTCCACCGCCGGGCGGCCATCAGCATCCCCACCCAGCCTGGCATAGTCTGCTGCCAGCAGGACATCGGAAACCGACCTGTCGTAGCAGCGGGCATTCATATAGACAGCTCCACCAACGGTGCCAGGCAGTCCGGAAAAATTCTCCAATCCCCCAAGCTTGTGCTCGATACAGAAATCAATCACCTGCCGCCAAGTGGAGCCAGAGCCACAAACCAGCCTGGTTCCCCCGCACTCCAAAGCAATCCTGTTCAGACTGCCAGTGGAGACCACCGGATACTCCAGCCCCTCATCGGGAACCACCAGGTTGGAGCCGCCTCCCAGCACGAGGAAGGGGATGGAGAGGCGGTGCAGTTCTTCCAAAACCATCAGGAAGGACGGCACATCCTTCGGCTCCACCAACAGGGGGGCAGGACCGCCCACCTTGAACGTCGTCCAGAGGGCCAATGACTCGTCATATAAAAAACGGCCGTGGAAATCACCCCGCATATTGATATTTTCTTCTATTTTCCGTACATTATACATGATAACAGCTCTAACATCCCACTAGTTGTTACGTCAGTATACTTTAATTCAGGAGAAAAAGCGAGGGCTTATGGCTTTACGATTATATAACACCATGGGACGTAAAATGGAGGACTTTGTTCCCCTCCAGGCAGGCAAGGCGGGATTCTACGGCTGTGGTCCCACTGTGTACAACTACGCCCACATCGGCAACCTGCGGGCATACATCTTTCTGGACATCCTGGACAAGACTCTCAGTTACTTGGGCTACGACATAACACACGTTATGAACATCACCGACATTGGCCACCTTTCCGGAGACGACGACGAGGGAGAGGACAAGATGGTCAAGACTGCAAAGGAGCGGGGCCAGTCCGTACTGGAAATTGCCCAATTCTACACCGATGCCTTCTTCAAAGACATCGACCGGCTCAACATCCGCCGTCCCGACATCATCTGCAAGGCCACCGACCACATCCAGGAGATGATAGACCTCATCCAGCGGCTGGAGGCCAAGGGCCACACCTATATGGCCGGCGGAAACCTCTACTACGACGTGTCCACCTTCCCCGACTACGGAAAGCTGGCCTGCCTGAATCTGGACGACCTCAAGGCCGGAGCCCGCATCGACATCGACCAGAACAAGCGGAACCCACAGGACTTTGTGCTGTGGTTCACCAAGAGCAAGTTCGAAAACCAGGCCCTGGTCTGGGACTCTCCTTGGGGACGGGGCTATCCTGGCTGGCACATCGAGTGCTCGGCCATGAGCATGAAGTATCTGGGAGAGCAGATTGACATCCATACCGGTGGCATTGACCACATCCCTGTCCACCACACCAACGAGATTGCCCAGTCCGAGGGTGCCACAGGAAAACGCTGGGTAAACTACTGGCTCCACAATGAATTCCTCGTGATTGCCAAGGAGAAGGGCCAGGACGAGGAGGCAGGAAAAATGTCCAAGTCATCGGGCAACTTCCTGACCCTCCAGTCCTTGGTGGACAAGGGCTTTCATCCCCTAGACTACCGCTTCTTCCTGCTGGGAGCCCACTACCGCAGCCAGGTAGCCTTTTCCTGGCCCGCCATGGAAGGAGCTAGGAGTGCCCGCAAAGCACTGGTGCAGCGAGTTGCCCGTGTACTGGAGCAGAACCAAGGCCAGATTCCTGCCTCCAGCTCCGTAGAAATTTCACCCAGAGGACAGGAATATCTGGACAGATTCAAGGCCGCATTGGAGAACGACCTTGCCACACCGCAGGTCCTTGCCGCCCTACAGACCATGGTTAAGGACAATTCTTTATCATCAAAAGAAATACTCGCCATAACCGGAATTATGGACGGAGTCCTTTCCTTAAGTCTTCTGGACGAGGCGGCGGCCCTCTACAAGGAGCGCGCAGACTCGGAGGCAGCTGCTGCCACCGACCCTGAGTCACTGGAAATTCAGGCACTCGTAAACGAGCGCGCCGCCGCCAAAAAGTCCAAGGACTTTGCCAAGGCAGACGCCATCCGCCAGCAGCTGAACGACAGGGGAATCCAAGTCATTGACACCCCTCAAGGCTCCCAATGGAAGAGGATATGACGCAGAAAATATCAAAAATTCTGATATTTTTGTGCTGGGTGTAACGAGAGAGGAGTCTTAGTTGTTTGGTTTTTCAGAAGGGGGTGCCGGACCGGGCTTGAATGCCGCCGACCCCGGTGATTTCCGCAAGATATACGATGGTGCAATGCAGATGCTCTTCAAGGTCTCGTATCGTATTGTAAATGACGAGGAGGCGGCCGAGGACATTGTACACGACTCGCTCATAAAGATGAACGAGAAGGCGCTGGTCTTCCCCTCGCTGAACGACGCAAAGTACTGGCTGATCCGGGTGGTGAAGAACGCATCCCTGAACTATGTAAAACGCAAGGGGCGGGAGCGCAAGGCATATGAAAAGGCACTGTACGAGGACCACCGCAAGCAGGACTCAGGCGAGACTGAATTACTGAAAGAGGAAACTCGCAAAAAGACGCGGGAAGCCTTGGACAAGCTACCGGACAACATGAGGATTGTGCTCATATTGCGGGAATATGCCGAATTGAATTATAAGGAGATTGGCCGGGTGCTGGGAATTACGGAAGGCAATGTAAAGGTTCGTGTTTTCCGCGCCCGGGAGCAGCTATCAAAACTTATAGGAGAAGATGATGTCTACATGCCCTGAACAGGATATGCATTCGGTATATCTGGACGGAGAGTTGCCACAGAAGTATGCCCTGGATTACGAAAGTCATCTGACAGGCTGCCAGGACTGTCGGGACAGGTATCTGAAGCTCCAGAGGCTCAGCTCTCTATTGAAAGAAGATGCCACCGCAAGCCAATTGTCATCCGATGAACTGGAGGACAGTTTTTCCAAATTGCAGACAAAGCTCCGGTATTGTAGGAACACCAAACAGACACAGCCAGCCAACATCCGTAGATTCACTTGGATGGTTCCTGCCGTGGCTGCAGCAGCCTTGGCCTTTGCCTTGGTTCTGCCGGCAAGGGCTCCGAATCTACCAGGCACTGCCACCACCTCAGGAAATCCAATCAGCATTTCCTCCAGTGCCCTGACCGGTACGCTCTCTGCGGCGCCGTCCATAAATACCAAGGCATCCCGCTTTATCAGGGAGCCTGCAATTATCGTCGAGGAACCCATTGAGCGCCATATCAAGTCCGTGTCGCTTTCCCCGGACAGCGTGCTCTCACCCATGGATATTTTTCGTCCCGCCTTTGAGGAAAAGGGAAATGTCTCTGTACGGATGACCCTGTCCGACCTGCACTCCCTCCCCATCAAGGGGGAGATTTCTGTTCCCATCCAGATGTACATAACCATATCAGGCAACTGATCGTGAGTTTTCCATTTGTATATTTCTGGCGGAAATACCCCCTTTTTCGGACAGCCTGTTCCCTAGGAGCCGCAGGGCTTTTCCTTGGGATTTCCCTCCTCGTTTTCAGTGAGCATGGCAAGGTTCCTGAAATAGAGGCAATCTCCCCCCAAATTGGCGCTCCCGGCAGCATCATGCGCATCACGGGCAGTGGCTTTGGGGAGCAACGGGACACCAGCTTTGTGGAGATAGGGGGAAGCAGCCTCACCTCCTCGTCCTATCTTTCTTGGACCAGCTCCGAAATCAGGGTGCAGCTGCCCGCAAACGTCCAGGACGGCCTGGTATATGTTGTTACACGGCGAGGAAGGTCACAGCCTGTCATATTTGCCAACAGAGAAAATATCCCGGTCGCCATCAGCAAGATAGAGACACAGCAGATGCTTCCGGTCATCACGTCGGAAACACCCCAAAGAATATCTGTCGGACAGGTGCTCACCATCACCGGCTCCAACTTCGGCTCCATCCGGGGCGAAAATGCATGCGTATACTTTACTCCTGGCTGGAAGCCGGACACCACCGGCGGCATGGAACAGCTGGACCACATCTATATCAGGGCCCAGGACTCAGACTATGACTATGAGTTTTGGAGCGATACCGAGATTCGGGTGCGAGTTCCCGACGGGGCGGCATCCGGCAGTTTCTTTGTACAGACAGACAAGGGAGAAAGCAACCAACGTACCATCACAGTGTCCACCACACCGGGAGTAAAAAGCTTTCCCAACAGGCGGACCTACCTCCTACAGCTGACGGCCGATGTCTCGGAGGTGGACATGGAAACCAACTCCATGCTAACCCTGCGGGTACCCAGGCCACAACCATCTGCAAGCCAGCACGGAGTTGCCATGACCGAATGCAATCCCCCGCCGGTCTTTGAGGACTACAACAGGTCGGTGATCCACCAAGTCCACTCAAGCCAGATAACGGGAAAGAAGATTCCATTCACCCAAACCTTTGTGGTTCCTGTCCACAGCGTCTCGACGGAAATCAATCCCGACAGGGTACAGGAATTCTCCGACACGAGTAGACTTTTGTACAAAATCTTCACCAAACCCGATGACTGTATCCCCTCTGGAAAGAAGGCTGTGATTGAGCTCAGCGGGAAAATTGTGGGGCGGGAGACAAATCCCTACCAGCAGGCCCGCCTCATCTATGACTACATGCTGGACAACTACCGGCTGTTGCACCAGCTTCTGCCCAAGGAGGTGTCCTCCCTCAATCTTCTGGACTCCTTTCAGGGCGATGCCTACGACTTTGCCATCATCTTTACTGCCCTGTGTCGAGCGGCGGGAATTCCTGCCATTCCTGTCAGCGGAATACTTGTTGACAATGCCAAGAACAGCCGAAACCACTGGTGGGCAGAAATTTACCTGGAGAATTTCGGCTGGCTCCCCGTCGATGTCGCCATGGCTGCGGGGCTGGGCTTCAGCCTTTCCACGGAGCCTGAAAGCCGCAGGGAATTCTATTTCGGGAACATGGACTTCCACCACATAGCCTTCTCTCGGGGATGGAACAAGGTCAATCCCACGGTAATTACCAACAAGACCGTGTTCAGGCCAAAGACCTACGGCCTCCAGTCCATCTGGGAGGAGGCCACATCGGGAACCATAAGCTACAGCTCATTTTGGAGCGATCCCCTTGTGCTAGGCATTTACTGAACAAGCTCGGACTCGATTACCAAAACGAAATAAATTTCTTATGGAGGAAAATATGGTTACAGTTTTATCCTTGGGAGGCTCCATCGTCGCCCCGGACGCTCCAGACACCACCTTCTTGCCAAACTTCGAGGCTATGGTGCGGGACTGGCTGGGGCAGGACAGGGAGCGCAGGCTCATCCTAGTGATAGGCGGCGGCGGACCAGCTCGGACCTATCAGAACGCCTACAGAACGATTGCAGCGGCTAGAGGAAGCGGATGCAAGGCGGACGACAACCAGGCCGACTGGATAGGCATTGCCGCCACCAGACTGAATGCCCAGCTGGTAAGGGCAATCTTCAGCGACCTGTGTCCTGACGAAGTAATCTACGATCCCACCGGACCAATAGACTTTGGCGGACAGATTTTGGTGGCAGCTGGCTGGAAGCCCGGATTTTCCACTGACAACGATGCAGTGGTGCTGGCCCAGCGGTTCGGGGCAAAAACCGTAGTCAATCTCTCCAACATCGAAAGGGTCTATACCGATGACCCCAAAAACAATCCCGAAGCCAGGCCGCTGGATGCCATCAGCTGGGAGGAATTCAGGAGGATGGTGGGAAACGAGTGGATACCGGGGAAAAACACGCCCTTTGATCCCATCGCCA
>CALEFI010000019.1 GCA_937876905.1 uncultured Treponema sp.
AACGAGACCGAGCAGACCATGAACATGCTGAGGCGGGATGTGGATACGGTGCAGTCGCTGGTGGAAAAGACTACCGCCGCGGTTACGGCCGACTTCAACCTGGTCAGCGGCGAGATTGACAAGATAGCCTCCTTCTCCCTGAAGGAGGACGGCATGGCCATCCTCACCACCAGCTTCGAGAAGATTCTGGCGGACCAGTTCGGGCGGTACTATCCCGCCTTCCAGGAGCTCCTGGTGATGGCACAGGACCTTTCCGCAAAGTCGGCGGCAAAGAAGGCCCAGGAGGCCCGGCTGCCGAAGGAGGAGGAGAAGCCCGCCATCCAGCGGTACGAGGGGCGGAACATCGAGTATTCCGTGGACAACATCCCCACCTTCCTCATCAAGCGGATGCATGGCTCCGGAGCCGACGGAAGCTTCTCCCTAGCGCTGGACGTAAATGACATCAGCAGCGACATGGACAAGTGGGGGAGGCCCGCCTCCTTGTCGGGAACAGTGGGACATGGCTCCATGACAGACAGCTTCTCCGGTGTCCTTGACATGCGGCAGACACGTCCCGGTGACCTGGTGGAGCTCAACTACAATGGGACCGGCTACACCATCGACATGAGGGCACCGGAGGGGGAGGCGATTCCCGGTGTCCCCACCGGCATCGGCACCGGGCATTTCAGTGCCCGCATCACCGCCAACGAGACGGGGAAATTTTCTGTGGGCGGCTCCATCACCCTCGACCCGGTCTCCTTCACCACCGCCGCCTTCGAGCCGGCCTTTGCCTACGACCTGTACAGCCGGGCCCTGGCCATGTTCACCTCCGTGCAGGCGGGGATTACTCTGGCGTACTCCAACGAGTCGGGACTCTCCCTCGATGTGGACAGCGACATCGACCGGCGCTTTGTTGAGGTGCTGACCCAGCTGTTCAACGAGGAGCTGGCCAGAGTCAAGGAGCAGGCCGTCTCCAGGGTCCGGGCGGTGCTGGAGGAGAACATCTCCAAGGTGACGGAGCAGTTCGGGGACTTTGACGACATCAGGGCCCGCATGGAGCAGCAGCAGGCCCGGCTGGAGTCCTACCGTGAGGAACTGGAGCGCAAGCGCCGCGAGGGGGAGGAGCGTCTGAACGCCGCCCTCAACGCTGCGGTGGACGCCGCCAAGGATGCGGCCACCAAGGCTGCGGAGGATGCCGCCAAGAGGGCGGCAGAGTCGGCCAAAGATGCTGCGGCTGATGCCCTGAAAAATCTGTTCGGCAGGTAGAGGCATCTGTGTGTTGGGTCGTCGGGGAAGTGGCCGGCGGCCCAAATATTTTTTAAAAATCCATGTACATAGCTGGTGAAAAAGTATATAGTATCAAATAGTATGAAATTCACGGAATTACAATTGCACCAGGACCTGCTGAGGGGAATCGAGTCGGCAGGATATGTGGAGTGCACCCCCGTCCAGGAGCAGGTGCTGCAGGCGGCTTTGGATGGCGCTGACCTGTACGTCCAGTCCCAGACCGGCACCGGAAAGACAGCCGCCTTTTTGATTTCAATCATCCAGCAGCTGCTGGCCCGCGGCGGTGTTGCCGGCAAGAAGGCCCTGGTTATGGTTCCCACCAGGGAGCTGGCGGTCCAGGTGGAGGAGGAGGCCCGTACCCTGATTTCCGGCACCAGCCTCAAGACGGGCAGCTTCTACGGCGGTGTGGGCTACAACAAGCAGACCGCCCTGCTAAAAGAAAGTGTTGACATCATCATCGGCACGCCGGGCCGTGTCATCGACCTGCAGGAGTCCGGCACCATGGATCTGGGCCAGGTGGCCTTTCTGGTGGTGGACGAGGCGGACCGCATGTTCGACATGGGCTTCTATCCTGACCTTCGCAGGCTCATCAAGGTGCTGCCCAAGACCCAAGACCGCCAGACCATGCTCTTCAGCGCCACCCTCAACACCTATGTGAAGAACCTGGCTTGGGAGTACACCGAGAATCCCGTGGAGATTACCATCGAGGCCCAGCAGATTACTGTGGAGGAGATTGACCAGCAGCTGCTCCATGTCTCCAGCGATGCCAAGATGCGGCTGCTTTTGGGCATCCTCCAGTCCGAGAAGCCTGAGAGCGTCATTGTGTTCTGCAACACCAAGCGCAGCTGCGAGGTGGTGGCCAAGCGTCTGCAATACAACGGAATAGAAAGCGAATTCATCATTGGGGACCTGCCCCAGTCAAAGCGGCTGCAGGTGCTGGACTCCTTTAAGCGTGGCTCCCTCAAGTGTCTGGTGGCCACCGATGTGGCCGCCCGTGGCATCGACGTGGACGACCTGGCCATGGTGGTGAACTATGACCTGCCCAACGAGTCCGAGAACTATGTCCACCGCATCGGCCGCACTGCTCGCGCTGGCAAGTCCGGCAAGGCCTACACCTTCTGCAGCGAGCAGGATGTGTACAATCTGGTTCCCATCGAGCGGTATCTGGGCCACTCCATTCCTTCCTCCGTGGCCTACGAGGACATGATGGTGGAGGACAAGAGCGTCAGCATCTACATCCGCACCGGTGATTACGGCGAGGATGAGCGTGGCGGGCGCAGGGGCCGGCGTGAAGGAGATCGTCGCGATGGAGTTCGACGTGGCGACAGGCGGCGCGAGGGTGGCCGCGATGCCAGACGGGGACGAGATGGGAGCCGTGGGGCTGTTGAGGGGCGTGGTTCCGGCGAGGGTCAGAACCGCGGCAATCGACGTAGGGGTAAGGACACCTATCGTGACGGTGCCACTGGTGGTAGGAGCCACTTCCGTGATGAGATTCAGGCTGGGGGAGAGGACTTGTCGGGCCTTACCTTTGACCAGCGGATGAAGGTGTACAAGGAAAAGTACGGCGGACAAGCTGCCACAGGAGCTGCCGTCCCCAGTGAGGGTGGACGAGGTGAGGGAAGCCCTTCCCGCAGGAATGGTGGTCAGAGCGGCGGTAGAAATCGTTCTCGGAATGGGAATGGTGCTTCCGGCCGTCAGGCCAATCGTCAAAAAACCGGTGGACAGCCGGGCGCTGTGACAAGCCAGTCCGGGCAGTCGTCTCCCAACCCCAAGGTCTCAGGCCAAGACCACAAGTCGGAGGGAAGCCAGGCAGCGGTCCAGAGCGCAGCAAAGGCCAGCCAGCCGCCCAAGCAGGGCTTTTTGGCTCGCCTGAAGGGGCTGTTTGGTGGAGCAAAGGCTTCATCCGACACGTCCGACAACAAGTAATTTTAGAAGGAACAAATAGATATGGTAACAGTTAGTGACGTGAGCCTCAAATTTGGGGACCGACCGCTTTTCAAGGACGTGAACCTCAAGTTCACCCCCGGCAACTGCTACGGCATCATCGGTGCCAACGGAGCGGGAAAGTCCACCTTTCTGAAGGTGCTTTCAGGCGAGCTGGAGCATGACTCCGGCCAGATTATCATCACTCCCGGCGAGCGGATGGCCGTTCTGAAGCAGGACCACTTTGCCTACGACGAGTTCTCCGTGAAGGACACGGTGATGATGGGGCATCCCAAGCTCTACCAGTGCCACAAGGATCGGGAGACCATCTATGCCAAGGAGGACTTCACCGAGGAGGACGGCATCCGGGCCAGCGAGCTGGAGGGTGAGTACAGCGAGCTGGGGGGCTGGGAGGCGGAGAACCAGATTGAGCAGATGCTCTCCGGCCTGGGACTGGAGGAGGAGTACCACGACCGCATGATGAATGAGTTGGATGAAAGCCGCAAGGTTCGTGTCCTTTTGGCCCAGGCAATCTTTGGCGAGCCTGACATCCTGCTTTTGGATGAGCCCACCAACGGTCTGGACCTGGAGTCCATCAGCTGGCTGGAGGACTTCCTGATGGATTTCCCCAACACAGTCATTGTGGTGAGCCACGACCGCCACTTCCTGAACGCCGTCTGCACCTACATCTGCGACATCGACTACGGCAAGATCAGCCTGTTCAGCGGAAACTACGACTTCTGGTACCAGATGAGCCAGATCATGCAGCGGCAGGCCAAGGACCAGGCCAAGAAACGGGAGGAGAAGATGAAGGACCTGAAGGAGTTCATCCTCCGGTTCGCCTCCAATGCCGCCAAGAGCCGCCAGGCCACCAGCCGCAAGAAGATCTACGACAAGCTGGCCTTGGAGGAGCTTCCCGTCACCAGCCGCAAGTTCCCCTACGTGAACTTCAAGCCGGACCGGGAAATCGGCAACAACGTGCTGCGGGTGGAAAAGCTGAACTACACCTCCGAGGGAATCCAGCTGCTGAAGGACTTTTCCCTGACGGTGAACCGTGGGGACAAGATTGCCTTCGTGGGAGTGGAGCACAAGGCAAAGTCGGCCTTCTTCGACATCATCACCGGCAACGTGAAGGCGGATTCCGGCGACTATTACTGGGGACAGACCATCAGCCACACCTATTTGGGGCTGGACAACGCCGCCTACTTCGACACCGACGCCAACATCACCGAATGGCTGCGCCAGTATTCCCCGGAGCAGGACGATGCCTATGTCCGAGGCTTTTTGGGCCGGATGCTGTTCAGTGGGGACGAGTCATTGAAGCCGGTGAGGGTGCTTTCCGGAGGGGAGAAGGTGCGCTGTATGCTCTCCAAGCTGATGCTCAGCGGCGCCAACTGCCTGATTCTGGACGAGCCCACCAACCATCTGGACCTGGAGGCTATCACCAGCCTGAACGAAGCCTTGGTAAACTTCCCCGGCGTGGTGCTGTTCAACAGCCACGACCATGAGTTCATCTCCTCCATCGCCAACCGCATGATTGAGATTACTCCCAAGGGCGTCATCGACCGCATGATGGCCTTTGACGACTACCTGGCCGACGAGCAGGTGAAGTCGCTGCGAGAGGAAATGTATGGCGACATGGGCAAGAAGGTTCGATTCTAAGGTAACACTTGCCCGCAAGAAGGTTCGATTCTAGGGTACGACTTGCCCGCAAGAAGGTGCTGTTCAACAGCAGCCATGACCACGAGTTCATCTCCTCCATCGCCAATCTCATGCTACGGGCCTCCTATCCGGCGAAGGAGGCCTGTGCAAGGAAAATCCTTGAGGCCGATAAAGCAGATTTTGAAGCTCATTCCCGGTACAAAGTAGAGGTAGCCTTGATTCGACCGCCCTTTTTATGACAGGCTCATTGAGCAGGGCACGGAATTCTTCGCGGAGGTTCCCGACTCCCTGCCGAGGAGCCTCTGCGCCTATGTGACGGACCGTGTTCCAGCCGGAAACCATGTCATCTCCGCCAACGGGACAGCGTGGTGGCTTTGGCCGCAGACTACCACCTGGCCACGGGAAAAATTCCCTCATATACAGTAGAACTCCAGCCCCATTGACTTCTCGAACGACACAATTACAGAAGCCTCCTCCCAACCAGATGTACAGAAGAAAGGCGGAGAGGCAATCCAGAATAAGGATGTATCTCAAGAGGCAGAGCAGACCGAGAAAAAGGGTGGTAGCTATGGCGATCTAAAGAAAGCAGGCCATGGCTGGAATCACGAGCCACCCGAAGAAGTACATCACATGCCATCCGACGAGGCGAGTCCCCTTGACAGAAATGATGGGCCGGCCATAGCGATGGACTATGAGGATCATAGGCAAACTGCAAGTTGTGGAAACTCTCGTGAAGCCCAAGAATATAGGGCAAAGCAAAAGGAGTTGATTGCAGAGGGAAAATTTGCAGAGGCTATGCAAATGGATATTGATGATATTCGAGACAAGTTTGGCTCAAAGTATGATGATGCTATAGCCGAAATGAAAGAATATGCCAAGTCAAAGGGCTATATTTAGGAGTGCAGGTATGGACAAGATAGAAATTGAACCTTATGAGAGAGCTGGTAATATTAAATTTGGTTCTGAACGAGAAACGGTCAGAAAGGACAATGGGAACTTTAAAGAGTTTAGGAAGTCCCGTTTTAGCAAGAATTCAACTGATGACTTTTCCAGTTTTCATGTTTTTTATAGTGAGGATGACAGGGTTGAGGCAGTTGAATTTTTTCGGGAGTCCAACTTGTACTTTCATGACATACAGCTTTTCTCCCAGTCCTACGGGGACTTAAAAACCCGGCTCAATGCCTTGGATTCAAACATCACGGAAGACGAGTCAGGCATTATCTATAAGACCTTGGGATTTTCCGTATACTCTCCAGACGGAGAACAGGTTGAGTCAATACTTGTGTTCGGGAAGGGGTATTATGACTGATTGCTGGCCATGCCACGAACAAGCTTTGGGGTAATTCCTGATCCCACTGTATCAAAAAAATTTCCAGTAGAAATTACCCAAATTTCTACTGGAAATTGTCCAAGTTTCCAGTGAATTTTCATCACATTTCCACAGGAAATTCATCCAATTTCCTGTGGATTTTTTTGTCCGTGTCAATGAGAATAAAGTGTATGTATTTCTCAAGATGCAGGGGAGTCTGCTCGTTTTCATGCGGCACTTACAAAAAAAACACCAAGACCCCATTATTTTTTCACGATATTGCTAATATAAAATTTATTATATAGTATAATAAAGTATACCTTATATACAAAAATATACTATATAATAACAATTATATATAAGATACTGGTTTGACAGGGCGTATGCCTTGTGGTAGCATGCATTCCACGCAAGGAGGGCAAGATGAAAGACTGGAGGCAGCCGAATCCCGCCACAATCCATCCCATTGCCGGGTATGCCAGCCTGATATATGTGGAGCCATACGCCATTGTGGTGGGGAATCCTGCCCGCCAAGTCAAGAGGCGGTTTGACGATGACCTCATTAGCCTGTTGGAGAAACTACGCTGGTGGGACAGGGCGGTGGACGAGATAAACCGCCTGATACCACTGTTGACATCAGGCGATTTGGAGATGGTGCGGAGGGAACTGCAGAAGCTGATTTAGCCGGCAGCTCGTTTTTCCAGCATTTTTTTCACCTCCGCCACAAGGTAGAAGGAGCCTGTCACCAGCAGAATCGCATCCTGCCTCCTTGCCTCCTCCAGGGCCTGTATGATTGCCTGCTGGTAGTCTTGGTAGCAGGTGAAGGTGTGGCCGGCTTTCTGGAAGGCTTCCTGCACCAGCTCCAGGCTTGACTGCTTTTCCCCTCCGGGTCGGGTGAGGGTGATGCGGCCGAAACCAGAAAAGAGAGCCGCCATGGTCTCCACGTCCTTGTCAGCGGCACAGGCGAAGAGGAGGTGGGGCTCCTTGGCAGAAAGCCCGCATTCCTCCAGATACCTTTTCAATGTGGAAAGGGTTGACCTGACGCTGTTGGGAGTATGGGCACCATCAAGTATGACCAGCTGCTGGTGGTGCTCCACCACCTCGAACCTGCCGGGAAGCCTTGCCGCCGCCAGCCCCATCTCGACGGCCTCCTCCGGCAGGTCCGGCAGGATGGTCTTGACGGTGAGGGCTGCTGCCGCCGCATTCCACAACTGGTAGTCACCCAAAAGGGCGAGCTTTGTGGTGAGGGGCCGGGAAAAAAGCGGTGACTCAAGCCGTGCCTCCATCTTGCCCTGGACAATCCTTCCAGCGGCGGAAATCACCTTCTCCAGTGAAATTACCGGAGACTGGAGTTCCTTGGCCCGCCTTGTCAGCACGGCCTTTGCTTCCGAGGACTGGAGCCCCAGCACCACGGGGACACCTTCCTTGATGATGCCAGCCTTTTCCGCCGCAATCTTTTCTATTGTATCGCCCAGGTATTCGGTGTGCTCCAGCTCGATGGGGGTGATGACGGAAATCTTCGGCCGGATGACGTTGGTGGCATCCAGGCGGCCCCCCAGCCCCGTCTCGAAGACTGCCCAGTCCACCTGAGCCTCCCGAAAGCACAGGAAGGCGAAGGTGGTCACCAGCTCGAACCAGGTGATGGGCCTCTGGCCGGGCAAGTCCCTGGCGGGAATGGACGACACGGCTTCCATCAGCCTTGTGGTGGCCGCCAGATACACCTCCTCCGGCAGGGGGCCCTTGGCAGAGGCCACCCGCTCGGCAAGGCTCAGGATGTGGGGGGAGGTGTAGAGGCCGGTGGTGTATCCTGCCGCCTCCAGAATCGATGCAATCATGACGGAGGTGGAACCCTTGCCCTTTGAGCCCGCCACGTGGACGGACGGGAAGGTGTCCTGGGGATTGCCCAGCTTCCGACAGAGAAATTCCATGGTATCCAGCCAGAAAATATCCTTCTGGGGTAGCCTTTCAAAGTTGAGGTAGGAGTCAAGCCACTGCTGCAGCCTGTCCAGTGATGGGTGTTCCTTCATAGTGTCCTTGTAAAAAAATGAGCCAGCTGAAACATCAACTGGCCTTCAGTATTCTACCGTCCGCAGCACTGCTTGTACTTGCGTCCAGAGCCGCAGGGGCAGGGATCGTTGCGTCCCACCTTGGGAACAGAACGGACCACCGTGACATTCTCCGCCTGACGACGCTGGGCCATGGGGGAAGCACTGGCGGCTTGCCGGGCTGCGTTGCCGTCAAAGGCCGCAACTGCATTGTGCTGGGCGTTCATCTGACGGAACTGGGTTCCGCCCCGAACCTGGGGACTGCGGCGGGTGGCCTCGTCCTCCCGCTGCACCTTCACCCGGAATACCCGTGAAGCGATTTCCTCCTTGATGGAGTCAATCATGTCGTAGAAGATGTTGAATCCGTCAATCTTGTACTCGGTGAGGGGATTCTTGGAGCCGTAGGAGCGAAGATATACAGCTTCCCGCAAGCCTTCCAGCTGCTCCAGGTGGTCCAGCCACTTCTTGTCGATGAACTGCACGTACTGGTAGCGGATGAACATGTTCAGGTTCTCCTTGCCCGCCAGCAGCTCCTTCTCCTGCAAGTCTTTTTCCAGCAGGGAGATGATGTACTCGCTCCTGTTTGTCTGGGAAGCCAGCTCCTCCGGTGCCACCACCAGTCCGAACTGCTGCTTCAACTGTGCGGCCAGGTCAGCGTCGGTGCCGGTAGCCTTCTTGCCGGTGTACTCCTCCAGCAGCTGGCCTACCGTATCGGTGGCGGTGGACAGCACCCGTTCCCTCAAGCTTTCGTCCACCAGAATCTGGTCCCGCTGGTCGTAGATGAACTTGCGCTGCTCGTTCAGCACGTCGTCGTACTCCAGCAGGTGCTTTCTGATCTCGAAGTTCCGCTCCTCAACCTTCTTCTGGGCCTTCTCGATGCCCTTGTTCAGCCAGGGATGGTAGATGGGCTCCCCCGGCTCCATGCCGATGCGGGCCATGATTCCCTTCATCCGCTCGCCGCCGAACAGTCGCATCAGGTCGTCGTCCATGGAGATGTAGAACTTGGAGCGTCCCGGATCCCCCTGACGGCCGGAGCGTCCCCGCAGCTGGTTGTCGATGCGGCGGCTCTCGTGTCGCTCGGTGCCCATGACGTAGAGCCCGCCCAGGTTCTTCACCTCCTCGTAGTCTGCCAGCCACTTCTCCTTCTCGATCTTCAGGGCGGCCTCAAACTGCTCCGGTGTGGCGCTGGTGCCAGCCCGCTTCCTGGCCCGGAACTCAGGGTTGCCGCCCAGCTTGATGTCGGTACCACGTCCTGCCATGTTGGTGGCGATGGTGACGGCTCCCTTCGCCCCAGCCTCTGCAATGATCAATGCTTCTCTTGCGTGGTTCTTGGCGTTCAGCACCTCGTGGCGCACGCCACGGCGGGTCAAAAGGGCGGAAAGGTGCTCCGACTTTTCGATGGAGACAGTGCCCACCAGTATGGGCTGGCCCTTGTCGTGGCACTCGATGATTTCCTTGCAGATGGCCTCCCACTTGTCGTTTTCGGTCATGTAGACCTCGTCGTCCTCGTCCTTGCGGGCCACAGGCTTGTTGGTGGGAATCACCACCACCTCCAGTCCGTAGATCTTGTCGAACTCCACCGCCTCGGTCTCGGCGGTACCGGTCATGCCGGAAAGCTTGTCGTACATGCGGAAGAAGTTCTGGAAGGTGATGGTGGCCAGGGTCCTGTTGCGCTGGGCAATACGGATATGCTCCTTGGCCTCGATTGCTTGGTGGAGTCCGTCGCCGTAGCGTCGCCCCTCCAGGATGCGCCCGGTGAACTCGTCTACAATCTGCACCTGGCCATCACGCACCACGTAGTCCACGTCGGGCTTGTAGAGGGTGTGGGCCCGCACCGCCTGGGTAAAGTAGTGGATGTACTCGAAGTTGCCCTCCTCAAAGAGGCTGCCGGTGATAAGGTTGCGTTTCTGGAGGATTTCTTCTATTTTAAGCATTCCCTGGTCGGTAAAGGAGACCCGGCGGGACTTCTCGTCCAACTTGTAGTCTCCCTGGATGGCCTCTCCCTGGGCCTCGTCGGGATAGTCGCCGGTGGCGGGATCCTTTTCCACCTCGGTGAGCTGGCCCACGAGCTTGTCAACCTCGTGGAACTTGAAGGTGTCGTCCTCACCTGCACCGGAGATGATGAGAGGTGTGCGGGCCTCATCAATCAAAATCGAGTCAATTTCGTCCACAATGCAGAAGGCAAAGTCCCTTTGAACCTTCTGACTGGGGTCAATCTGCATGTTGTCACGGAGATAGTCAAAGCCCAGCTCGTTGTTGGTGCCGTAGGTGATGTCGCAGCTGTAGGAAAGCTTTCTGGCGGCATTGTCCATGCCGGAGACGATGGAGCCCACCGTCACCCCAAGGTAGGTGTACACAGGCCGCATCCAGTCGGCGTCACGCTGGGCAAGGTAGTCGTTCACCGTCACCACGTGGACGCCACGGCCCGTGAGGCTGTTGAGATAGGCAGCCGCCACCGACATGAGGGTCTTTCCCTCGCCGGTCTTCATCTCCACAATGCGGCCGGAATTCAGCACGATGGAGCCCATCAGCTGCACGTCGTAGGCCCGCTCCCCCAACACCCGGTTGGCGGCCTCCCTAGCCAGTGCAAAGGCTTCCGGCAATATGTCATCCAGGGTCTCGCCCTTGGCCAAGCGCTCCTTGAACTTTTGTGTCTGCTGGGGAAAATCTTCGGCCCCCAATCCCTGGGCCCAGGCTTCCTTCTGGTTGATCTTCTCAACCACGGGCAGAAGCTGCTTTACGTCACGGTCCCGCTTGGAACCAAAGAAAAAGGTCAATACTGAATCAAGCATATCTATAATTTACTATATTATTGGTTTAAATGGCAAGG
>CALEFI010000020.1 GCA_937876905.1 uncultured Treponema sp.
TCTGTAAGGAAACGATTGAATTGGCGGCTCCCGCCGCCTGCGAATCCGTGTGGCATCTCCCAGCCCGGCATATCCGCTGGTTGAAGGCAAATCCTTTTGAAATGCCACACGGATTCGGAAAACCTAACGGTTTTCCTGAGTGATGAGAAGACACTTGCTTGCCCTGTGCAAGACCCAATCCCTACGTCAGGCAAGACCGGATCCCAAAAAAACACCCCGCCATGGCCGGTGCGCCACAGCGGGGTGTCCCTTGTTCTGGCCGCCCCCTCAACGGAGGTGGCCTTGGCCTTTGTGCTTACTGCGTCGTCCTCTTGGCTTCCCAGCCCAGAGTATACCACTGAATTGCGGTCTTGCCGCTCAATGCGGTCATCTTTATCGTGCCGTCATTGTCAGAAAGCTCGACACCGTAGAACGAGTAAACATAGCCAAACACCACATGAGTCCTGCTCCAATAGACAGCCCTCGCCCTGTTGTCACTCTCGTATCGCTCCAAGGTGTAGGTGGTTCCGTTCATGACCAGGTTCTGGCTGCTATTCTGGAACTCATAGGAGTTCTCCCTGGTGCTGAACCGTGGGTTGTCCTTCACCCGGTTTTCGAAACTTGGGCCGGGGTCGTTGAAGTTCCGGTAGTAGCGCTTTCCGTCCACGGTGAGGGTATGCCCGTCGTCGCTCAGACTGAAGGTCTTGTCTCCATAGGTGGCCGTGCTTGTGTCGGTCTCGCTGGAGTAGCTGAGGGGGGAGTCGTCCTTCTGCACACTCCGCCACAGGGTGCTGGACGGGGTGGCCGTCTTTCCAGTGGAGTCGAAGGTCCAGCTGTGCAGGGTCAGGCCGTACCCCTTGCCATCGGTTCCGGTGTAGCCGTCCTCCTCACGGTAGGAGTATGTGCCAGCCTTAACATAGTCGTAGAATTTCGGGTCATCCGGAACCTCTACGGAAAGCCATGCGGGGCTGCTGTTTGCCAGCCTGCTTGGCGTGGTGCCGGCACTTGCCCAGCTGGTGGGAGTCCACGTGATCTTGGTGTCATTCTCGGATATCTTCACTCCCCAGAACACAAGGCTTCCCTCCCGGTAGACTGCCCTGTCGTTTGCATCCTGCTTCGCATAGGTGTAGGTCTTGCCATTGCTCAGCCGTATCGTCTTTCCGTCATCCGTGAAGGTGTAGGTGTAGCCGCTTCCGCTGAACACCTTTCCCTTCACCCTGATAAGCCATGCGGGGCCGGGGTCGCCTCCGATGCTGACGGTGAACTGGTCAGATCCGTCATTCTTCACGAAGGAAATCTTGCTCGACGAGTCCTGCAGGGTAACAGTCCACTCCCCGCCGCTGGCGTCGGTGAACAGACCTTCGGTTGCCGACAAGCTTGACTTGTAGGTGAATTTCCTTCCGTCCTCCTTCTTGTCCGTGCCGTACTGAGTCTTCCGCTCAGTAAAGCTTGAGCCGTCTGCAGTGGAGACCGTATGCAGCCAGGATCCGTTCTGGTGCTCTCCCTCCGCCGGGCGGTAGACGAACGCCTTGTCCTTCAGGAGCTTCATGTTCTCCTCGAAGAAGTCCGCCGTATGGTTGTTGAAGGGGCTCTTTCCGGCTCCGTCGGGTTTCTTGGTGGCAACCACGTCAAGCGGAGTCCCCTGGCTGTTCCTGTCCAGTCCGCCCAGGGTCGGCTCGTACACACCCTTGGCCAGGTTCTTCTTGAACCAGTCGTACATCTCCACCTTGTAGCTGCCGTCGCCCTCCTTCAGCACGTAGCCCACCGGGTCGTACATGTAGAACTGGTAGCTCGTGCCCAGGAACTTCTCCCCGTCCGTGGGGCCCCATGCCTTCGGAACCTGGTTGCCCAGGACGCTCTCCATCTTGGTGGGCTTGGCGAAGGCGAACATCAGCTTGGAGTAGGTGTCCACGGCAAAGAGGAAGTTGTCCAGGGAGGGGGAAAGTGTCTGCCCGGTGAAGCGGTAGAAGTAGAAGCGGCTCAGCTTGGGGTTGCCCTCCGCCGTGAACAGCAGCTGGTTGTTGTAGCTGCCGTCCGGGGCATACAGGGGGTTGCGTCCCCGGTACTGGTACCAGTGCACCTTGCTGATGCCGTAGCCCTGCCCGGTGGTGTCCGGGGCGTTTGCGTGCACGAACTCGGCCTTGGCCGTGTCCTTGGGAAGCCACACGTTCTCCTTCCTCATGGCGTACACCGGCACGTTGCTTCCGTCGAAGTAGGTTCCCACCAGCGACATCTGCTCGAACTCCTTTGCGGGGAAGTCGTTCTCCCCGTCGCCGTTGGAGTCCTCCTTGTTGTACCATTCGTCGGTCTTGTCGAAGACATCCACGCCGCCGGTCAGGTTCAGCTCAGGCTCCGGGGCCACGGCCAGTGCCCCCCCCCCAGCATCCTTCTTGGCATTGTACAGCCGGGGATCCTTCAAAAGGCCGTTGCTGCACGAGAGCAGGGCGAGCGCCGCCAGGCAGCCCAGGGCCGCCGCCCACAGCATCGGTTTGGTTCTCTTCATAAGGTCATCTCCTTTCTATTTCCTTACTGTCTCTATTATGTCACAGCTTGAACCCCAGCGCAATGGTGAGGCCGAAGTCTAGCGAGTTGATGAAGTAGGAGTCGATGGGCTTGCGCAGGTCCAGCGGCTCGCTCCGCTTCCCCTCTTTGAACTGCTTGTCTGCGTCCTGTATGGCGGACTCCGCAAGCTTTGGGGGCATGGTGATGTACTTGGGCTTGAAGATGCTGAACTGGATGTTGCCGCCCAGGATCAGCTCCGTGGTGGGCAGGATGGGTATGTTGTACTCCACCAGCAGCTCGAAGTTTGCCATGAGGGGGTTCATGTTCTTCATCATCCAGTCGTCCACGATTATCGTGCCTACCTCCGAGCCCAATGCGTCCTTGTCGTCGTACTGCTCGTACGACGGGGTGGTGTCCGCTATCATCTTCATGCCGACACCAAGTCCCACCGCCAGGCGGCTGTTGAAGAAGTACGCCTTTCCGACGGCTCCAAGGGAGATTACCGGGGTGTAGTGGATGTTCATGAACACGTTCACCTGCTCCCCGCTCACCTCGGTTCCGGAGATTTGCCCGGCGTAGCCGCTGCCCACGCCGATGTAGCCGAAGGCGCCGGCCCCGCTGAAGGCGTGGTCCTCCGGCAGGCTGAACCAGGTGGGGGAGTCGAAGATGTAGCCCACCTCGGCCTTCCCGCCGCCGACGAAGCCCAGCATTCCCTCCATCTTGTTCGCGCCCAGGTAGGCCAGGTCGCTGTCGGATATGGAGGGGATGGTCAGGGAGCCTCCCACGCCCCCCTTCATGTTCAGCACCCAGCCCCCGTCAAAGGCGGATGCGGCGGCCGTGGCCGCCAGGGCGATCAAAACAGAAACAAGTCTTCTCACTGCAAGTCCTCTTTCTCATTGAAATTTATCGGAATGTGCAAATCCTCCTGAATTATTGTCTTTTCCCGCCCCAAAATCAACAGGCCGAGTCCCTGCGGAGCATGAAAAATTTATGAAAAAATCCCCCGGCGGCCCCGCTCCGGGCCATGCTTGCACTGCGGGGGAATATATGGTAGTCTTGCGGGGTTATGGCCCGTTCTATCTATGAGTTCTCGTACAAGGAGCGCAGGAGGCTCAGGAACACCATCCTGTTCTTCGCCGGCCTGTTCCTCCTCGTCTTCGCGCTGAACACCCTGGTGTTCAGGTTCCTGCTGTTCCCGGCGGTGGTGCGCTCGGACTCCATGCTGCCCCGTGTGGACCGGGGCGCTCTGGTAATGGCAGCTCCCCTTGGCTCCGTGGGGCGGGGGACGGTGGTGGTCCTCAAGCCCCGCTTCCAGGAGGGGATGGGGGGCCCGGCCTCCCTCGCCAGCAGGCTCGTGTCCTTCGTCACCTTCCAGCAGGTGCAGGCGTTCCGTGGCGGCTCTAGCGCAGTGGCGGCGGGCAACGTGCTGCGCCGTGTGGTGGGCGTTCCGGGGGACACCGTGTACATGAGGGACTACATCCTCTACGTGCGGCCCGCCGGGAGCCAGCACTTCCTGACCGAGTTCGAGCTTTCCGACATCGCCTACGACATCAACATCGGCGGGCTGCCGGAGGGCTGGGACAAGGTAATGGGCGCGTCGGGCACCATGGGGGAGCGGACTCTGGGGGAGGGCGAGTACTTCCTGCTGTGCGACAACAGGACTGAGGGCGTGGACTCCCGCATCTGGGGGGCCGTCCACCGGAGGGAGATTGGCGGCCGGGCCCTGTTCCAGTACTTCCCCTTCTCAGGCTTCGGCGGGCTCTAGGCTCCCTTCCCGCCATGACCTGCACGTCCGGCGCGGCCTCCTCCCTCTACCTCCACATCCCCTACTGCGGCTCCAAGTGCTCCTATTGCGACTTCTTCTCCCTGCCGTCAGCGGGCGTGCCTGACCAGTATGTGGACGCACTGGTGGCCCAGCTGGGCTCCTTCCGCAGGGCGGGGCTTCTGGGGCGGCTGGAGACGGTGTACTTTGGCGGCGGAACCCCCAGCCTCCTTTCCTGCGCCCAGCTTTCCCGCATTATGGAGCAGGTTCGTCCTCACCTGGAGCCAGATGCCGAGGTGACGCTGGAGGCCAACCCGGAGAGCCTGACCGGAGAGCTGCTTGCGGCGGCCAGGGGGTGCGGGATTGGCCGCATCTCCCTGGGCATCCAGAGCCTGGATGACGGAGTCCTGGGCTGCGTGGGACGGCGCTGCACCGCAGGCAAGGCCCGGCGGGCGCTGGGGCTGCTGGCGGAAAGCGGCATGGCCTTCTGCACTGATTTTATAGCGGGGCTTCCGGGACTGGAGGACGGAACCTTCCTTGCAGGGCTGGAGGAGGTGCTGACCTATAAGCCCCGCCATGTCTCGCTGTACTCCCTGACGGTGGAGGAGGGCACCCGGCTGCACCGCCAGATTGAGACCGGCCAGCTGGCCTGGTTCCCGGAGGCGGCTGACAGCCAGTGGATTGCCGGGCGGGACCTGCTGGAGGCGGCGGGCTACCTCCAGTACGAGGTGTCAAACTTTGCCCCCGCCGGGCAGGAGAGCCGCCACAACTGCGCCTACTGGAGGCAGCAGTCCTATCTGGGGGCGGGGGCGGGGGCTGCGGGAACCCTGTACCGCTGGGGGGCTTCTGGGGAGCTTCTGGGGGGCCTGCGCTACACCAACACCACCAACATTGACGAGTACGTCGGCTTCTGGAGCGCCGCTGGCGGCGGACAGGGCGTTTTCTCTGGTAGCGGAACTGGTTCTGGTGGAGAAGCTTTTTCTGGCCACACCCTGCTGGAAGCCATGCCCGCCCAGCGGGAGGAGCTTGACCGTGACACCCTGGCATTCGAGCACCTGATGCTGGCCCTGCGGATGAAGGAGGGGGTGGACTGCGGCGAGTACCGGCGGCGGTTCGGCCGGGAGCTGGCGGCAACAGGCGAGCAGGAGGCAGACGGGAGGAGGGCGGCCTCCTTCAAGGACTTTTGCCGGCGTGGCTGGATGCAGGAGCGGCGGCAGGGCGGGGCGGTGGCAGGCTACACCATGACCGGAGAGGGCCTGCTGTTCCTGAACTTGATTCTGGAGCGGCTGTTGGAGTGCTAAGGCTCCGAGCGGAGCCCTTGTTCTTCCTGGAGCAGAAGAACCCTTTCCAGAGGCAGACCAGTACAGACCTGGACTTGCTCGTTGGTCATACCAATGGCAAGCATGGCCCGTGCCGTCTCCAGCTTGGTTTCGTAGGCACCACGCTCAATGCCAACAGAAATACCTTCTTCACGCCCACGCTCCAGTCCGATGGAGATGCCCTCTTCTCGACCCTCCTCACGACCCACAAAAAGCCCATCCTCGTAGGCCTCCTCCTTCAGTACCGCCATGTCGGTGGCGTAGTCGTATTCTGTCATCAGGATGCTCAAAACCTCACCTCCTTTCCGTTCAAGATAGTCACGCAAGATGTTGCGGCGCACTGCCTCCTGGATGGCCCACTTGAGCGGGTGCTTGTGGCCTGCCGCCTTGGCCTCCTCCGTGAGCTCCAGGAACTGTGTGTACTGCTCCAGGTCCGTGCAGCTGTGCACCACGGGACTTGGGGTCTCACTCTTAATTGTACACACTTTTACTTTCAGTTCAAGTGTCAAGTCTGAATTCGGCGCTTGGTTGGGGAATGCGTCGGACAGGTACAGGTAGCTTTCTGGGGGCAGCTCCTGGTTGCCTGTGTAGAAGACGATGAACTCTGGTCTGGCCAAGGGAACCAGATGCCGGGAAAACTTTGCCTTGGAGTCGATGATGTTGCCGTAGATTCTGGCTACATACTCCAAGAGTCGCAACGGCATGTTGGGGTTGATGGTGGACTGGTGCTCAATCATCAGGATGAACTGGCCGTTTACCAGCACGGCGATGTCGTTGTAGTAGCTCTTGTACAGCACCTGCTCAAGGTTCACCCGCTCAAGCTGTGTGTCCGCCACCTGCAAATTTGTGCCGTGGAGGGCGTTGTAGAGGGAGAGGAAGTGCTGCTTCCAGTCCCGGTCCTTGGAGAAGTAGTCCACGAAGAGGGAGTCCTTGTGCTTGCGGTTTTCGCCAGTGGGTTTTTCGTTCAAATGGACCTCCGAAAGTTTTGGCCTTTACTAGTATTATTGTGTAAATCTGACAAAAAAATGCGTTTTTGCAGGAAATGGTTTGGATTTTTTTCAACAAACGGATTTGTTCGTTCCTAACGGAACTCACGGTAGGAAAAGCGAAGGTCGTTAGACCTGAGCAAATCCGATTGTTGACAGAAAACAAATGGCTTCACAGGTGGCGGGAGCCGCCAATTCAATCACTTCCATGCAGAACTGGCCACAGGCCAGATTTGTTCGCAGCTGCTGGAAACTGCGTTGCAAAAAAATACTGCTTACTTTTAGGATGCCACACGGATTCGATTTTGCTATGCAAAATCTGGGAGCAAGGGAGGAATTCTTACACTTGATACGGAAACCACCCCCACTCAGGAAAACCGTAGGTTTTCCGAATCCGTGTGGCAATTTTTCCACAAAATCCCGCCCAACTACCCCAAGAGTGAAGGTCGTTAGACCTGAGCAAATCCGCTTGTTGCTAGAAAGAGCAACAAGATTCGCAGGCGGCGGGAGCCGCCAATTCAATCGTTTCCTTGCAGAACTGGCCACAGGCCAGATTTGTTCCGCAGAATCTTATAGTGTGTAAGCAGCCAATCTTACAACGTGTAAGATGGCAATCTTACACTGTGTAAGCAAGCAATCTTACAGTGTGTAAGATTGGAATCTTACCAAGTGTAAGATTGGAGTCTTACACTTGGTACGCAAGGAGGAGCATTCAAGCTGGAACGGGGGAGATAATGTGTACGTGTCGGGGGCAAACTCTCTATTGATTATAGAGGTCGGCGAGCCTTCGGTAGACGGTGCTGAGGCGGGACTTCTGCTGCTCCGTGATGGAGCCGGAGGTCTCGTCAATCAGGGACTCCAGGCTGGAGAGGCTCTCGTTCAGGGCGGTGGCAAAGCCACGGCTCACCTTGAACCAGTAGGAGCCACGGCCGTCGCTGTACAGGCAGATGAATCCCAGCTCCCTTGACTTGGACCTTGCCTCCGCCACCCGCAGCACCAGGTCCAGGCTGGAAAGGAGCTTCTCCGCCTGCTGCGGGTCCATGACGGAGAGGTTCTCCCTGCGGTTCAGCCGCTTTTCGCCCACCGGCCGCAGGTCCAGCTGGCGGGCAAGGCGCAGCACCAGGTCCGCCCGCTCCCCGGCCAGAAGGGAGCTGCCGCCCACCGTGACCCTGGCACGAAGCCCTCCAATCTGGGCCAGCCGTCCCTCCTCCCCGGAGCCCTCCAAAGCCCGCAGCGCCTCCTGCAGCTGGTTAAGGGGCAGGACTACCGTCTTCTTCCCCTTGAATTTCTCAATCTCAAAGCTGTGGCCGCCGAAGGTGATGGCCTGCTCCTGGGAAGGCTCCTGCCTTCGCCCCTTCGTTCCCTTGCCGGAATCCTTGCGGCTGGGGGCTCCATCCCGTTCTCCCGGTTTGCCGCGGCTCCGTTCCCCCTTGCCCGCCTTCTCTGCCTTTCCAGGCTTTCCCTGGAGGCTCTGCAGCCGCTCCTCCAGCGAGCAGCCGTCCCCGGCAGGGAAGGGGATGCGGGCAAGGATGCTGCGGGTGAGGGGAGACACGGACATGGCGAACATGCGGGAGGTGCGGACAATCTCTCCGGCCACCATGTAGAGGGGGTCGGAGCGGAACATGTTGGAGCCGGGATGGATCTGGATGTTCTCGGCGGTGAGGGTGCGGTAGCTCTCCCGGCCGGCCCGGACGCAGACGAACTGCATCATGCCGCAGGCGACGCAGCACAGGTAGTCGTCGGTGGAGCCGCCGCTGCCGACGGGGATGCCCATGTCAGCCACAATCTGCTCCAGCTGCTCCTTGATGTTCAGGATCTCCGCCATGATGCGCTCGTCAAGGTAGCTGTTCTTGCAGAACTTCTGCCTGTTCTTGATGGCGGTGTAGGTGCGGAACAGCTTCACGTAGGACACGAAGTCCCCCTGCACGTCACGGAAGGAGTGGTGGGCCTTGCGGGCGTCGGTCTCCTCGCCGGGAGGCAGCACAAAGGGTGACGAGGTTGACAGGAAGGAGGCGGCTATCAGGGCCTCCTCCAGCACGTCGGGGTACTTCAGGATGGCCTCCACAATGATGCGGCTGATTCTGGGCATCAGGGGGAACTCCACCATGAGCCTGCCGATGGAGGAGAGGGTGTTGTCCTCCTCCAGGGCCCCCAGCATCCGCAGGGTCTCCACGGCCCCCTCCATTCCCTCCCGTCCGGGGGGCGAGATGAAGTCGAAGCGCTGGAAGTCCGTGATGCCCAGCTCGGACATCCGCAGCACCACCTCAGACAGGTCCGTGCGGTAGATTTCCTCTGTGGTGTACAGCTGCCGCTGGTTGAAGTCCTGGACCGGGTAGAGCCGGTAGCAGGTTCCCGGCTGGGTTCTTCCCGCCCGTCCCCTGCGCTGGTTGCAGGAGGCCTTGGACACGGCAGTCTCCACCAGGCTGGAGGTGTAGGTGCGGGGATTGTAGTGGTTCAGCTTTGCCAGGCCGGAGTCGATGACGGTGGTGATGCCGGCGATGGTGACGCTGGTCTCGGCGATGTTGGTGGAGATGACCACCTTCTTCCTGCCGAAGGGCGCCGGGTCGAATACCCGCTCCTGCTCCTCCTTTGCCAGCCTGCCGTAGAGGGGCACCAGGTGGAGCTTGCGGCCGAAGGGGGCGTTGCCGAGCCTTCCCATGCAGTCCTTGATGATCTTCTCGCCCGGCAGGAAGCACAGGATGTCCCCCGGCTCCCGGTTGTCCAGCACCCGGCCGATGGTGTCCTCAATCTTGGCAAGGAGGGCTTGGGCGGCGATGGTGGAGTTGGTGCTGGCGGCCACCTCCGGCGGGTCGTAGACCAGGGTGACAGGATAGGTGACGGTGTCTATGGTGACGATGGGGCAGCCGTCGAAGTAGCTGGAGAAAACCTCGGTGTTCATGGTGGCCGACGACACGATGACCTTGAATTCCTTGCGGGCGGCCAGCACCCGCTTCAAGAGCCCCAGCACGAAGTCGATGTTCAGGCTGCGCTCATGGGCCTCGTCCACCATCACCACGGAGTAGCGGGACAGCCAGGGGTCCAGCTTCATCTCCTGCAGCAGGATGCCGTCGGTCATGATCTTGATGCGGGTGGAGGCGTCGGTCTTGTCCTCGAACCGCATCTTGTAGCCCACCAGACCGGGATAGCCGGTTTTCAGCTGGCGGGCGATGAACTCGCTGACGCTGAGGGCGGCTATGCGGCGGGGCTGGGTGACGGCAATCATGCCGGAGCCGGAGTAGCCGGCCTCGTGGAGGATGATGGGCAGCTGGGTGGTCTTTCCCGAACCGGTGGGGCTCTGCACCACCACCACCTGGCTTGCGGCCAGGGTCTCAAGGATGCGCTCCTTCTGCTGGTAGACGGGCAGGTCAGTGTAGTCGTTCTTCATCTAGGCTCCATCCGCCACGTTCCATGGCGTTTTCAGTGTTTTCGGGAGGTCGTCCTCCATTATAATGAAGAAGAGGGGATTCCACAAGGGCGCAGGCAGGCATTCCAGGACGAGGGGGCAGGGTAGATTTTACCCAGACCCTTTGGCCTGCCGCCGCCTCATGCCCTGCCAACTGAGATAGCAATATATGTCATTCACGAGGAATGCGACGAAGCATACAACAACTGAAATGTACCTGGCATCACTCAGGCTCGCCAGCACCCACAGGACTATCAGAACAATGTCGTTTGCAGCGTAGGCCAAGGCAAAACGAGGGTCCCTTCTGAACGTAAGGTACACGGCGAGGAAGCTCGTTGCCACCGACAGCGTGCTTGGCACCAGATTGGCGGTCCCCAGATGCCTCAAAGGATGGTAGAGCAGGGCAGTAACCACAGCGGTGGCCACCCACATGAGCAATGACTCCGCCCTGCCTATGGAATTCACCCTCACTTCGGCCCTGCTGCCGTTATGGGGGTTCCTCAGCCAGGATATGAAGGCAAGGATGGACATGGGCAGCGTCATGCCAAGATAGGTGAGCATTTCGCCATAATAGGCAAAGACAAAGGAGATGGCTCCATACAACAGGCTGAACAGCACCATGAGGAGCTGGCCAAAGGGGTTTCCCTTGGCATTGAAGACAAGCCCCGTCACTCCCACCAATGATGCGGACAGGGCCAGATGGTTTTCCCCGTCAAAGGCACAGAAGGACAGCAGGATGACTGTTACTGACGAACCCCACAGGATGATTTCAGGCTTCGAAAAACACACCGGCTTTTTGTTTTTGGGCATGATGACCTCCAAAAAAAAGGCATCCGTGTGCATGTCTTCTAGGACCTAACGACATGCACACGAATGCCTTGAGCATTCTGCTGCCCGGTGGCAGCCTCTTGGGTATCTGCCCCCACCGTAACACAACGACAGTGCAAAGTCAAGCCAGCCGTCCACCCGCACAGAAGCTGGCACATGCCCGACTGGAGCGTGGGCAGACATCCCAGGACGGGCAGGAAAATCCCGCCGTCCCGACCGGCTAGGCTCGAATCCTTGGAGTCCCGGACAGGGGAGGGATTTGTAAATTGGCTTCCTCTTGAGCCGCAAATTCACCAGTCCTACCGCACCACGTCCCGCCGGCCGATCCTCTCCATCAGCTTCTTGCGCTCGGCAAGATAATTGGCCCATTTCTCGTTGTCCTCGTCCCGCAGCTCCTGGATGAAGTCATCGGTGAGGCGGCGGATGAGGTAGTTCCCGTCCCCGTCTATGTAGGTGGTGATGAGGTGGGGCTCCACCGCCACGATGCGGAAGCTTTCAGGGGCATGGCCTTCGGAGGCGGCTGGATTCGTGGCTGCCTTTTCCAGCACCACCTGGACCAGGTATCCGTCCCCGGTGTAGTCCCGGTTTGTCTCCGGCCTGGTGAACTGGGGCCTTGTCCTTTGTCCAGAAATTGTGTTTCCCAGGGCGTACATGGCCATGGCCGTGGGGTGGGGGGCTGGACTTCCGTCGGCGGAGGAAGGGGTGAAGACCTCCCACTCCTTGGCCAGGTGGGGATGGTTTGCCCACACGATGTCCACGCCGTTGTCCAAAAGCAGCCGGTAGAAGTCCCTCCGCACCTGGGTAATCTCGTGCACGTACTCGTCCTCGCAGGTATGCAGCGAGACCACGAAGAGGTCGCAGGGATTGTCCTGCCGCAGCTGGGCCAGCTCCCTGGCCAGCTCCTGCCGTCGGGCCGAGGCGGGGGCCACGTAGTCAATCTTGTGGTAGTCGGCAAAGCTGTTGAGGATCTCGGTCAATGCCACGAAGAGCACCCGCCAGCCGTCCCTCTCTATGAGCTGGTGGGTGATTCCCTGGTGTCCCTCCGGCTTTATTCCGGCCGAATGCACGCCCTCCGCCTCCTTGGACGCAAAGAAGGCCAGCGTCCGCTCCATGCCCTCGAGTCCCTGGTCATTGGTGTGGTTGTTTGCCAGCGAGAACACGTCGAAGCCAGCGTCTATGGCGGCCTGGGCGTAGGGAGGCTGCACGTTGAAGGTGGGATAGCTCTCGTAGGGTCTGCCGTCGTGGACCGGTGTCTCCAGGTTTGCAAAGGTCAGGCTGTCATTCCTGATGATTTCCTCGATGTCGGCATAGATCATGCTGTAGTCCGCCATGGAGAAATTCGGCGTGTGGGCCATGATGTCCCCTCCGAAGGTCAGCACCAGACGGCTGGGCGGCTCCTCGTCCCGGACGGCGACGGATGTCTGGTCGGCCGGGCCGGTGGGCGTGGAGGCGCAGGAGAAGAAGAGGACGGCGGCAGCCGGCGCAAGGATTCTGTACAGTCTCATAATTGGCTCCTTCGATTGTAAGTCAGTCCGATTATAAATCGACGGCAGGGATTCTTCAAGACTGAAAAAGTCTTCAAGACAGAACAAGGCGAGGCAGGGCTCCCCCGCCAACTTGTCCTCGTAGCTTCTTGTAATGTGTATTCTGTCTACCAAAATGCAGGCCAGAAGGACTTCCCGCTAGCTGTAGGTGAACTCGTCCTGCTGGCGGAAGCTGATGCTCATCAGCACGCCAATGCAGATCATCCCCGTCCACAGGGAGGAGCCGCCATACGAGAGGAAGATCAGCGGGATTCCCGTGATTGGCATGATTCCCATGACCATGCCCACGTTCACGATGAAGTGAAAGAAGAACATGGCAAGGATGCCGGATGCGATGTAGTAGCCGAACAGGTTCTTGGAATTCCTGACGATGGAGATTGTCCTGAACAGTATGGCCAGGTACAGCACGAACACCACGCACCCGCCTGCAAAGCCCCACTCCTCGGAGAGTATGCTGAAGATGAAGTCCGTGCTCCGCTGCGGAAGGAACCGGTAGTGGCTCTGGGTTCCGTTCAAAAAGCCCTGTCCGAAGATGTTGCCGGATCCGATGGCAATCTTCGACTGGATGATGTTCCAGCCGGAGCCCAAGGGGTCGCTCTCCGGGTCGAGGAAGATGATGAGCCGCTGGATCTGGTAGGGCTTGAGCACCTTGCCGGCTGCTATGGACATGAGCAGGGCGAAGGTCAGGATGCCGAAGCAATAGGCGATCCAGTAGTAGTACCTGTTCTTGAACAGCATGTAGCCCATCATGCCGATGAGGGTTATGGTGCCCGTGGCAGCGATGACGATGAACCTGAGCCGCTGGTCGGTGAGCACCTTGAGGACGGGGACACTGCGCTGGAGGATGTCCGACTCCCATACCGGAAGCACGGTGCAGACGACGGTCAGCATCCCGACAAGGACAACCATCAGCAGGTATCTGAGGGGAATCCCCGCCATAAAGCACATCACCAGAAAGACCGGGATGTACACGCTGGCGGTACCGAGGTCGGGCTGCCGCAGGATGAGCAGGACTGGGACACCCATGATGCACAGGGAGGTGATAAAGCGCTTTATCGGGGACACCCTGTCGGAGCGCTCAAGGTACCAGGCGAGGAAGAAGATGTAGACTATCTTTCCGAACTCGGATGGCTGCACGCCGAGGGTACCGATTCCAAGCCAGCTCTTGGCCCCGTTGACCACCCTGCCGAAGATGGCGGTGTATACCAGCACCAGGACCATGCCGACAAACAGCTTGGGCGCCTGCCTTGCAAGCTTCCTGTAGTCTACAATGGCGGCGGCGGCCATCAGAACCAGGCCGGTGCAGCCGAAGACTATCTGCCTAACGTACTCGCTGGACACGGAGACTCCGGAGGAGTTTACCCCCGACGAGAAGATGAACACCACGCCGATGGTGACCAGAAGCGTCATGCAGACGAGGAGGAGGATGTCGAAGAGCTCGAATATGCGCAGCCTCATGCTCCCCTACTCCTGCCTTCCCACCGGCCGCGCCAGATGCCGGAATCCCAGGGCATCGACGGCCTCGTCATAGTCCTGGTTGGCGAAGATTCCCTGCATGATGATGTTGGTGGCATAGGGGGCCCACCACTCCCACACGTTCAGTGCCTCCACCAGGACGACGGTGACCACCATGTCCTCCACCGGCCCGTCGTAGGGGGCGTATGCGACAAACCACGAGTGCCAGCGGTCCTTGTACTGGGCCACCTCTCCCGTGCCGGACTTCCCGGCTATCCTCACCGTCCGGTTCCGCAGCGGGAACTGCACGGTGCCGTTCGTGACGGTATGCCGCATGGCCTCCCGCACCGTCCTCCACACGGACTTGTCGATGGAGGACTCGTGCAGCACCTCCGGCTCCACGGACGAGATGACCTCCCCGTTGACCGGATCCCTGACCTCCTTGAGGATATGGGGCCGGTAGATCACTCCCTCGTTCACCACCATGGCCACTGCGTTCGCCATGTGCAGCGGAGTGACGGTGGTGTAGCCCTGGCCGATGGAGGCGCTGAGAGTGTCCCCGCCCAGCCACTTCTCGTGGTAGCGGCGCTCCTTCCACTGGGCCGTGGGGATGAACCCCGCCGAGTGGCTGGGGAGGTCTATCTCCAGCGACCGGCCGAGGCCAAACTCCTGGGCATAGGAGGCAATCAGGTCGATTCCGAAATAGTCCCGCCCAAGGGTCCAGTAGTACACGTTGCAGGACTGGGCCAGGGCGTTTTGCAGGTCCATGTAGCCGTGCCCCGGCACGCCGATGTGGCAGCGGAAGGTCCGGTCGCCGTAACGGATGGAGCCGGTGCACTCCACCTTCTTCTCCGCCGGCATGGAGTGCTCGGCAAGCATGGCCGCGGACATTATCACCTTGAAGGTGGAGGCCGGCGGATAGGCGGCGTTCACTGCACGGTTCAGCAGCGGGTTGTTGGGCGCGTTGACCATCCTGGAATATTCCTGGGAGGAATTCTCCGAGCTGAACAGGTTCGAGTCAAAGAAGGGATACGAGGCCATGGCCAGAATCTCGCCGGTGGCCGGCCTCAGCACCACCGCCGCCCCCACCCTGTCCCCCAGGGCCTTCTCCGCAAGGTCTTGGATTCTCATGTCCACAGTGAGGACAAGGTTCTTTCCCACCTCCGGGTTGACGACGGCCAGGGTGTCCGACAGCAGCCTGCCCCGGACGTCCACCGTCGTCGATTCCCGGCCGGGAACCCCCTGGAGGAGCTGGTCATACTGCTTCTCTATGCCGGTCTTGCCGACAATGCTGGTGTTGGTGTAGCCCTGGTTGTACATGACCTTGAGCTCGTCCCTGGTGATGTCGCCCACATAGCCGAGGATATGGGAGATGGAGCCCGTCTGGACATAGCTTCTGAGGGGCTTGGCCCTCCAGGACACGCCGGGCAGGTCGCTCTTGTTCTCCGCTATGTCCGAGACCATGGAGAAGGACACGCCGGACTTGACCTCCACTGCCGTGTAGGACCTCCGAAGGCTCTCCGGGATCCTTCTGTCCACGAGATTCTTGTCGATGCCGAGAATCTTGGCCAGCCGCGAGGCCACGGTGTCGTACTCCCCCTGGGGAATCTCGCCGGGAATCACGTCCACCGCAAAGGAGTCCGTGTTCACCACCATGGGGACGGTGGCGTTCCTGTCGTAGATCTCGCCCCGCTGTGCGGGAATCACCTTCACTCGGCTGGAGATGTCCTGCGACTGCTGGCGGTAGGCCGCCCCCTCCAGCACCTGCATCGAAAAGAGCTTCAGGGTGTACAGGGCGAAGGATATGACGATGAGCAGGCCGAGGACGACAAGCTTCGCGTCCTTGTTCAGGGACTCCCCCAGAAGTTCATCCACTAAGATATCTTCCTTCGATTTTCCAGGTGTCTGTTTTCAGGTCGTTGACTTTCATTTGCGGGACATCTCCTTTCCATCTACAATGATACTAGAAAACAGCGACAGGAAGGAGAACACCGCCGGCGCCAGCAGCGAGTTCAGCAGCAGCTCCATCCCGAACCCGAAGGAGAACATGTCGTAGGTAATGACTCCGGACGGAAAGAAAAATGATATGAGCTCTATGACAAGGGCCTTCGCAATGGTGGCTGCCATGGCCAGGAGCGCCGGGATGAGGACCCCCGACACATTCAGCAGGTCACGGAAGAGTCCGGCCAGGAAGCCCAGCACCGTGCGCAGCAGGCAGTTCAGGCCCAACGGGGCGGCGGTCAGGAAGTCCAGCAGGAGTCCGGACACAAAGCCCGCCCCCTCTCCGGACAGGGAGCCGCCGAACACGGCGATGTACAGGACGACCAGCAGGAGCAGGTCCGGGACGGCTGGCAGGAAGACAATGTTGGAAAGCAGGGCCGTCTCCAGCAGGACGGACACCAGCAGCATAGCGAAGATGACCAGCCACCTGCGTATCATGAGGCATCACCCCCAGTCGCTCCTCCCTCCGTGTTCAGCTCCCGCATGTCCACCACGATGACCGTCTCAAGCCGACCGAAGTCCACGACGGGGGTGAGCTCGATGCTCAGGGAGGAGTCGTAGTCCTGCACCGTTATGGTGGAGATGTATCCGACGGGAATGTCCTTGAGGAAGTTCCCGTTTTCCCCCGATGTTACCACCAGGTCGCCGTACTGGAGGTCGGGAAGGACCCGCTTCTTTATGTACCTCATCGAAAGGGGACGGTCCTCCCAGCCAAGGCCGCTTACCAGCCCCACGTCCCTCGTGCTCTGGATGCGGGCCGACACGCTGCATTCATAGTCGTAGACGGGCATGACCATGCTGGTGGTGTGCCCTACCTGCAGCACCTTCCCCACCAGGCCGACGGAGCCATTCTGCACGGCGATTACCGGCATGTTCTTCCGTATCCCCTGTCGGCTCCCCTTGTCTATGGTGAGGAAGGGATATTGGTTGTTGGGATCCCGTCCGATGATGCGGGCGGGATGGCTCTCGTATTCGAACTGCGTGGTGAATTCCAACTGCTCCCGCAGGTGCTCGTTCTCCCGCCGCATCTCGGTGTTTGTCTGCTGCATGTACTCGTAGTTTTCAAGCCGCTCCACCAGCCTCTGGTATTCTTCCCGCAGCACCCGTATTTCCTGCACGGCGGAGACAGCCCCGGTGATGCCGGAGTATACGGCCCTCGTGCCCTTCTGCAGTGACGACAACAGCGAGAAGCCTAGGGCCTTGAAGTTCACGATGAAGCCGCCGGTGGAGAGGGCAAGCATCACACCCGACACGAGCACCAGCAGGATGAGCACAAAGAGGGGGGGTCTGATGCGGACCTGGAGTTTGCGAAGGGCCATGGGTCCACCTAATTGTTGAGGTTGTCGTAGATGCTTCTGTCGGAGGAGATGTCCTTGAACAGCTCGAAGGCCTTGCCTGCTCCGATGGCCACGCACTCCTGGGGGTTGTCCACCAGAAGCACAGGAACACCCGTCTCCTTGGAGATCAGCTTGGGAAGCCCCTTCAGCAGGGAGCCTCCCCCGGTCATGATGATTCCGTTCTCGATGATGTCGGAGGAGAGCTCCGGGGGAGTCTGGGCCAGGGTCCGCTTGATGACCTCCACAATTTGGGTCACCGGATCCTTGAGGGCCTCCCGCACCTCCACGGAGTCAATCTCAAGCCGCCTGGGAAGGCCGGTGATGGCGTCCGTGCCCTTGATCTCCATCTTCTCTATGCTCTTGTCGGCGGCGGCGTTCCCGATCTCAATCTTCAGCCGCTCTGCCGTCTGCTGCCCGATGATCAGGTTGTGGACGCTCCTGACGTGCTTGACAATGGACTCGTCGAACTCGTCTCCACCCAGGCGGATGGCGTTGGTCACCACCATGCCTCCCAGCGAGATCACCGAGACCTCCGTAGTGCCGCCGCCGATGTCGCAGACCATGTGACCCTCCGGCTCGTCAATGGGAATCTGAGCTCCGATGGCGGAGGCCAGGGACTCGGCGATGCACTCCACCTCCTTCGCCCCGGCCTTGACGGCGGCCTCCTCCACGGCATGCTTTTCCACCTCGGTAATGCAGGTAGGGATGCCTATCTTCATGCGGGTGGACTTGAACACCTGGTGGCGGGGGATGATCTTGGAGATGAAGTAGCGTATCATCTTCTCCGTGCTGGCCATGTCAGCGATGACCCCATCCTTCAGGGGGCGGATTGCAGTGATGGTCTCAGGCGTCTTCCAGAGCATCCGCTTGGCCTCCGCCCCGACAGCCACCACACGGTTGGTGCCCCGCTCAACCGCCACAACGGACGGCTCGTTCACAACTATGCCCTTCCCGCGCACGTAGATCAACGTATTGCAGGTGCCCAAGTCAATTCCAATGTCCGTGGAAAACCTATCAAAAAATGCCATGCTTATTTCTCCTCAAATCATTTATTCTCTGCAAGCCTCGTCAAGGCGCCCTGGTGTCCCACATCCAGGCGGAGGGCCTTCCTCCATTCCGAACGGGCCCGCACCAGCTCGCCACGGCTCTCGTATACTACACCGATACCATAGAATGCGTCGGCATAATTCGGGTCTATCTCCAGCATGGAGCGGTACTCCCGCTCTGCCTCGGCGTAATTCGACTCGTCCAAGTATATCTGGCCCAGGAGGGACTTGCTGCGCAGCCGGTGGGAGTCGTCGGCCGTCGTGGTTGAAACCCTGTGGAGATAGGCCTTGGCAGCGGCCAACTGACCGTTCTTGTAGTACTGCTCCGCTATGGACAGCAGGAGGACATCGGACTCCCGCACCAGCAGGGCCTCCGTGAACGCGGAGATGCTCTCCTCCGTCATCCCCAGGGTTGCGTAGCTGAGGCCCAGCAGCTCCGGGATGTCGTCAGCCTCGTAGGACTCCTCCCTTGCCAGGACAAGGTACTTTATGGCCAGGTCAGTGTAGTAGTGGTAGGCGGAGAGGGTGTTCTTGTAGAAGTATGCCTTCCCCAGCATATAGTGAACCTGGGAGCGGGCCCTAGACCGGCTGCGCAGGGCGGCGACCCGCAGGGCATTGATGGACTCGTCGAGATAGGCCTGCGCCATGGCTGTGTCCGTCTGAGAGACGGCAAGGTAGAAGCCGGAGTAGCCGCGGTATGCCAGGGCCATGGTGTGGAAGGGATCTTGATCCAGCATGATGCCCGTCATGTCATACACCTCTTGGTAGCTACCCTGCCTCCACCGGGACTCAACCTGCCCCATCCGTACGGAGGACTCCCGCCCGCCCCTGGCAAGATGAAGTACTGGCACGGCGGCAAGCGAGGACAGGACCAGCACGGCCAGGCAGACGGCAAGCCTCCTCAGCAAGCGGCTCTTGCGGCGAACGACGCCTTGTTGTGTCCTTGTAGTCGGTTTCTGTGCCACCCAGTTTTCCCCATAAAAAAAGGCAGAGAATGCAGTAAGCCGGGTTCTGTCGCCTGGTGTGGCCAAAGGCCATGCCAGGCATGGTCATCTATCTGGGATGCGGATTGCCCCGCATCTCAAGCAGCCTACCCGTAGCCGTGAAAGGAAACCCTTTCGTATCGGAGTGTCGGCTACTGCTTGGCCTTGCTCCAGATGAGGCTTGCCGTGCGGCATCCGTCACCGGACGCCCGGTGGGCTCTTACCCCACCCTTTCACCCTTACCCCGAAAAGACGGGGCGGTTTGCTTTCTGTTGCGCTACTGTGGCGGCTCCGTCGCCAGAGCCACCCCCGGTCGTTAACCGGCATCTTCTCCGAAGGAGCCCGGACTTTCCTCCGACCCAGCGGCCCTTGGACGAACCGCAGGGACGGCGACCATGCATCCTCTGCCAAAACCACAACGTCAACCCTCCAGGTCAAGACCCTTCGTCTCGTCCGGATCCTCGTCATCCTCCAGCTCATCGTACTCGTCGGAGTCCCTGTCCTCTCCGTCCACGTCGACAAGGCTTCCGGCATCCGAAAAGCTTGAGTAGTCCTCCTCGTCCTCCTCCTGCTCCTGGTAGAACAGGATGCGGCTGCAATAGGGGCAGAACATGACCTCCTCCCCCCTCTGCACCTCGTTGGCGAACTGAGCGGGAAGAATCATGTGGCAGCCGTCGCACACCTTGCCCCTCACCGCCACAATCCCCCTGTTCTGCTTGCTGCGGATGATGCGCTCGAACTTGAATATCATCTCGGGGTCGAGGTCCGGTATTATCTCGTCCTCCCGAGCCTTCAGTGCTGCCAGCTCGGCTTGGTAGGCCTCCACATTCCGGGCGCAGGAGGCGCGCATGTTGTCCAGCTCGGCCTGGTTCACCTCAAGCTCCCTCTCCTTCTTGTTCATCTGGTCGGACAGGTTCTCGAAGTGGCGCTCCTCCGACTGCAGCTCCTTCCTCAACTGGCTCTCCTTCTCGGAGGCATCCTTGATCTCCTTGTCCAGGGCCTCATACTCCCGGTGGGTGGTGATGTCGTCCATCCCCTTCTCCCCCCGTTCCCGCGCGGCCACGGTCTGGTCAAGGTCGAACTTCAGCTGGGAGATTCTGGCCTTGGCCTCCTCGTAGGCCGCATTTATGTTGATGAACTCCTCCTTGATGCGAACCAGAAGCTTGTCCTGGTTGTCCAGGTCCTCGGGAGCATTCTCTATCTTTGACTCGATCTCGTACTTCTCGGCGAGAATATCCTGCAGCGCCTTGAACCGGTCGAACACATTCGCCATATTCATGAGCAAATCCCCTCTTCATAAAGCTGTACTGAACCTAATTTATATCCCATTATCGGCCGAATGTCCAGCGGGAGGGCTCCCGCCGCCGGACACTCCTCCTGTCAGTCCATGTAGTCCCGCAGGTTGCGGGCCCTGCGGGGATGGCGCAGTCGGCGGAGGGCCTTCGCCTCTATCTGCCGGATGCGCTCCCTGGTGACATCGAAATAGAGCCCCACCTCCTCCAGCGTGAGGGAGAAGCCGTCGTCAAGGCCAAACCGCATCTTGAGAACCTCCTGCTCCCTGGGCGGCAGGGTGGCCAGAATGTTGTGCAGGTGGTCCTGCAGCATGGTGTAGGCGGTCTTGGACGCGGGGTTCTCCACGTCCTTGTCCTCGATGAAGTCCCCCAGGGAGGAGTCCTCCTCCTCCCCTATCGGAGTCTCCAGGGAGATGGGCTCCCTGGCCACGTTCTTCACCTGCTTCACCCGGGCTATCGGCCAGCCCAGCTGCACGGCAATCTCCTCGTCGGTGGGCTCCCGGCCAAACTTCTGCATGAGCTGGCGGGACTCCCGCACCACCTTGTTGATCTGCTCTATCATGTGGACGGGAACCCGGATGGTCCGGGCCTGATCGGAGATGCTCCTGGTGATGGCCTGGCGGATCCACCAGGTGGCGTAGGTGGAGAACTTGTAGCCCTTGCGGTACTCGAACTTCTCCACCGCCTTGATCAGGCCGATGTTGCCCTCCTGAACCAGGTCGAAGAACTGGAGGCCGCGGTTGGTGTACTTCTTGGCGATGGATACCACCAGGCGCAGGTTTGCGTTGATGAGGCGGTTCTTGGCCTCCTTCATCATGCGGCGCCCCCGGTCAATTTCCTTGGACATGGAGATGATCTCGGACACCTCGTTCTCGAACTCGTACTCCAGCCTCCTGAGCTTGCGGCTGATCTTCTGTATCTGGGTATATATCTCCCGGATCTCGTCGGCCGAGATGCCCAGGTCCTCCTCCAGCTTTGCCCGCTCGGACTTCATGGCGATGCGCTTGCCCAGGCTGCGAAGGTCGCCGAAGTCGCTGATGCGCAACTCCTTTGCCTTCTTGTCCTGGCGGCTGCGGTACTCCCCGATCCGGTGCGTGGCGTCCAGGAAGCGGGACGAGAAGCGCTCTATCTCCTCGGACTGGATCTCCACGTTCTGCAGGGAGACCATTATCTTTTCCCGGAGCGCCACTAGACGGGAATCCCCGAAAATCCGGTTCGTCTGGTCCGACTCATACAGCTGCCGCTTCAGCTGCATGTATGCCTTCATGTCGGCGAACACTGGCTTGATGTACTCGCTGTAGCAGGTCTTGAGGCGACGCTTCTCCGTCATCTCCTCGTTGATCTCCTTTCTATTGCGACCAGGCTGCTGCATATCGACACGGGAGAATGCCCTCACGCCAATGCTGTAGAATTCCGGGATGAGGATGCCGGACCGCTTGATGACGTCCTTGATGATGTTCTCGCCATCCTCCATCTTCTTCGAGAGCTCCACCTCCTGCTCTGCGGTGAGCAGGTTCTCCTTGCCAATCTCCCGAAGGTACAACCGGACGGGGTCGTCCCCGGCAGACTCCTTGTCGCCGGACACCAGCCGCTTCTTCGAGTTGTCCTCCTCGATGGCCTTCTGGGCATCATCGTCCGGAGCTGGCGGCTCGTCGTCGTCTGCCTCCAGGACAAAGGCATCCTCCTCGTCGGCCTTGTCCAAATCGGAGTCGTCCTCAAGCTGGATGTTGTTCTTGGCCAGCTCCGACAGGACGGCCTCCATCTTGTCGGAATTCAGTATGTCGGGGGGAAGCATGCCGCTCAACTCGTCCCAGGAAATGGAGTGCTTGGCCCTGCCGTACTCAATGAGTTTTTCAATAGCCGAATCCAGTTCGTCCATCAGCGCCCATCCTTATCATCTAGTTCATAGTCTATGTTCATCTTTTCCGAAATCAACTCGTCAAGAAGCCTCCGATCCTCACAGGTAGTGGCGGCAAGACTGTGCAAACGGATTTTGTTTAACAGGCGGGTCCGCCTGCGCTCGAGGCTGTTCCTCCGTACATGCTGTATGCTATCTTGGATAACCTTCTCATAGTTCCCAGCATACTCTCCAGAGGCCACAGCCCTAGCAACCAGACTTTTTAACTGCTCGTTACTACATTTTGCCAGCACGCTGCCATGGAGAATCGGGCCCTCTCTATAACATTCTTCCAGTATAATGAACAATTCCCTCGCCACCGGATCCTCGAAGTCCTCCGGTAAAAGACTCGACCTCATTAGCTCGTAGGCGTCGAGGTTCGCTACCACAGCAAGGACGGCACGAAGTTCCGCATTCATTCTTATCTGAGGCGACCTAACCTCCTTATCCGAATCCTCGGAAAGAATGGATTGACCCTCGGCTACACCTCGGCGGGAAAAGTCCCTGCGCACAGTCTCTGTGTCCAGACCCAACTTCCGACCCAGACGGGCTAGCCATGACTCCCTTTCTATGTCCGACCCTAATGCATCAATGTATGGAAAGAACGCAGACGCCATCCTTGCCTTGCCCTCCGGGGAGTCAATCTGGTGCTCTGTCGCCAAAATCGACAATAAATAGTCGCCATCTATTTTAGCATTATTTACCAATCCTGTCAAGGTTTCAGAACCTGAGTTAAGCATAATCTCGGCGGGATCTTTCCCTCCCTCCAGAGAGATGACCCGGACTGCGATGTCGGCCTGGCGGCACAGCAGGATGGCCTTCCTGGTAGCCTCCCTTCCCGCCCGGTCGGAGTCGAAGGAGAGATAGATCTGCTCCACGAGGGGCCGCACCAGCTGCACCTGCTCCATGGTCAGGGCCGTGCCCAAGGGAGCCACCGCATGGGTGAGGCCACACTGATGGTAGGCCAGCACGTCCATATACCCCTCGCAGAAAATGACCGCCTTCTCCCTGCGGATGCTCTGGCGGGCATGGTGAAAGGCGTAGAGTGTCCTCCCCTTGTGGTACTGCGCCAGGTCCCCGGAATTGATGTACTTCGGCCCCTCCCCCGACAGGAGTCGTCCTCCGAAGGCTACTACCCGTCCCTGCCGGTCGCAGATGGGGAACATGAGCCTGCCAGAGAAAAACGATGATTCAGGATATTTTTTGGAAAAGAGGCCGGAGGAGTCTAGGAAGGCGTCGCTATAGCTTTTGCCACGCAGGAAGGAGCGCAGCCAGAACCTATTGGCCGGGGAGTAGCCGAGCTGGAACCTCTGCAGGGTCTCCATAGTGATTCCCCGGCCAAGAATGTAGTCCAAGGCGGGTCGCCCCTCTGCGGTGGAAAGAAGGCAATAATGGTAGGAGCCGGCCACACGGGTGTAGAGGTCCATGAACTGGTCCCTCAGCGGATTCTCCTGCTGGCGAGGAGTGGACCCGGAGTAGACGACGGGAACGCCGAAGCGGTTCGCCAGGAAGATGATGGCCTCTGGATAGGACAGCCGTTCTATACTCTTCACGAAGTCCACGGCGCTCCCCCCCTCGTGGCAGCCAAAGCAATAGTACATGCCCTTGCCGGGAACCACGCTGAAGGAGGGTGTCTTTTCGTTGTGGAAGGGACAGCAGGCCCAATCCCTGCCGTTCTTCTGGACGAGGTTTGCATACCTCGACACGACCTCTCGCATA
>CALEFI010000021.1 GCA_937876905.1 uncultured Treponema sp.
GAGATTGTGGCAGAGCTGTTCAGGATGTATGAAAAGCTGGTGGAGGGGAGGTAGCGAAGACAAGCGGATTTGTTCGCAGCTGCTAGAAACTACGTTGCAAAAAACGCAGCTCACTCAAACAAAGCACAAACCCTTGGGTTTGTGCAAAGACCTGTGTTTTTTCAGATTTTGCGTAGCAAAATCGAATCCGTGTGGCAATAACATTTGACGGAAGAAATTACTTATGCTATATTGAAAAAGAGGAAACGCCCAAGCTCATTTGGTCGTCTCCACTTGGTTTAGCAATAGCCGTCACTAGTGGTCAGACTTCGTGGCGGCTGTTTTTTTACTCTTTATCTTTACCTTTCAGGTAGGAAAGAGCAGCGATAACAGTTCCTGCCACAGTGGCGATACAAGTCACCAAACCAATGACAAAATCAGCTGTCATACGCAAGCCTCCTTCAATCTAGTATTCCAACTTCCGTTGGTAGAGTTCGGGAGAGGCCGCCTGAACTCAGGCATTTCCAATAGGATTAGTATACAATATCATTTGTACAGTGTAAAGGAATGATTGACAATGACCTGATGGCTCGGTGAAACCCATCAAGCCAACGATCGGGTGGTGATGGAGTCCTACGAATTGGCAAAAGACATGGGCGAAAGTGAGATTGTGGCAGAGCTGTTCAGGATGTATGAAAAGCTGGCGGCAGGACATTGGGAGCGAGAGGTGGGTTTCTCGCTCCTGGCTCCCTTGACACAGCGGGCCAAGGCATATATCTTCTATAAAAATATGACTTTGAAAAGGGGTGATTATGTCTGTCATGCAAAAAGATATGACTGTTGAGCAGAGGGAGCGGTTGGAAACCATCCGCCACAGTACCTCCCACGTTATGGCGGAGGCTGTATTGAAGCTGTTTCCCGGCTCCAAGGTGGCCATCGGGCCTTCCATCGAGAACGGATTTTACTATGATTTTGAGTTGACCCGCCCCATCACCCAGGAGGATTTGCCTGCAATCGAAAAGGAGATGCGGAAGATTCTTTCCAGCAACAAGGAATTCCAGCGGAAGGAGCTTTCCAGGGAGGAGGCAAGGGCCATGTTCGCCGACCAGCCCTACAAGCTGGAGCTCATTGATAGGCTACCGGAGGATGCCACCATCTCCATCTACAATCAGGGTGACTTTACGGACCTGTGCCGTGGCCCCCATGTCTGTAGCACCAAGGAAATCAACGCCCAGTCCTTCAAGCTGATGAAGACAGCGGGAGCCTACTGGCGGGGTGATGTGGAGCGTCCCATGCTGACCCGCATCTACGGTACGGCCTGGGAAAAGCCTGCCGACCTCAAGGCGTATCTGGACATGCTGGCGGAGGCTGAGCGCCGTGACCACCGCAAGCTGGGCCGTGAGCTGGACCTCTTCCACATCGACGAGGACAATCCTGGTGAAATCTTCTGGCATCCCAACGGCTGGATGATTTATTCAATTATTCGTGACTATGTGCGGGAAAAAATCCGCAAGGACGGCTATGTGGAGGTGAACACGCCCTTTGTCATGCCCCGTTCCCTGTGGGAGCGCTCCGGCCACTGGGCAAAGTACAAGGAGAACATGTTCATTACCGAAAGCGAAAAGCGGCTCTTTGCCCTCAAGCCCATGAACTGTCCCGGCCACGTGGAGATTTTCAAGAGCCGTCTGCGCTCCTACAAGGACCTTCCCCTGCGTATGGCTGAATTCGGCTCCTGCACCCGCAACGAGGCCTCTGGAGCCCTCCACGGTATTATGCGTGTCCGTGGCTTTGTGCAGGATGATGCCCATATCTTCTGCACCGAGGAGCAGATTCCCGGCGAGGTGCAGAGGTTCTGCCACCTTTTGAAGGACATGTACCGGGACTTCGGCTTTGGCGACGACAAGATTTCTGTGAAGTTCTCCACCCGGCCAGAGCTGCGTGTCGGTGATGACGCCACCTGGGACCGGGCCGAGGCAGCCCTGGCGGAGGCTTGCACCCAGGCGGGCCTTGAGTACACCCTGCAGCCTGGCGAGGGAGCCTTCTATGGCCCAAAGCTGGAGTTCACTCTGGTGGATGCCCTGGGCCGTGAGTGGCAGTGCGGCACCATCCAGGCTGACTTCCAGCTGCCCGCCCCAGATCGCCTCAACGCCGAGTATGTGGGTGACGACAATGCCAAGCACAATCCCGTGATGCTGCACCGTGCGGTGCTGGGCTCCTTGGAGCGCTTTATCGGCATCCTCATCGAAAACTTTGCCGGTGCCTTCCCCGCCTGGCTCCACTACCAGCAGGTGGTGGTGATTCCTGTGGCCCCCGCCTTCAACGACTATGCCCAGCAGGTGGCGGCCACGCTGGAGGATGAGGGCTTCCGTGTCCAGGCTGATTTGGGCAACGACCGCATGAACGCCAAGATTCGCCTTGCCCAGACCCAGAAGATTCCCTACATGCTGGTGGTGGGCGAGAAAGAGGAGGCAGACCAGACTGTTGCCGTCCGTTTCCGTGATGGCCGTCAGCAGCAGGTGATGAAGCTCGCCGACTTTGCCGTCTACCTGCGGGAAAATGTTTCCAAGCACTCGGTGGAGCTGTAAGGGCCTGTAGTTGTTCTACGGGTGAATATAAACGCCAGCAGCTGAAGGTGATTTCAGCCGCTGGCGTTTTTTTGTACCGATTTATGGGATGCAGGTGTTTGCTGTCAGTGACATTCGGGTTTTGGTACAGATTTTGTGTTGTAAAATCGAATCCTGTGGCAATTTCTGGGCGGGCTGGCTTCGCTTTCCTTCGGCATTTGGGGTTAGGAGTTTCTCATTCCTCCTCTTCCTTCAGTCTTGAGATGGAGTTGCCCAGCTCCCTGGTAAAGTCCGTCTGTGCAGGTTTCTTTCTCGTATAATCATACTTGCAGATGAAGATGACGTAGTTCTGCCTCAAGTCCCTGTACCAGGAGCCTTTGGAGGAAGTGGATTTCCCCGACTCTTACCTTCAGAATCATCTCCAGCAGGGTGCGGCAGAGCCTCTTGTCCGCATGACAGGGGTGAAGATGAAGTCGTCGCTGATGTCCAGGTCCTCCCACTTCTTGAATCCTTCAGGCTCCTGTCTTGTGGTCAGTATAGTTCCTCCGGGCTTTTTGTTTTACCATTATTAAGCTAGAATCCGGCGAAAATATGGGTTTTTGCGGGGAAAGCTGATTTTCTTTTGCTTGTCTTCTATATTATTGCAATATATAATATTGGAAAGGAGGATGAAAATGAGGAGAATTGGAGTTGTCCTTATTGCGATTCTGTGCTGCGGACCAATTCTTGCTGAAGACCTCACTTCCACCAAGGCAAGCTATCGGCATGAAGTCCAGTTCAAGCTGGGGCCTGCACCCACTGTTTCCCTATTTTGGTTTTTTTGGACCTTTGACTATACAAACCCTTGGGGACCTCCAGGAACGATAGGATTCCTTGCGGTTCCTGCCTTTAGTGCTGAGTATCTTTACAATGTCACTCCCCGTCATGCCATTGGCTGTTCCGCCAATATCTTTTTGGTTTTGCCGACAGCACTGTTCAAGTATCGCTTTACCTATGGCCAAACAAAAACGGTTCGAATGTATGGGGCGGTTGGAGTTGGATTCGGGAATTATTCTATGGCTCTCTATCCCGCCATACAGCTGACACCCTTTGGGGTGCAGTTTGGGGGAGGGAAGGGCTTTTTTATGATGGAGACAGGTGTCGGGATGGAGGGCTCCCTGCTGATTCTGGGCGGAGGATTTAGGTTTTAGGCTAAATGAGCCGTCCTGCTTTCCGTCCACCTTGCTGCTTACAGCTGGGATCCAATGGAGGAAAGGTCCACTGCGATGAAGCCGCTGCGGGCTGTCTTGTAGAAGTCCGTTTCCTCCCAGCCGGCGTAGAGGGTGTTTCCCTGGATGGTGAACTCGCCATAGGAAAAGCCGGCCGGCAGCTTGGGCAGGCGGAATGCAATGACTCCGTCGATGTCGGTTGGTGTTCCGCTTGCGTCTTGGTCAGCTTGATTTTCTGCCTGCATCAGCAAAGACTTGGTGATGTACACCGTCCCGTCGGAAAAGAGGGCGGCAGCTCCTGCTGTGGAGAGAAAGCCCCAGCCCTGGGCCAGATAGCCACCTGCGGGAGACTGGGCCTTGGTATTGTCGTAGAGGACGGGAGCCAGCCTGCCTTCCTCTCGGCAGGAAAGGTAGAACTCAAAGCTTTCCGGCACCTGGGCAAAGAGCTTCCGCAGGGGCGCGGGTGCATTCAGGAAGGTGGTGGGCTTTTGGACTTGCCGGAAGGTATCCGCATCAATTTCGGCGGTGGAAATGGTCCCCCTGGTGGCATCGGGAATGGTGCCGTCCCTGTCCAAGGCTGGAAAGGTAAGGTACTTGAAGCTTACCACATCGTCTCGTACCGTCTTTACCGCTCCAATCCACTGGTCTTCGTGGGGAATGATGCTGGTGAGCTGGGAGTCCGGGCTCAGGCCCATGTTGCCGTAGGTCAGGACGGGAGTGCAGAGCTTTTGCTGGCGGTCGTAGCGCACCAGCAGGGGGCGCTCAAGAAGGTCGGCGGCCTGGCTTGGGGCGGTCAGAAGGCTTGTGTCGCCTTGTTGGTTGAAGTGGGTGTTTTTGTACAGGTGAAAGACGGGGCCGTGCTCGGTAAAGATGAGGGTGTCGGCTGTCACATCATCAAAGAGCAAGATGTCCCGGAACAGCTCCGGCTTTCCGGTGGTAAAGTCTAGGATGCCCAGCCGGTTTACCAGGGCGCAGTTGTCCGAGGTGTTGTTTCCCGCAGCTGAGATGCGCACCGCCTCAGTCCAGGGCCTTTCTGCCACCTCCGGGGCCTTTTGCGGCAGGTCCACGGGATAAAATCCCCGGTGGTTAAAGTAGTACCACTGGTGGGCCTTGAGCCGGGTTATCTCCGGTGGCTTTGGGCCGCTTCCGCAGGAGATGAGGGTCAGCATGATTGCGACGAGATTGATACAAAGCAAGACGGCGGCACTGCGCGTAAAAGGTTTCATCACCCATTAGTGTACCTTTCAATGTCCGTTGTGGCAAGTACTGGCTTCTGGTTTTTTTTGGTAAAAACCGACAGTATCTGGTTCCCCGTCAAAAAGGCGTTTTCCTCATGCACTGTGTAGCCGATGTTCTGCGGGAAGACAAGCTTTTCTTGCACCACCCCCAGTGGAATGTAGCGGTAATAGAGTGTCTGCCCGATTTTGTCGGCAGGCTGGAACCCCTGTGGGGCGGTCTTACCGTGGCCCTTGGCTTTGAAGGTGAGCTCCTCCCGCCGGATTTCCTCCTCCAGGGGATATTGTCGCTGAGGGCTTCTGTAGGTGGCTGTTCCCTGCACGATGTCCGACTTCAGCTCCTCCGCCTGCACAAACCAGGGGCTGAATACCCTGCCCTTTGCCAGCCTGTCCTGTGCAAGTCTGTCCAATTGCTGGGTGAGGCGGGGCCAGTTGAACTGGCGGATGTGGACGGTGGATGGCGACTGGGCGGCCCTCGACCTGATCAGCTGCCAGAGGATTTCCGCAGTGAAGCCCTCCTGCCAGGTGGCCCTCCGGTTGTAGGGGTAGACGCAGCCTGCCGGATGGAAAAAGCTGACGGTCCTGCCCTGCACCTCCGTCAGCGGATAGAAGAGAATCGCCGTGCCTTGGTTTTTGTCCACGTCCAGATGGACTGATGTTTCCCAGCTGTCCAGATGTCGTGTCTGTGTCCTGCCGGCCCGATGGTAGACAAGCTTCCAGCCTGCCAGCGGGGGGTGGGTTTCTGTAGGGTAGGCTGGAAGGGATAAGGCAATGGTCTCCGTTTCCCAGCCGGGCAGCAGCTCCATGGCAGAGCTCGTCCCCGGAGCAAAGGAGCAGCCGGCACTCCACAGGATTGTGAGCAAGGAAATGGAGGGTACCATTCCTTCCCAAAGGATGTCCAGTGCTACCCGCAAGGCTGATGGCGGGATTTTTTCTCTACAGTGCTTCATGCAAGTATTGTAGGGAAAAACCGTAAGAAATATGCGTTTTTACCAAAAAAAACTTGTCCGGCAGGGGCAGGACAAGTCTGGAGTAGGCACGATGGTGCGGCCTGCCCCACCAAGGGGGCAGTGCGGTTACTGGCCGGGTGGAATGGCGCTGTCGTCGCTGCGCTGGATGTAAATCTGCTTGGGAAGAATCATAATTTCCACGCGGCGGTTCATCGCCCGCCCCTCTGCTGTATCGTTGTCTCCAAGGGGAACGGTTCCGCCATAGCCTCGGTAGGTGAAGTCGCTTGTGTCGATGCCCCGCTGCTCCATGGCCCTGATGATTGCCTGGGCACGCTCTATGGACAGGTTGAGCTCGCCGGTGGGCTTGCCGACACTGGCGGTGTGTCCCTCTACCGTAACGGTGTACTCCTGGGAGGAGATGACCGTCCGAATCATTTCCGCCAGCTCGTCCAGCCGCCCCTCCTCGTCAGCCAGAAGCTCCGCTGAGTCGGCCGCAAACTTGAGGTTCTGCACGGAAATCTGGATTCCCCTGCCGCCGTCCTGAATGTCCACATCCTCGACCTTGTCGTCATAGATGAATTTCTTTAGCTCACGCAATGCCACGTAGTAGGCCTCGTCCTTGTTGGGTGCGGAGGCCGGGTGGATGAGCCGCTCCTTGTCCAGCAGAATCACCACCCGCCCCTCGTTCAGCAGGCTGATGTTCTCCGGGATTGACAGAATCTTGAGGGCATCGTTGCGGGAGATGACAGGGTCGGTGCGGTTGATGCCGTAGACCTTGCGGGCCTTGATTCTCAGCGGGTCTGTCCCGACTCGCTCCCGGTAGCGGGACTCGTCGTCGGAATAGTCGTAGCGAACAATGCCGTCCTGCCGTGCGATTGCGGCCCTGGTCATGTTCCGCTCGTAGAGGAGGTTCATGTTGTCATCCCAAACGGTGGGGAAAAAGCAGGGGTCCACATTGCCCTGCACATACTCTCCCTGAACAGGCAGGGTGCCGCGGGCATCGATGATGATGCCGGTGTATTTGCGGCTGGCCACCTGCTGGATTGGTTCCTTGGGGCTGTAGGGCTGGCTGTGCCTAATCATCAGGGTGCCGATATTGGTCATGTCCAGCTGGTGCTTCATGCTCAGGGCCAGGCCGGTTTGACTGAAGATTCCCGGCGACTTGGAGCCACCCTCTATGATTGCGTTGATGTTGGAAAAGGGAAGCTGCTCGCTTACCACCAGGTCGCTGAGCATATTGTTGGAGTCCACCTTCAGTGCCAGCAGGGGGTCCTTTACCAGGAGTGGAAGCTGGCTGTTCATCCTGTTGAGGGCCGTGTTCTTTCCCGTGGGAAAGGACAGGTTCGCCTGGTTCATGTCCAGGCTGATGGTGGAGCTAAAGGTTCCTGTTGTCCAGTCAACCATGCTTTCCGAGGTTACAGACTGGGCCTGGAGCGCTGAAAGAGCGCAGGACAAGATGAGGCATCCTATAAAAAAGCGATGTGCGGTACCAGAATAGTTATGTTTCACGACTTTCACCTCATTCCATTATCGGAATGTACAAGGTCTTCCCTATAGGCAAAATTGCATTTTCTTCTATGTTATTCGCATCGCAGAGGTCGGCCACTGTTAGCCCGTACCTGCGGGAGATGCCCCATAGGGTGTCTCCCTGGACAACCTTGTAGGTATGCTCGTAGGAGGGGAGCACCATGGTACTGATGGCACGCTGGGCCTCCTCCTTGGTTCCAAGGGGCACCCGCAGGGTATACTCCATGGCAGGCGGAGTCCTTCCCAGAATCAGGGCTGGATTGAGGAATCGCAGGATGCTGATGTCCAGGTTCATCTCCTTGGCCAGCATCTGCAAGGGGACGGAGCGCTTGGTAGTAACCTCGTCCCACTGAATCAGATCCTCCTCGCTTACCTCCGGGAATTCCAGACCGTAGTGCTCTTGGTTGGTAACGATTTCTGCCACTGCAAGGAATTTGGGCACGTACATAGTGGTTTGGTTGACTAAAAGTCCCTGGTCGGCCAAGTCCCAGAAGTTGTCCACACCGCCTGCCGCCTTGATGGTTCTTTGCAGGCCGCCTGCACCGTAGTTGTAGGCGGCCAGTGCCAGGGCCCAGTCCCCGAACATCTCGTAGTTGTCCTGTAGCTTCTGTATGGCGGCGTCGGTGGATTTCCAAGGATCCAGCCGCTCGTCCACCCACTGATTCTTTTCCATAAAAGGATGGATGCTGTTCTCCATAAACTGCCAGATTCCCAGTGCGCCGGACCGGGACTTGGCGGATGCCTTGTACTCGGACTCCACCACTGGCAGGTACTCCAGGCTGGCTGGCATGTTGTGGAGGGCAAGCTGTTGGCGGGCGTAGATACGGTAGGGTGCACCGGCCTCCAGCACCGAGGTGAGCCACCGTATCCCAAAGGGCTTTTGGTACTCGTCAAGGTATTTCTGAATGTGGATATGCTCCGGGGTGTGGATGTCCAGCTCCTTGCGGGGGGGACGATCCGAGTCCGTGGCGGACGATGGGGAGGCCTTCGATTCAGGGCTGGCTGTCCCGGTACCATCGGCCCCAAGGCTCGCCTCCCCGTCGCTGTCGGTGCTCGCCTTTCCGACTGCCCCTGCCTTGGGGGACGGCTGCGCCGACGCAGCTGCTGCAGGGGGCTGGGATGGAGCTGTCGGATTTTCCTGTCCCCAGAGCGGGGAGGACAGAAAAGCCCCAAAACATAGAAGGGTTGCAGCGGAAGCTCGATTGAGTTTCATTACAGCATCTCACCGTAGTAGACTCCCGCCCATTCCCAGCGACCGTGGATTTCCGGGTCAATGGGAAAATTCACCTTGCGGAAGTACAGGTACCAGACGGACACGTAGTTGTTCCAGCCCCAGGTTTTCAGGTACGCCTCGTTGGGGTTTGACGCCTCGTCCAGCCCCTCGTTGTAGCGTATTCTGTTGCCCCGCATAAAGCCTCGCATGGAGACATCCTTCTGGCTGTTGGTGTCGTAGGTGTCCTGCTGCCAGGACATAGAGAAGAAGTTCACCTTGGACTTGTACCTGTCCAGAGCCTGGTAGCTGTAGTCGGTGATGGCTTGCTTTACCGCCGTCTCCAAGGCCTCAAGGCTTTCGAAGGTCCAGTCCTTTGGGGAGTTGTTGAAGTCCACCAGCTGCCGGGCATCCATGTAGGCATTTGGCTCCCCAGCAATCTGGATGGAGGAGGCATCCTCCTGGGCCAGGAAGTCGGAGTAGGCTTTGAGGGCCAGGTCCCATTCCCCCTCGTTTTCGTATTCCACCGCCAGCCGGTAGTGGAGCTCGGTGATGTTCACCTGGTGGGGAAAGCGGGAGATAATCTCGTTAAAGTAGGCGATGCGGTGGGCGGGATTCTGGCTGATTTGGATGAGGTTCTGGAGGCACAGGAAGTGGATGGACTGGCCCTGCACCTCCAAATCCTGGCAGGTATTGATGATACGGTCGAAGTAGTATTCCGCCATGGGACGTGCGTCCAGCTGCATGTAGACGTAGGCGGTCATCAAAAGCCAGTAGGCGTTGTAGATGTCCTCCGGGTTGTCCTCCACGTAGCCGGTGAGGAGGATTATCAGCTGGTTGTAGTCCTGTGCCGCCAGCATATTGTTGGTGATTCTGTTGATGATGGTATACCTGCTCTCGGCGGGAAGATTTTCTTGCTCCAGAATGGAATACAGCTGCTCCTGAGTCCTTGGCAGCGAGTCGGATGCGGAGTCGCATCCTATGGTTGCGGCGAGCAGCAGCCCTGTGGAAAATCCCAACAGGAGTCTCGCCGAAAATTGCGCAATGGTTTGTAGCATTTTTTTATTCTATCATGGTCATAAGTTATTGGCAAGACTGCCGTCATAGTGTATTCTATGATGAAAACCGCAGCCCAACAGTATCTGGAGGAATTGTGTCGGAACACCATAATTTGAATCAGAGCAAGCAAAAGCCAGCCGTTAATATCCTCCTTGGAACTGGTATTGCCTTTGTGCTGGTGGGAGCCTGCCTTCTGGGGGCCCTTTCCGCCGAAATTGAAATGAGGCCATCCGTCTTCCGGCATCTGGTCTGGGCTGCCTTGGGAGGCTGTCTCCTGTTTGCGGCCATCGTGAGGGTGCGGAACAAGTCCGTCATGTTTTCAGGACTCTTTCTCACTATGATGGGAATCCTGCTCTTTTTTATCGACACTAACTACATTCCGTATACACTGGAGGTCCTGTGGCCCCTCGTCGTGGTGATTGGTGGCCTTTCACTGCTGGTTTCCGGGATTTACATCCACCGGGGGATGCGGGCATCCTACGCCATTCCCTCTGTAGCCCTGATGCTGCTGGGGGGCTGTTGCCTGCTGTTTTCCATGAATATCATTCAAGAGCCCTTCTTGCGTCTGGTTAGCCGCTGGTGGCCCCTGGCTTTGATTGCCACTGGTCTTTGCCTGGTGGTTTTGTTCTTTGTCCGCAACAAGCACAGCATTCAGATGGAGGATGTGGATGACGACTTCAACGATTTGGACGATAGAAACTGATGCCGCCAGTCAAAAAACGGTGTGCTGGAAACCTGCTGGCGGGCTTGCTGCTCCTGGCGGTTTTTATGTCCTGCGCCGGTGCCCCCGCAACCCCGCCACAGCCCATTGAGCCTGCCACTGCCACTCCTCTGTTCGTACCGGAGCAGGACAGGAGCCAGGGATTCTTCTCCTTTTCCGATTCGAGCATCCTGCGGGACATGGAGATAGGCTCTCCTGCCTCCATCCGCCGGGCCGCCGCCAAGGTTCGCAATCCTTCCACCCAGCCAGAGAAGGTGCTGGTGGCGGTGGCCTCCTCCCTCATGTCCATAGTTTGGCCTTCCGAGCAGAATACCATCGCCGTCCCCTCGGACATCGAGCCGAATGCTTACACGGCGGCCATCGAATCTGCCCGAATGGGTATTTATGACGTAAACACTGGCAACACCGACTTCTTTACCATTGTGTTGCCCTCCCTGGTGCTGCTTACCTCCCAAACTCAGTCGGACTACTATTCTCAGTCCCAGGCCGCACTTACCACTGGCTTGCAGATGCGCCCCGACTCCGTTTTGGTCCGCTACCTTTTGGGCTGCCTCTCTCAACGGATGGGAGACCTGGATGCTGCGCTGGACATGTTCGGCCGGGCGGTGGACTTGGATGAGAATTGCTTGGAGACTGGCTACGCCCTTGCGGAGGTCAATTTCCTGCTGTATCGGTATGAGGAGGCGCAGCATGTTGCCGAGGGGCTGCTTGCCAAATACCCCGGTAATCTAAAGGTGCTGAAGCTTCTGGCCCAAATTGCCAGCGCCACGGGAAATTACACGGTGGCAGAAGGCTACATCAACCAGGTGCTGCAGCGGGAGCCAGACAACGCCCAGTTTATCTTGCTGCGGGTTGAGGTGCTGTTGGACAGGGGTGACTATGTGAAGGCGGTCTCCTTGCTGGATGCATATTCCCGTGTGGACAAGATTTCTAGGGACTACCTGCTGCTCCGGTCCCGCCTCCAGTACGAATGGAACAAGAATGCCGCTGCTGCTGCGGCGACTGCTGAGCAGGCCCTGGAGTTGTATCCTGACGATGATGCGGTGGTGCTGGCTGCAGCCCATTTAGCCACCATCACCGGCAATCGTGTGCAGGGAAAGACGGCGGGGGAGCTTGCCCAAGAAATCCTTGCCCAGGACCCAGACAATCCCGACGCCATCTTTATCCGTGCCGAGGACGCTGTTGTTCGCAAGGACTGGAATACGGCCTACAGCAGCACCTCCCGGCTGATGGAGTTCGGTGCGCTGAATCTGGCCCGTCGGCTGCTCCACGTGGAGGCCTGCCTTGGTGTGGGAAGGGTTGGCGAGGCCCAGCGGGAAATTCAGCCCCTGTATGAGCAGTATATGGATTCCGACGAGGTAAAGGAGCTGTATATACGCACCCTTGCTGCGGCGGGAAGCAGGGGTGAGGTTCGCTCCCTCATTGCAAGCTTGCTTCCCAGCGCCTCAAGTCAGCTCAAAAGCTTCCTGTATTACCAGCGGAGCCTGCTGGCTACCAGCGATGCCGATAAGCTGGCCGATTTGCGGCAGAGTCTGACTGCAAATCCCCGAAACAGCGAAGCCCTGTTCCAGCTGTACCGTTATTACTTTGACCGGCAGGACTACCGCAAGGCCCAGTATTACTTGAAGCAGGTGGTGGCCCTCAGCCCCAACGATGAGGAGATGCTGCGGCTTAATTCGGAGCTGGATGCGCTGGTGCGCTGAGCCCTCATGGTTTTTGGAATTTGTAGTTCTTGAGCCTTGGTTTGCACAGGGGCAATAAAATCGGTATCTTTTATAGAAAAGAATACCAGGAGGTTTGTTATGGAAAGATATGTGTGCAAGATTTGCGGATATGTGTACGACCCTGCGGTGGGAGACCCCGACGGAGGAATCCCCCCCGGCACTGCCTTTGTGGATATTCCCGACAATTGGGAATGCCCCCTGTGCGGGGTAGGCAAAGAGCATTTTGTCCTTGAGGAGGACTGAGTAAAGAGGCCGTGGAACTTCCATGGCCTCTGTTTTTGGCTCTAAGCCTTAAACTGATTGAGCCGGGAGGAAATATCGTCAATGGTGGCGCTCATCTTGTTGGATATTTCTGACAGCATAGTTCCCCGCTCAAGGATGCTTCCGGCTCCCTTGTCCATCTCGTCCATGGTGGAGGACATGGTTTCAGTGGCGGATTGCAGCTTGTGGATTTCCCCCAGAATCTGGCGATTGCCCATAGTCATCTCTTGGGAGGCGGTTCGGACTTCCAGCGTGCTGTCGTTCATCAGCTTTAGGACCTCTCCCACCTGCTGGGAGCCTGACTCCTGTTCGTCCATGGCTCCCTTCATCTGCATGACAAGGGTGTTGGTCTCTTGAATCTGGGTGGACACGGAGTTGAACACCTGGCTGGACTCCTCCGATACGGAGACCACATCCTCTATGGAGGAATGGATGTGGGTGAGCTGGGTACCGATGTTGCGGGATTGCTCGGAGGAGGTTTCGGAGAGCTTGCGGATTTCGTCGGCGACGACGCTAAATCCCCGCCCGGCATCCCCGGCATGGGCAGCTTCTATGGCGGCATTCATGGCCAGCATGTTTGTCTGCTCTGCGATGGAGGCGATGACGCTGTTTGCCTCATGGAGCATCTGGGACTGCCGCTCAATCTCCATGATGCGCTGGTTCACATCGGCGCGCTTTTCGTTTCCCCGCTGGATGTCTATGGTCAGGGTCTGGAAGGAGGCGGCCATGTGATCCATGGAATTGCTGACAGTATGGATGTTTGCTAGCATCTCCTCTATGGCGGCGGACGCCTGAGTAACCTGTGCGGACTGGGTTTGGATCATCTGCTCCAGTGACTGGATGTTGGAGGCAATCTGGTTTACCGCACCCGCCGTCTCCACGACGCTGTTGCTCTGGTTGGAAATCTGTCCCTTGATTTTGCTGATGTTGGCGGTAATCTGGTTGATGGAGGAGACGGTTTCGTGGGTGCTGGTGGTAAGCTCGTCGCCCACACTCTCCAGCCGCCCCTTTGACAGCTGCACACCGCCGATGATGCCCTGCACCTTCTCCGTAAACTGGTTGAAGCTGTTGGTGAGGGCCTGCAGCTCCTTCAGTGACTTCAAGTCGAGCCTGCGGGTCAGGTCTGCATCCCCGCTGACGAGCTCCTGCATGGAGTCGTTCAGGGTTCTGATGGGCCTTACCAGCACGTATTTGAGGATGTAGGAAAAGGCCAAGATGGAGATGACAATCATAATGACAAAGAGAAGTCCTGCCTGCTTGAGCAGTGTGTAGAGCGGCCCCTTGAACTCTTCGGCGTTGATGGTGGACACCATAATCCAGCCGGTCTCCTGTAGCTTGATAAAGGAGATGAACATGGTGTTCTTGCCATGCTGTATGTCTGCAATGCCGGATGCCTGGCCCAGCATGAGCTCCCGTATGGCAAAAAGGGCACTGGCAGGATCCTCAAGAGGATTGTAGCTGAGTATCTTTGACTCGTCCTTGTCCACCACAACTAGGCCGTTGCCCTGAAGGAGGATGGAGAAGCCGCTTTTCCCGATGGTGATGCTGTTTATCTTGCTGGCAAGCTCAGCCACCTTCACGTTGGCCCCAAGGATTGCCCGCATCTGACCGTCCACTTCCACGGGGACAGCTACAACCACTGCCAGCTGTCCGTCGGCCCGGCCGATGAGGGGATCCGAGATGATTGGCTGCTTGGTTTCAAGGATTTCCCAGAAATAGTCCCGGTCTGTGATATTGCCGGAGGTTCCCAGCGGGGAATACCAGTTGGCCTCCAGGTCGCAAATCCAAAAGCTGCTGTAGTCGGGCAGGGGGCCGTTTGCACCCAGCATACGTCCCAGATAGGCGTTGATGGCCACAGGCTCCAGGCTCCTGATGGTGGGGCTGCTGGCCATGGTCTCCACCTCCGCCACCCTCTGTGCCAGCCACCCGTCGATTTCCGTGGCCATGAGCCCGGTGGTGTGCTCCAGCTGGAGATGGGTCTGCTCCAACACCATCTTCTTGGAATTCTGGTAGTTGATGATGGATACTGCCAGGAACAAGAGGGTTGTGGTAGTTATAATCAGGGTAAGTATGACGGATCGAATGCTTTTCACAGGAAAACCCCCAGCAGATATATTTCCTGATATTATATCATAATAATAAGGAGGTTTTCAAGCAACATGCATTTTTTTTTATTTTTGTGGAGGGGACAAGCCCCGACACTTGTGGCCAGGGTGCGCTTATTCCAGCTGGCATCGGCCTGCGTCCGAAGGCTATTTTTGTGTTGTCGCAGGCGGCCGCCGGTTCTCCAGGCTGTCCAGCCACTGCTCGAATTCGGATATTCCCAGGGGCATGGAGAAGATGTAGCCCTGAATCATGTGGCAGCAGGTCCCGTTGAGGTAGTTCAGCTGCTCGTGGGTTTCGATTCCCTCCGCCACCGTCTTGATTCCCAGCTTCTCGGACATTTCCATCAGGCTCTCCAGGATGGTCTTGGACTTCTGGGTGGACACGTCGATGAAGAACTGGCGGTCGAATTTGATGGTGTCTATGTCGAATTCCTTCAGCAGCCCCAGGGAGGAGAAGCCCACGCCGAAGTCGTCCAGCGAGCATAGGAAGCCCAGCTCGTGCATCTCCTCCAGGCTCCGCTTGACGGCGGAGAATTTGTCGTTGTCAAAGAAGATTGATTCGGTCAGCTCGAAGTCCAGGATTTTCGGCGGAATCTTATATTCCTGAGCCAGGTCGGCAAAGGTGGCCAGGAATTGCGGGTTGTGGAAGTAGTGCTGGCGGGACAGGTTCACGGAGATAGGGATGAGCTGGCGGCCCTGCTCCTGCCATCGCCGCACCACCTTGCAGACTTCCTCGAACATGTACACGTCCAGCTGGCAGATTCTGCCGTTGCCCTCCAGGAGGGGGATGAAGTCCGAGGGGAGGATGGGCCCCTTCTCCGGGTGAACCCACCGCACCAGGGCCTCCGCTCCGCAGACGACACCCGTCTCCAGGTTCACCTTGGGCTGGAGGTAGAGCTTGAAGTCACCGTTTTTGATTGAGGGGGAGAACAGCCTGTCCAGCTCCTGGTTTTTCAGCAGCCGCTCCGTAAAGGCGTCCTGATAGAGCACACAGAAGCGGTTGTCCCGCACAGCCTGGTCGTAGGCATGGAGGGCGTGGTCCTGCAGTTGTGTGATGTCGGTGTGGGGCTTGTCCACAATCACCACGCCGCAGTGGAATTCCATCAGGTAGGGGGTCTCCATGTCCGAGTTGAAGGCGTTGACCTCCCGGCAGATGGACATGAGGCGGCCCTCTATGGTGTCCTGCTTGTGCTCCTGCAGGCAGATGAAGAATCGGTCGGCGCTGATTCTGGCGGCGAACTCTCCTGTCCTCATGTTGTCCGCTATGGCATGGTGGATGTGCCGCAGGACCCTGTCTCCGTTCTCCTTGCCGTAGAGCTCGTTGATTATCTTGAAATTCCTCATGTTGAGCAGAATCACTGAGTGGGTGTTGGGCCGCGCCTTGCAGACAATCTCCTTGAACCGCAGGTGGAAGCCCTCGTTGTTCAGCCCTCCGGTCACCAGGTCGTGGAAGGCCAGCCGCTCCATCTGCCGCTTGTTGTTCTTGTATGATATGAAGGCGGTGATGGTGATGACTCCAAACAGGCAGATGACAATGATGGCGATGGCAAAGGTTCTCAGAATGTAGGAATTGACTCCAAATGCTATCAGGTTTTCGGGGATGAAGGTGAGCAATCCCCAGTTGTTTATTCCCAAAGGGGTATAGGTTATCAGGATGGGGCTGTTGCTGTTCGCATTCCTCACGGTATAGGTTCCGGTCCGCAGGCCGGCCACATCCTCCTTCAGCTGTTGGATGGCTGTGGCGTTGTCCGCTGTGTCCTTGAACAGGACAAAGTCGTCCAGGTTGAGACTGTCGGGCAGGTGCCTGTTGGTGGGCGCCACCACCATCCTGGCGCTCCTGTCCACGATGCAGCTTACCGTCTCGTTGTTCAGCACCTTCAGCTGCACCAGGTCCTGAAGGTCGCTCCTGCTGCGGATGCCTACAAGGAGTCCCAGAAGCTCGTCCTCCCGGGCAATCTGCTGGACATAATAGATGCTGTTCAGGTTGTCGGTGGTGATGTAGGAGCGCTCCGAGCCATGGACGTCGTGGAGGTCGTCGGCAGAAGGCAGATGCACCTCATGGCCGGGAAGCCGGATGGTGGACAGACCCGCACCCTGGGGAATGTCGTCTATTCCCACAAAGTGCAGCTCGCTGAAGATGCTGAGCCCGGTCTTCCTCTCAAGGAATTCCTCCAGCTGGCGGGAGGCTGCGGTGCTGTTGGTCTGCAGCAGGGAGTCGGCAATCATGCTGACATTCAGCATCTTGGTGTTGAATTCCTTGGAGATGTTGGCGGCGTGCTGAAAGGTCAGGTCCTGGGCGAACTGCATTGTCCGCTGTGTGTTGAATTTGCCGAGGTGGATGATGTCGAAAATCATGAGGGTGGAGACCGCCAGGAAGAGTACCAGTGAAATGGCGATGCGTATGTCGAGGAAGAAAACCGACCTGTCTATGCGAAATGTTGCCTTATCTTTTGACATAGGAACTCCAACAATTTATTTTGCCAAACTCATTTAAACCCATTCTATCAGTAAAATCAATTATTGTGAAGTTGCCCTGTGCAGGAAAGGGAATTTTTGGGCAGGTACAGGCGGCCGGGATGTGGCTGAGCTTCTTTCCCCTCCATTGACAAAACCGGGCAATAGCGGGAAAATTGCCCCATGAGCAAGTACATTATTGTTACCGGCGGAGTTTGCTCCAGCCTTGGCAAGGGCGTGGCGGCTTCCTCTGTGGGAAGCCTTCTGGAGTGCTGCGGCCTTTCCGTCGCCATGATGAAGTGCGACCCCTACATCAATGTGGATGCTGGAAATATGAGCCCAGGTCAGCACGGCGAGGTCTATGTCACCGAGGACGGAGCGGAGACCGACTTGGACCTGGGAACCTACTCTCGCTTTACCAATGTGTCCTTGACAAAATTCAACTCGGTCACCACGGGAAAGGTGTACAATGAGGTCATCAGCAACGAGCGGGCAGGGCGCTACAATGGCCGCACCGTCCAGGTGATTCCCCACATCACCGATGAGATCAAGCGCCGCATCCTGGCGGTGGGAAGCTATACCGGGGCCGACGTGGTGATTGTGGAGATTGGCGGCACGGTGGGGGACATCGAGCTGATTCCCTTCCTGGAGGCCGCCCGTCAGCTGATTCGGGAGCTGGGGAAGGGAAATGCCCTCTCCCTGTACCTGACGCTGGTTCCCATGCTCTTCGGCGGGGAGCTCAAGACAAAGCCCACCCAGCATTCGGTAAAAAAGATGCAGGAAATCGGCATACAGCCGGACATCCTGCTGTGCCGCACGGAAAATCCACTGGAGGAGGAGCTGCGCAAGAAGATTGCCCTCTTCTGCAACGTGGAGCCTTCCGCCGTGTTTACCTCCATCGATGTCAACAGCACGGTCTACGAGCTGCCGCTGGAATTGTACCGGCAGGGGCTGGACGCAAAGATTCTTTCCCGCTTGGGCTTGGAGGACAGGAAGGCGGACTTGAGCCCCTGGCAGGACTTTCTGGCAAAGTTTAACAGCCCGAAAGGCAGGGTGGTTATCGGAGTGATGGGACGCCAGAATTTTCCCGACGACTGCTACAAGTCGGTGCGGGAGTCCTTGCTCCATGCTGCCGTCTATGCCCACAACGTGAAGCTGGAGATTCGCAAGATTGAGGCCGAAAGCCTTGAGACGGGAGGCGATGTGTCCCGGTTTTTCCAGGACATTGACGGCCTGCTGATTCCCGACAGCTACGGGCAGCGGGGCTTTTTGGGAATGCTGGCCGGTGTGAAGTATGCCCGGGAGCACAAGCTTCCCTACTTTGGCATCAACAGCGGAATGCAGCTGATGGCCATTGAGGTTGCCCGGAACATTTTGGGCTGGCAGGATGCGGACTCGACGGAATTCATGCAGAGCTCCACCCATCCGGTCATCAGTCTGCCGGAGGAGCAGGCGGGGCTCTCTTCTGCGGGGCTCATGCGGCTGGGAGCAGCCGCAATCCGGCTGGAGCCCGGCTCCCTGGCCGCTGTCTATGGGGATACCAGCCAGATTTCCGAGCGCCACCGCAGCAAGTACGCCTTTGACCGCCGCTACACCCAGGACATGGCGGACTGCGGCCTGGTGGTCAGCGCCACCGCGTTGGATGGCCTGGTAGAAGCCTTCGAGTGGCAGGAGCATCCCTGGGGAGTGGGCGTGCAGTTCCACCCGGAGTTTACCTCGCGGCCCACGAAGCCCCATCCCCTGTTTGTCTCCTTTGTGGCGGCTGCCCTGAAAAAATAAATGGTACGCCTCCTGTTGCTGGGATTTTCCGTCTTTTCCCTTGTCTCCTGCTCCCTCACCTACACGGTGGAGGAGCCGGAGGTTTCCCACATCCCGGAGCTGGTCTTTTTTGATGCGGAGTACCTAAGCTATGAGGAGGGGAGGATGACCATGCGTTTGGCAACCCAGCGGCTGGAGCAGTATCAGGAGGATGATTCGTTTTATGCCGCCCAGGTTTCTTTTTCCACCTACACAAAGGAGGGAAAGCTTTCCGCAGAGGGCTTTTGCCAGATGATTGCCGCCAATCCCGATGACGAGCAGTACACCCTTTTGGGAAACGTGTCCGTTGACTCTGTGGAAGAGGACCTGCTGCTGCGTGCCCGTTCGGTGCGGTGGGACGGCAAGAAGGAGCAGCTTGTTGCCAGTGCGACGGATGCCATCGAGCTTGTGCGTGGGCGGCGTCGGTGGGAGGAGGGCGCAGGCGGCCCTGAGGCTGCCTCCTCTGGGGAAGCTCAGGAGGCTAGAGTGGCGGAGGAGGGGCAAAGCAGGATAGAGATGAGCGGAACAGGATTTTCGGCCAGTGCTGTCAGCAGGAGCTTTGAGTTTTCTGGAGAGGTTTCCGGCGTTATTTACACACGGAAAGGAAAAGGACAGGGAGCGGCTCCATGAGACGCTTGCTTGCCTGCCTGCTGGGGCCGCTGCTTCCAGTCCTGCATCTCCTTGGTCAGGAGGCCGCCCCGAAGGAGGGGCAACTGGAGGAGGATGCCCCGGAGATAATCGAATTCAGTGCCCAGCGGATGTCCGGCTCCATGAAGGAGGGCCAGGACTATACCAGGCTTTCAGGTGGCGCAAAGATAAAGACCGCCTCCATGGAAATAGAGGCCGATGTAATCGAGCTGTATGGCGAGGACTTTCGTTTTATCAAGGCGGAGGGGGCTGTGCGGGGGGTGCAGGAGGAGGATGGCCTCACCTTTTCCTGCGGCATCATGGAATATGACCGGGAGGAAAAAATTGCCGTATTCAGCGAGAACGTGGTGCTGGACGACCGGGAAAACGAGGTGGTGGCAAAGGCCCAGCGCATAGAGTACCGGGAGGAGGCGGCAGTTGCCCTCATGCAGGTGGAGGTGGAGCTGACCCAGGAGGACAGTGTTTCCACCTGTGCCTTTGCCCTGTACCGCAAGGACGAAAAATTTTTGGAGATGACGGGCAATCCCCAGGTGGTGCAGGGTGATGACACCTTTCGGGCCCAGGAGATTCTGCTCAATCTGGACACGGACGAGATAACTATGATTGGACGGGTGCAGGGAACAGTGACGGAAGAGGAGGACTAGGTGGAGACAGACAAGAGCCCGCCCCAGGCCACAGATCGGGGCCACCAGCTGAGAATCAACAGCCTGTATAAGAGCTTTGGCAAAAAGCAGGTGGTGCGGGGTGTGGATTTTTCCATGGCCACCGGAGAAATTCTTGGTCTTCTTGGGCCGAACGGAGCGGGGAAGACCACCACCTTCTATATGATTGTGGGGTTTTACCGCCCGACCATGGGAGAGGTCTTTTTGGATGACACCTGCATCACCCGTCTGCCCATGTACAAGCGGGCTCGTATGGGAATCTCCTATCTGCCGCAGGAGGCATCTGTTTTTAAAAAGCTGACGGTGGAGCAGAATATCTGGGCGGTGCTGGAAACCAGACGGGACTTGGACCTGGAGCAAAAGAAGCGTCGGCTGGAGCAGCTGATAGAGGAATTCGACATTGGACGTATCCGAAGCCAGCCGGCCTACACCCTTTCCGGTGGAGAGCGCCGCCGCACCGAGATTGCCCGCTCCTTGGCAATTGAGCCAAAATTCCTCCTGCTCGACGAGCCCTTTGCCGGAATTGACCCCATTGCGGTAAGCGACATCAAGACTATGGTGCGCAGCCTTTCCCTTCAGGGGATAGGGGTGCTGATTACAGACCACAACGTGCGCGACACCCTGGAGATTACCGACCGGGCGATCATCATCAGTTCTGGTCAAATTATGGCTCATGGCCCCAAGGATCATATCCTAGAATCCCCCGTAGCTCGGAAAATTTATCTTGGAGAAGAATTTAAAATGTAAATTCTGATGTTTTTTTAAATAAAAATTTTTAACAAATGCCGAAACTTATGATATACTTAGTCATAGCATTTTTTAGAATGGAGGTTCGGTACATCGATGTCCAGTCAACATGATGGAGAGACAGCGTGGATGCCTTGGGATGAGTCATATGAATTGGGGATTCCTACGGTAGATGGACAGCATAAGCATCTTGTTTCTCTGGTCAACAGGTTTCGCTCGGAATTGATAAAATACAGTTCCAGCGAGGAGGTAGGTTGGCAGAATGCCTTGTCGGAGGCGCTTAGGGAGACAGTGCAATATACAAAGACCCATTTTTCTGCGGAAGAGAAATTGATGCAGGCAGCCGGCTATCCGGATTTTGAGTATCACAGGAGATGCCACCAGGAATTTGTGGAGACCGTCACCTACATCTTGGGTTCTTTCCAGACTGCTACCCTCCAGACGGCCTTTGAATTTGTCTCTTATCTGAAGGAGTGGATTTTATCTCATATTGCTTATGAAGACAGGCAGTATCAGCAATGTCTTGTCGAATATAGTCGAAGGATGTATTCCCCTGGCTAGTGCAGTGTCGCACACTTTGGGAGAGGGCTTCGTTGCGGCGGAAAGGAGGATTTGCCGATGGCAGAGAAAATCAGGGGTTCCGGGGATACAGAATGGGTGTCGTGGGACTCCAGTTACGATTTGGGAATACCTATGGTGGACGAGCAGCACCGGAAGCTGGTGGCTCTCTGCGATCGGTTCCACTCGGAGTTGCTGGCTGTACGGGGAAATGCTGCCGGACCGGGTTGGAAGGAGGCTTTGTCGGAGGCATTGAGGGAGACGGCTCAGTATGCGAACACGCATTTTTCTCAGGAAGAGGAGCTGATGCAGGCGGCAGGATATGTAAACCTTGAGTTCCATCGTAGTTGCCATAAGGAATTCATCGATGCGGTGACCGATATTCTGAATGCATTCCAAAAGGTTACATTGCAGACGGCCATGGAATTCGCATCATATCTGAAGAACTGGGTGCTGTTTCACATTGCTTATGAGGACCAGCACTTTTCCAAATGCGTCAGGGAGCACTTGAGGCAGACGGGGGCAGGTGCGTAGCAGCCGGGAGCAAAGACTTCCGCTGCGAATTGGGACAGGAGGTGTTATGGAAGCGAATCAGAGTGCTGACAACAAGAATCTGTGGATTGTATGGGAAGACAAGTATAACTTGGGAATTCCCGTAATTGATGAGCAGCACAGGAAATTGGTGGATTTGTGCAATGAGCTGCATGACAAGCTCAAGCAGCATCGTGCCAACGAGGGTGCAGGATGGCAGGTGGCCATGTCAACCACTCTCAGGGAGGCTGTGCAGTACACCAAGTTCCACTTCGAGGCGGAGGAAAAGATTCTGACGGTTGCCGGATACAAGAATTTGGCGCATCACAAGCAATGTCATGTTGAGTTTGTGGATGCATTGACCAAGGTATTGTTCTCCTTCCACAATGCTTCCCTGCAGACAGCCTTTGAATTCTCTGCCTATCTAAAAGAGTGGATACTGACTCATATCGCTTATGAGGATCGCTTGTATGTACAGTGTGTTTTTGACTATTATCGGCGGACACAGGCGGTGGCTGACAGTTGAAAACTGTCAATGCTTCCGATAAATATATATACTGCTAATGTTTTAGGAGGAACAGCAATGAGTATGGAAGACAAGGGCCAAGTTTTGAATGGTGAGACAGAAAATGTTGAGGAGTATGTCTGGATTAAGTGGGAGAAGAAGTACGAACTTGGCATTCCTGGCATCGACAAGCAGCACCGTCATCTTCTGGATTTGTGCAACAAGCTCCGTAACGACTTGAAGAATTTCTCTTCAAAGGAAGGGGTGGATTGGCATGCCTCTTTGGCACACACTTTGAAGGAGTTGGCCGCATATACCCAGGATCATTTTGCTACGGAGGAAAAGTTGATGCGGGCTTGCAACTACAAGGATTTTGACCGTCATAGAACTCAGCACATTCGGTTTGTAGAGGAAGTTACCAAACAGCTGATGACTTTTGACCTTGCCACCTTGCAGGAGGCCTATTCCTTGCTAGATTTTCTCCGGGACTGGATTTTGTCTCATGTTGCCTGTGAAGACAAGTTGTATGTAAAACCCATTTTGGATTATTATAAGAACATGCGTTTGCAACAAGGTGCTAATTAATGCTTTTTGAGGTTGGTGATGGGAGATGAGATGCAGATACCCATGGACTGGGTTCCATGGGACAAGAAATATGAGATGGGCATTTCCATGCTGGACAGTCAGAACAAGGACTTGGCGGCTTTGTGCAATAGGTTCCGCAGTGAGCTTATGCAGCGTAATCGAGGTGATGGGGTGGATTGGAAGGCTTCTTTAGCTTTGGCCCTGCGTGAGTCGGTGAAGTATACCAAGGCTCACTTTGTGGCGCAGGAGCGGATGATGCAGCAGACGAATTATCCCAAGTATCTGCAGCACAAGCAGTACCACCAGCAGTTTGTGGACAGCATTACCCACGTATTGAATTCCTTTTCGATGGCTAGCAAGCAGACAGCCTTTGAGTTTTCATCATTTTTGCGGGAATGGGTCTTGTCCCATATTGCCCATGACGACCAGGAGTTCGCAAAGCATTTCTTTGATCCCAACCGCAAGAAAAGTGTGTAGTCGTTGGCTTGGAGGCGTGTCAGTTTCTTAGGTCGCCGGGAGTTGAAGAAATGTAATGTTCGGAGGTGTTGCGCTTGCAGTTTTCTTCCCGTAAAATTTTGATGGGGAGTTTATTTCTTGACAATGCCTTGTCTTGGCTACATCCTTTATTTCTGCTATACTCAATTCTATGGGTGAGAAGAAAAAAAGCGTGTACGACGAGTCAAAGATTCAGACTCTTAGTCCCCTTGAGCACATCCGGCTCAGGTCTGGCATGTACATCGGGCGGCTGGGGGACGGCTCCAACCGCAACGATGGTATTTATATTCTCTTAAAAGAAATAATAGACAATTCAGTTGACGAGTTCATCATGGGCAATGGCAGTAAAATTGCCATCGAGATTGCCGGTAGCCGGGTGAAGGTTCGGGACTATGGCCGTGGCATTCCCCTGGGGAAGGTGGTGGAGTGCGTCTCCATCATTAACACCGGTGCCAAGTACAACGACGATGTGTTCCAGTTTTCCGTAGGGCTCAACGGCGTGGGAACCAAGGCGGTAAACGCACTTTCGTCCTACTTCAAGGTGCTGTCTGTGCGGGGCGGCAAGTGTGCCGAGGCGGTGTTCCAGCAGGGAAGGCTGGTGTCCCAGCGGAACGGCAAGACGAAGCCGGAGGTGGCGGACGGTACCTACATCGAATTCGAGCCGGACACGGAGATTTTTGGTCAGTACGCCTACAACCTGGAGTTTGTGGAAAAGCGGCTTTGGAACTACGCCTACCTGAACGCTGGACTCAAGCTGGTGTGCAATGGCCAGGAATACGTGAGCAACAACGGCCTGCTGGATCTGCTGAACAGCGAGGTGGCGGAAACCGCCCTCTATCAGCTGGGCTACTACAAGGGGGAGCGGCTGGAATTTGCCGTAACCCATTCCAATGCCTATGGGGAGACCTATTTTTCCTTTGTAAACGGCCAGGAAACCTCCGACGGTGGCACCCATCTTTCGGCCTTCAAGGAGGGCTTCCTGAAGGGGGTGAACGAATTCTTCAAGAAGCAGTACAAGAGTGAGGACGTGCGGGAGGGAATTGCCGCCGCCCTGCTGGTGAAGGTAAAGGATCCCGTCTTTGAGAGCCAGACAAAGAACAAGCTGGGCAACACGGACATCCGCTCCTGGATTGTGTCCGAGACCAAGGCCGCCGTGGACGACTGGCTCCACCGCAACCCCGATTCCGCCAAGGCTCTGGAGCAGAAGATTACCGCCAACGAGCGGCTGCGTACCGAGCTGAACGCCGTAAAGAAGGAGGCTAAGGAGGCGGCTAAAAAGATTGCCCTGAACATTCCTAAGCTGAAGGACTGCAAGTACCATTTGGGGGATGCCAAGGGAGAAAATTCCACGATTTTTATTACCGAGGGTGATTCCGCCTCTGGTTCCATGGTGGGCTGCCGCAATCCCATGACCCAGGCCATCTTCAGTCTGCGGGGAAAGCCCCTGAACATGTTCGGCAAGCGGCGGACAGAGATTTATCGCAACGAGGAGCTGTTCAACCTGATGACAGCCTTGGGAATCGAAAACGACATCAGCGGGCTGCGGTACGGTCGCATTATCATCGCCACTGATGCGGACAACGACGGCTTCCATATCCGCAACCTGATGCTTACCTTTTTCTTGGGCTTCTTTGAGGAGCTGGTGACTAGCGGCCGCATTTTTATCCTGGAGACACCTCTGTTCCGGGTCCGCACCAAGAAGGACACCCGCTACTGCTACACCGAGGCGGAGCGGGATGCCGCCATGAAGGAGCTGGGAAAGGGGGTGGAGGTGACCCGGTTCAAGGGGCTGGGAGAGATTGGCTCCAAGGAGTTCGGGCAGTTTATTGGAGAGGACATGCACCTAGTGCCGGTGGAGGTGAAGGCTCTGAAGGAGGTGCAGCCCCTGTTGGAATTCTACATGGGCAAGAACACCCCCTCCCGCCGGGATTTTATCGTCAACAACCTGCTGGAGGAGATTGATGCCTAGGGGAATTGCATGTACATAAAGAATATCTTCGACAAAAACTTCATCGAGTACGCCAGCTACGTCATCCGTGACCGGGCCATCCCCGACATTGAGGACGGCCTCAAGCCGGTGCAGCGCCGCATCCTCCACACCATGTTTGCCATGGACGACGGACGCTACAACAAGGTGGCCAACGTAGTGGGGGAGTGCATGAAGTACCATCCCCATGGCGATGCCTCCATCGGCTCGGCCCTGGTGGTGCTGGCAAACAAGGAGCTGTTCATCGACAAGCAGGGGAACTTCGGCAACCTGTACACCGGGGATGGGGCTTCCGCCCCCCGTTACATCGAGTGCCGCCTGAAGCCCCTGGCAAAGCGGGTGCTCCACAATCCTGCCATAACCCAGTACGTGCCCTCCTACGATGGCCGCAACAAGGAGCCGGTGGTATTTCCCGCCAAGCTGCCGGTGGTCCTGGTGACGGGGGCGGAGGGCATTGCCGTCGGCATGTCCACCAACATCCTCAGCCACAACCTGAAGGAGGTGATTCAGGCGGAGATTGCCTGCCTCAAGGGGGAGGAATTCCACCTGTATCCCGACTGTCCCACCGGTGGCCTCATCGATGTGTCCGACTACCAGGACGGTCTGGGAAAGATTGTCACCCGGGCAAAGCTTGACACCAAGGATCCCAAACGGATTGTCATTCGGGAGCTGCCCTTTGGCTCCAATTCCGAGCGGCTGACGGAATCCATCGTGCGGGCCGCCAAGAACGGCAAGATAAAGGCTACCTCCGTTACCGACTTCACGGCGGAGAAGGTGGAGATTGAAATCAGGCTCCAGCGGGGGGTCTATGCCGAGGACGTGGTGCAGACTCTCTACGCCTTCACCGACTGCGAGCAGTCAATTTCCTGCAACCTGCTGGTAATCAAGGACAACATGCCCCAGGTGATGACCGTCAGCGATGTGGTGCGCCACCACAGTCAGCAGCTGGTGGGCATTTTGAAGCGGGAGCTGGAGCTGGAGCGCTCCCAGCTGGAAGACAAGCTGCACCTGCGCACGCTGGAGCGTATTTTTATAGAAGAAAGAATCTACAAGCGGATTGAGGAGGAGAAGACCGAGGCTGCCGTCCACAAGGCGGTGGTGACAGGCTTTGAGCCGTTTAAAGCGGAGCTGACCCGGCCGGTGACAGCTGAGGACGTGGAGCATCTGTTGAAGATTCCCATCCGCCGCATCTCCTTGTACGACATCAACAAGAACCGCCAGGAGGTGGTGGCCATCAACAAGCGGCTCAAGGAGATTGCCAGGCTGCTGAAAAACCTTGTGGCCTACGCTATTTCCTGGCTGGAGGAGACCCTAAAGGATATTGAGCCGGAGCTTGCAAAGCGGCGGACGGAAATCAAGCGGTTCTCTGCCGTGGACGTGCGGGAGGTGGCAAAACGTGACCTGAGCCTTCGCTACGATGGCAAGGCGGGCTACCTTGGCACAGCCATTTCCGGCGGGGAGGAATTGCTCCAGGTGACTCCCTACGACCGCATCCTCTTTGTCCGCCGCAGCGGTATCTACACTGTTTGCCAGGCACCGGAAAAGGTCTTTGTGGATACGGGAATGTGGTGGTGTGGCCTTGCGGAGCGGG
>CALEFI010000022.1 GCA_937876905.1 uncultured Treponema sp.
CTTGCCAATTCTCGTTCTTGATTCCAAGGAAGTTCGCCGTGGCTCGTTCACGATGGATTCGTACCGTTCTCTAATTAGGTACAGTATAATCAGGCATATCAAAGCCCTCCTTTTGATTTCTTGTTTTCTGGGAAGAAGTTTTGTTTTTCCTTACCTTCCATATATATTATACAAAAAATTATGTAAAAAATCAAAAAAGACCGCCACACGGGAGCCTTGCGACATTACCGGGTGGCGGTCTTTCTGGGATGAGATGGGATTAATTTTGTGCCAGGGGGGTGGCCGCACATCCTGTAAAGTGTGATTTTGCTTCTGGATGACGGCCTTGATGATCGTTTGCGATAGAGGCAGTGCGATTTACAGCCAGACTATATTCCGTCACGCCGCCTTCGCTTCAGAAATCGCAGCCTCATCATTCAGGAACTTCGCTCCGTCCACCACTTCAGGGGCGTTGTCGAGATAGAACAGAGGATTCTTGCGGAACTCGGGGAACTGTGCCACAAACCACTCTCGTACCTGGTTATAGCCGTTGGTCTGAATACTGAAAGCAGTGTATCTGACGAACTCAAATTCCCGCTTATAAGCTTCATTGTTGGGCAGTGCGGCGATGAACTTTTCCATGCGATCACAAGTCAGGTTCTTGAACTGATTACAGTTGAACTTTTCCCCGGTAGCCTTGGAAGTACATTTGCTGGGAGACTTGTGGGTTCTCTTGGCGATCTTCAGATTGGGGAAGTCGCTCTGGAACCGAACCACCAGCTTGTACTCATCGCTGGAGGGATCGTTCATCTTGTCTGCGAAGTTGGCGGTGACGGTCAGGGTCTGGGAAACGACATCAAACTTATACTTTTCCATGTATCATGCTCCTGTTCTCTTGATGGGTAGTGGGTTAGGCCGCTGCCTGTTCAGCCTGCTTGATGCGGAAGTCAGTGATGTCCTTGCGTGCCTGTTCCATATCGAAGGGCTGATCCTCGGTGCCAAACTTGCCCAGGAACCACTTCTTGGTCATAGGATACTTGGAAGTGCCGCAGTTCACAGCCATCTGCTTGACGGACTCGTATTCGTTCTTCAGCTTCTGGGCATCACCCTGCATCTCAATGTAGGCTTCCATGAAGTCGAAGTCCAAACCGTCATAGGTTCTCTTGGCCTTGGTGGACTTGTGCTTCTGCTCCTTCTCAACCAGCTTGAAGTCGGGATAAGCTGCTACCTTTGCTGCCAGCTCCTCGTACTCCGCACCGAAGCCCTTGCCAGCCTTGGTGAAGCTGGCCTTGGTGCCGGTGATGGTCTTGTTGATGAAGTCGATGGTGAAGCGGACGGTGGAGGTGGTGATGATAGACATGGTGATTTCCTTTCTGGCTCTTATGGCCTTGCGGTAGGTCGCAACCCTGATTGATTTGTGGAGGTGTGTGTTCCTCACTTGTTATGGCCATATTATAGCAATCTAGGTGTTCAATAGTTCGAACACCTAGATTATTTCTTTGGACTTTTTTCTATGGCAGATCGATCAAGAGATTATCCCTTGGGTGGCGGGATGTCCGTAGATGCGTGTAAGCTGTGCAATCACATTCCAAGATGTATCTGGATGTACGATGATGTTTCAGGATGTCCAGTCACAGCCGCAGATTGAACAGGGGAGTGGACTGGGATGCCATCTCCACGATGCTCTTATCCTCAAGGGACTGCAAGTACCGTTTCGTGATGTTGATGTTCTCATGCCCCAGAAGCCGGGACACGGAGTAGACATCCAGACCGTTCCGCAGACAGGTTTGAGCGAAGTAGTGGCGGGCGGTATGGGGAGAGCAGCGGATGTTCTCTCGTACTGATGCCTTTTGGTTGGCCTGATTGAAGATATGTTCCAATGCCTCCTTGGTCAGGGGACGGCCTGTGCGGGAGAGGAGGTAGTTGTTGTAGTGGACTTGCTTATCGTCGAAGTAGTAGTCCCGCATCCGCTCGTATTTCAGCATGACCTTCCGCAGGTAAGGGGAGATGGGGACATGGCGTTCCTTGTTACCCTTGCCGTGAATCAGGATCACGTTGTCCCGGATGTCCTCACGCTTGATGTCGCAGATCTCCGTGTTTCTTGCGCCTGTGTCAAAGGCAATGGCAAGCACCATCTTATTGCGGGCAGACAGGAAGGTGGAGTAATCAAAGGCGGATACTAGGGAGCGCACTTCATCATCGGTGAAGGTTTCAATCAGCACCTTCGGCTCCTTCTGCATCTTGACCTTGGTGGCGGGGCTGGCACACACATACTCCTCCTGGACGGCAAAGGCGAAGTAGGCACGGAGACATTTGAGAATACCGTTGATGTAGCTGGCAGACAGCTTCTTCTTCAGGAGGTATTGAACGTAGTGTTTGATGTGGACGGTTCGGATCTCGTCTACCTCCGTTACCTCGTGGTGCTTCTCTGCGTAGATCAGGAAGTTCAGGGTATTGTTGTAGTACCCTTTGATGGTTCGGTCAGACAGCCGCCGGAGCTGACAGTCCAATTTGAACTCTTGCAGACAGTGTTTTGCTAACATAAAAAACCACTCCTTTGCCATCTGTTGACAAAGGAGTGGTAGCAGCGTAGTTCAATTATGCAAAATGTGAGATATAGCGTAACTCGTCAAAATCACGATTTCAAATCACCCTGAAATGTTTGGAGAACTTCGAGTTACCACTAGATTTTCGGAGATTTATCTCCGAAAATCACTCCTCCCAGTTGTGCCAGACGTTCTGCACATCGTCATCATCTTCCATGGTGTC
>CALEFI010000023.1 GCA_937876905.1 uncultured Treponema sp.
CACCCTGTCCACAAACTCGTGGCGGATGGTGCGGGAGAGGCCCTCGGGGAGGCCTTAGACCGACAATTGAATTTCTGTCGACCTTCTCAAGCTGTACAAATGGATTTCTGACAGGGGAACCTCGACAATATTGTCGCTCTGCGACTTGCAGTCAAGCTGGACGGCCTTTATCATGGTGATTCCATCCTCCTCATATTCAACCAATGCCTCGAACAAATGCCCAGACTTCATAAAAACCTGTCCATGCACAGACTTTATTCTCATCAAATCCTCCAAAAACAAATTTTTGCGTTTCCCGGAAAAATAGATCCTCCGGATGAGTGCCGGCGACAGCAAGCGGGAGGCAAGGCGGAACAAAAGGTAGGCATGCTCCTTCTGCAAGCCATTGAAATCAAGCAGCGCCCTTGAGTAGATTTGAAACTCATCCAGTGACTTTGCCAATGAGCGGCGGCGGAAGGTGCCGTCAGTGATGCGGAACCTCAAAAGCGGAGCCTGCAGGGTACGGATTTCGTATCCCGCCGCCAGAAGGCGGAACCACAGCTCGATGTCCTCGTTGCAGCACGTAGACTCTGCATACCCAAATTCCTTCAGGATGGCCGTCCGCATCATCACGGTTGGGTGTGCGACGGGGGTCCCCTTGTAAAGGGTCATTGACGAGCGAACCGTCCTTTTGGGATACAGCCGAATACTGTGATGGCTGGCCTCCAGCTCCTTGCCGCAGTAGAATTCTTCGATTCCGGCACCCAGAACCACAAGCTTTTTGTCCACCTCAAATTGTAGCACCTGCTTCTCGAATCGGTCTGGGTAACAGATGTCGTCGCTGTCCATGCGGGCCACCAGTTCCGTCTCCACGAACTGGAGGCCATGGTTCAGGGCGTGGGCAAGTCCCTTGTTTTTCTCGTATCCAACAACATGAAGGGGGAGCAAGCCGCTCCATTTTTGGATGCATTCCTCAAGCTCCAAGGGCAGCAATCCATCCTTTACAAGGACGATTTTTTTAGGCAGGAGGGTCGAGTCCCTTATGGACTGAAGACACTCATCAAGAAACAGCGGGTTGTCCTTTTTATAAACTGACTGGAGGATGGTAAACTGCATAAACCTTCCGGTGAATTCAACGATATACTTGGCAATATGTTCTTTACCTGCGCAGGAAAACCTGGAGAAACAACCGGACCCTATACTTTATTTTGTGGAACGCTGGATTGCGGGCCTTGTAACTTGTTGAGCCTTTGTGCTCACGATACGCTATCAATGGAAGGCTGATGTAACCGAGGCTCAGATCCTTTAGGACAACCGCACAAATCCAGTAGTCATGCGCTATCAGCCTGTGCGGGAAAGGAAGGATGCTGTCCAGAACAGACCTCCTGAAACACAGGCAGCATCCCCACAGGCACATTCTCCAAATGATTCCAAGCCAGTTGCCCGGCACAGGGCTTGCTCCATATCGAGAAGCCGACAGCAGGTTGTTGGTCCCATCAATTATTTGCATGTCATGAACAACGCAATCCCATGTTGCCAAGCCTTTCAAACATTCCTCCACCTTTCCCTCCAGCCACACGTCATCTTGGTCGGAGAGGAAGATATAGTCGCCCCTGGCCGCACCCAGTGCATTCTCAAAGTTGTCGGTGGCATAGTAGAAATTCCTAGAATGCCTGATGCTTGCATACTCCGGCTTCCTCCGGTGGTGCAGCAGCCTAATCCGGGGGTCATTGCACGATTCGATTATCCCCAGCGTCCCGTCGGTGCTGCCGTCGTCGCTGATTATCAGCTCATCGTCGGGGCCAAGCTGGCACAGGATGGAGTCAATTTGTTCCCGCAGGAAGCGCTCGCCATTGTAGGTGGCCATGCAGACGGAAATCATAATTCTTCCCCATTAAATTTTTTGGGTAAAGGTTTTACTATTCTGAAAATCCTATCATGCAATCTCTTTCCCATCAATTTTATGACAATACTATGAACAACCAATGTCCATCTCCGTTTTTTTTGGGGACCCCATGTAGCTGCAAATCTGTGTATGCAAACAGTTTCTTTTGTTGACTCTATTTTTCCAGTAAAATAATTTTTTGGAGAAAAATAAAAATATGGATACAGTGTCAGGCCATCAAGCACCTTGATTTCGTTGCAGTCAAACAGCCTGCAGCGGTATTCTCTTTCCAAAACATTTTTAATCAGCAAGGGGACTATATCCATCCTCATCTGTCCTATTGAATCAAAGAATGATTTGTCTTCATACCATTCCATACACTCCTTTATCCATCCGGTTCCCTTCTCCGCCCCGATGACAGCAGACTCCGGAATATTTAAGTACTCGAACCCGATGAAACTTTTATCGGCAAGCATCCCATCAAATTTCCTCAACACCTCCACGTCGGAATCAAGATAGATTCCTCCATAATGATACAAAATCCAAAAACGCATATAGTCAACGGCAAAGGCATACTTCTTCATATCGAAGGCCTCCTTTACCCACTGAACGGATGTAACATTGAAATTTTCCTGTGTCCAAACCTTGATCTCATAGCCATCAAGTATTTCTTTTATCGAATCAATACATTTTTGTATTGGCCCGGAATGCGGGGCACTGCCAAGCCAACATAAATGGATTATTTTAGGTATCATGACGTTTCCCTTATAAACCTTTTGTTACAATCTCTACAATCCAGTTTACCTGTAGCCCCATCTACATAAGAAGCCACCACATTCGCCATAGAAGCGTACACATCCTTATCACAAAACAACTTTTACCTCCTGCAAACAATGACATTAAAATCACTTCTCACCAATTTTACGCCCTCCTCTTACAAGGAGTGTGTCACAACGTTTTACAAATCTTCCTTCTGCTGTTGTTCAGCTTGAAAACCTTTTCAAAGGCAGCCTTCGTCCAATAAAAGGGTAGCAGGGCCTTGAAGTCGCACAAATCAAGCAACTCCCGCAAGTCCCTCCCGTCCTGCCTGTCAAATTTAGCAAGCCATTTCCTGAGCTTGAACAGAATGAACTTCGACAGGTAATAATCCCCGTCAGAATATTCCTTGCCAAGAACCTTCTTGGAGAAAATCAATATGTTTCTATTGAACTTGTAATGGAGCACTGTCAGATCCTTCTGGTACGTCCTGGCCGTCCAACTGTCCCCGACAAAACTCTTCCTGTGACAGGCCAGTTTTTCCTCGGAATAATAGACACTGCCCCGCGCCCTAGCAATTGCTGATAAGACCATGTCACCGTTTATCTGGAAATCTGCCTTGGGTATCTCAAGCATTATCTCCCTGCGCACCATGCACGTCGCCAACTGGCCTATCAACGGATAATAATGAGGGTCGGACGGCGAAATAGAATGGGTGCTATACAAGGGGAAAGACAGGTACGCATAACCAAAAGGCTTTCCCTCAGCATCTATTCCCTCCACATTGCTGTAGTATGCGCTGTACTCAGGATTCGCCTCCAAGAAATCCACCTGCATCTGAAGCTTGTTCCCGTCAATCCAGTAGTCGTCCCCCTCGCATACGGCGATGTACCGGCCCCTGCAGGCGGCGTTCATAATCCGGCCTATCGAGCCGTCCCGCTTGGAGTACTGGTTCTCGGTCTGGTAGATCGCCCTGATTATCTTGGGATACTTTCTCTCGTACTCACGAACAATATCCGCCGTCCTGTCCGTGGAGGCATCGTCGTGGACGATTACCTCAAAGGGAAAATTCGTTTTCTGCATGAGAAACCCATCGAGGGCCTGGGCGATGTAGGGCTCGTGGTTGTAGGTGATGCAGCGCACGGAGACCAAGGGCTGTTCCATGTCCCCCTGCCAGTCCCGCATTATCTCTTCTTGCGTTCTGTCAATCATATTGTATACCTTCCAGGAATTTATGGGTGGGGCGGAGAGGGGATGGCACCTCGATCTGCTCCCCCTAAAAAGCCCAGGCATGTCTCATGCCTGGTGCCACGCCGTTTTGTCCGAGGCCGGAGGGCGAGGTGGAGATAGGACAGGTGGCCGCAAGTGAAACGGGAGCCATATCAAATCTGAAATCACTTCCTTGCGCTCAATGCAGTTTCACCGCATAGATACATCTTCACCAGACCCAGAACAACCGAAATTGAGGAGGTGTGCACCAAAATTGGATACATGGTCTTATAGATAAAACGGCAGATTCCGCTGGCAACCTCCCCTCCTACAACCAGTGCCACCCCATAGCCCAAAAACGTCAGGCCCCCTGCAAACAAGCTTATAAAAATACCCCAACCAAACAACACCTGCATGACTTTGGATATTCTGACAACGATTTCCTTCATTCTGCACCTCTCAATTACAATCCAAGAATTGGCAAGACACCAAGCAACACTACAACCTCAAGCATGCACTGGGTAGCGACCCACAAATCATTCTTGACCGTTTTCCCAAAGTCTGACTCGGCAATTGACATTCCGGCATACATTCCGAGAGCAAGGGGAGGAGTGATTCCGCACATAACACCACAAATGCAGGGAAGCATCGCCGCAACGAGCAGAGGATTGGCCCCAGCCCCCTCCAACAAGGCAATGAACACCGAGCCAAACATGACGACCAAGGACGAGCCAGGTATAACCATTCCCATAAAGGCGGTAAAAAGGGGGATAATCAGCACCAATCCCATCCTCCCCATATCCAATGCGCCAATCCCTTCTTTCAATCCTTCTGCAACGTCCAAATCATTGAATAAAGCCCCTATCATATACCCCAAAAGACAGGTTCCTATGGCTGGGGAAATGCTCTTTATTTTTTCACCAAAAAGCGCAGCTATTTGCCTTGGCGCAACCGTCCTCTTGTCCTTTGCAACAAGAACCGCATAAAATGCGGCAACACCTGCTACAAAGAACAGCGTGGAACCAGAAAAAAACTTTGCGCCATCTGCACCCAATCTTTGAGTAAACACTGTATCTTTATAGAGAAAATCCAGGACAAATGGCGCCAAAATGATTATTGGCAGCAACAGTCCATGCCAACTATTCCGTAGGGTCTCCCCTATACTTGGCAAATCTTCTTTTGCAACTGGCTTCACCCTATAGAATTTGCAAAAGGCGAAAACCATGACCAGCTTCATGAGAATAAACCACAACGAGCAGCCCCAACACACTATCCAAAACTTTCCGATGGTCAAATCCTCTGTTGGGTATAGCGCAACAAATGCGCCAAAGGCGGCCACTATATTGGATGACGGAGGAATCATATTTCCAAGATAACTTGCATTGCTCTCAATATTTGCCGCCAATTCAGCAGGGAAACCGGACCGCTTCATCGCTGGAATGGTAATCACACCTGTGGTCATCACGTTACCTGGTCCACTGCCGGACAAGGATCCCATAAAAGAAGACGCAACGACAGAAACATATCCAGCCCCGCCCGGCAGTCTCCCCAGCAATCCGAGAATTATGTTTACCGACGAGTCGATAATCTTGGTTCTTGCAAGCAACAAAGACATTGCGACAAAAACGACCATCGAATAAATAAGCGGTGTTTCCAAACCGGCCTGGACATACCCTGCTACTGAAGTCCATTTATTTGTAACTGCCACAAGAAGCACGAAACTCACAAAGACAGCCTCGTACACAGGCCTTTTCAACAGAACAAACCACAAGCAGATAACTGCCAACATTATCCCCAAATAGATAAATGCGCTGAACAAACCTACACACTCCTTCGATTTTGTTATACTGATTATTGCCCTAACTGCCCAACCCTTCAACCGACTGTTGGTTTACCTTTTGTGTGGCTATACAAAGCCCCTGTTTCTTGCGATTTCCCTCAAATCACAAATCCGCAGATGATGATACTCCTGATAAAACCTCACAAAACCAGACACATCACATAATTGCTTGTGAGTTTTTATTGGCAAATAAACAATTCCCCTGCCCAACTTTCTTTTGGTGCAGTTATGCATCAACGTATCCAAGCCAACATCATTGTTCCCGTCAAAAAACAAGTCCCATTGCTTTTCAGAAATAAAGAACAAAGGAATCTTTTCTTGGTCATTCAAATACAGGTGCACCGGCCCTTCTGCGATAGCCATGAAGCCTTGATATGCTCGCGTTAGCGAGGCACCAAAGAGAAAGCACACATCTGCCATGACAAAGACATTGCTGCCTTTTATAAAAGGCTCATTCTCCCTCAAGCATTGGGCAAGCTCCATGGTATCCTGCACAAAGAAGCTGACAGCAAGGCCGGACGCACGCATCTCTTCAAGAATGAAGCAACCGAGCCTCGGCTCTTCCGCAGTTATAACCAGCACATCCTTTATGCCCACCAGCAGGAAGTTGCTCAACAAATAGTAAACCAGCGGTTTATCATACACCAATGTATCCAATGGAAAAGAGCCTTCCGGGACATACAGCACCCCCCTCCATTGGCGGGAATACACATCTGCCACCCCACCAAGAAGCGCCTCTATGTCATCGTCCAGCAAAATGGACAGTTTGGGCAGCAATGAGATGTCAGGGCAAGATATTCCCCTCTCCCACTTGGATACGGCCTTGTCGGTAACGCACAATGCGTCTGCCAGTGATTGCTGGGTAAAGCCCGCCCGTTTTCGCAATCTGGCGATGATTCTGCCTGTGTCACTGGGATTGAGCATATAATTCAAAAAACCTTTCTGTATCTATTTCAAACAATCCTTTTGAGCGAAAGAACCCTGCATTCATTTCATCCTGCAAGATTGGCTCGCACATAATTTGTTCATAATCAGTAGCGGGGTGTGTATTAATTTCACAAAATTTCAAACCATTGGGAGTTATAATTATGTCAAATCCCAAATAATCCAATGAGCTTATATGATTACATACATGTTCAACCTTATTTCTCACATATTCCCAGTTTGGCAAATACTCATCAATCCACTTTATTCCTGTATCTGGATGCTCACTACAAATCCACCCATCATCTTTACAAAACTTTTTGTACCTGATACCAAAATCATTGAATTTTCCTGTCTCAAAATCAAAGCCAACTCCAATTCCACCAGATGACAGATTGCTTGCACCACCAGAAACAGATGTACCGAACCTTGCGTAGGAAACGATATTTTTCCATACAGATGGATTGAAAGGATTTTCTTGAGGCAATTTCACCATAATAACCCGAAGCGTGCACTCACTATCCGGCCATATTTTGGCAAGATTTAAATGTTGTTGAGCATATTCAGTCACTATATGATTACGCAAATCGCCAATAATACCATCAAAATCCTTTCCTGAGATTTCTTTATTATTTACAAATACCCCCCCCCATCATACCAATACACCTGTCAAGTACCGGTGCATGTTCAACCTTCATGAAACCACGCCCGCCAGAAGTACCTGAGTTAGGCTTAATTGCAAGAATCTTCTTTTGCTTCAATAAGTTCCTTATAAAGTCTTTATCTCTCTTTATATCCGTCGGCACATCCATCAAATACGAGTAATTCCCATTGTTTTCTACGTATACATAATATTCTGGCATTGCATCCTCGCAGCCGCAGCTATTTAGAATGTACTTCAAGGTGAGCTTGTCGTTCACCCAGATTCTAAAGTGATGGTTGACAGGATGTATCATAAAATAGCTATAGTCTGGCAGATAATTTTTATAATTCTCCTCCGTCAAGCCGTACAATTGAACCCTTCCAGGATAAAACCCTCTCTTCAATGCCCATTTCTTGGTTTCTGCATCTACTGAGAAAAATTCTTCATCGTCGGATAGTTTTCTTACAAACATTTTTGACCACTTCCTGTCCATGCCTTCAGCAATCAAAAGTTCCCGAAGTTTTTTATAGTTTGTCATATTTACTCGCTCCCTTATATCCTGTCAAACGTAAGTTCTTCTAACAAATCATGACGCATGATGTCATTTCCGTTGATGTCAAGAACCTTTATCGTATTTAGCGCAAAGTTGTATTTCGCTGTTATTTCTTCCAACGAATCCCCTTGTACCGTAAAACCAGCGACCCTGTCACCACTGCTTGCAATTGAATCAAATGTTGCACCTTTGCCTTTGAACAAATAAAAGTCAGAAATAATATTCTGAGCCTTTAGCTTATCAAATCCATATAACCTGTCAAAAATACCAGGCCTACAATAAATGAATACATTTGACAAATAGTTGCTCTCAGGCTTACATTGCCCCAGATTGACTGGATTGCCTGTCGTCAAGTCTATGACAGCATTTATGACGTCGAATCCAGATACTCTTTCTATAAGAGAATACTTAACCCCTCCACCAGTTCTTGCGCTGAATTCCAAAATAAATATGTCTTCTCCTTTTGCAATCAACTGGATTAACATTGGAGCGTTTTTTATATCAAATGAGTCTGCAATTTTTTGTGCCATGGCGCTTATCTTTTCATGCAATATATCTGTGATCAGAGCTTGCCATCGTGTTCGGTAAATAACGAATTTGTCCTTATCGTTGATTTTATCACTTATAGAAACAGACAATACATGGGAGTCGCCATCTTTCACATAGACATCAACCGTTAATTCTATACCCTCAACAAACTCCTCTATGATTGCAGTATTAGTAGGACTCAGCTCAACATCTAGCTCAAAGGCCCGTACCAACCCTTCCAAATCAAATACTTTTATAACCCCCTTCGAACTATTACAATCAACTGGCTTTACAATCATAGGATATGAAAAATCTCTCAATTTTGACTCATCAAATTCTTCCATGATTGTATGCTTTGCAGTAGGAATATTATTCTTAACAAAGACCCTCTTCATATATTGTTTGTTCGTAACATTCAATGCAGTTTGATAATCAATATAACATGGCAGGTTAAGTTCTTCTGACACTTTCGCAACCGTCAGCAATGCCTGATCTGTACAAACTGTAATTACAAATTCTACATTCTCATCCTGAGCAATCTTTTTAATTGCATCAACATCCAAAGTAGATTCCTTGTAATACTTATCGCAAAATTTTTTTGCGACTGGCTCATCATTGTAATCAGCCAAAATCACATAATATCCACGTTTTTTTAATTCCTGAATCAACTTTATTTGAGGAAATCCTCCAGCTAGAACTAATACCTTCCTCATCCCCGCACCACCCCGATCACCCTGTCCACCTCCTCATCCTCAATGTCACTATAAATCGGAAGACAAATCACCTGCCCTGCAAGCTTTGCCGCCACGGGCAGGTTCTCCGGCCTGGCGGAATCCAAATGCTTGTAGGGCTCAAACTCGCTTATGAGAGGGTAAAAATATCGTCTTCCAAAAATATCATTTGCCTTTAATTTTTCATAAAGCTCATCACGGCTTAGACCAAACCTTTCTTCATCTACAAAAATCGGGAAATATGAATAATTGTGCTGAACACCGCCAACATCTTGTAGCATTCTAAGACCTGCCACCTGCCCAAGACCTTCCCTATACCGCACAGCGACCTCTTTTCTTCTCCCTATAGCTTTTTCCACCTGCTGCAGGTTCAGCAGGCCGTATGCACTTCGTATCTCGTCCATCTTGCTGTTGATTCCGGGAGCGACTACAGTGGTCTCCCCTGTAAACCCAAAATTTTTAAGCTGGTCGATATGCCTTTTAGTCTCCCCATCATGGCAAACCATGGCTCCCCCCTCCACCGTGTTGAACACCTTGGTGGCGTGGAAGCTTAAGGTGGACATATCCCCCTCCGTCAGGATGGATGTACCCTGCACCTTCACTCCGAAGGCATGGGCCGCATCGTAAATCACTTTCAGCCCGTACTTGTCCGCAATGGCCTGAATCGCCCTCGTATTGCAGGGAGTGCCATAGACGTGGACCGGCATGATGGCTTGGGTTCTGGGAGTGATGGCCGCCTCAATCTTTTCCGGGTCAAGGTTGCCGCTCCCCTCCTCCACATCCACGAACACCGGCGTGATGCCGTTCCACCACAGGGAGTGGGTGGTGGCCACGAAGCTGTAGGGTGTGGTGATGACCTCACCACTGATTTCCAAGGCTTGCAAAGCCGTGATCAGCGGCAGTGTCCCGTTTGTGAAAAGGCTGATGTACGGCACGCCAAGATACTCCGCCAGGGCCCTCTCCAGCAGCTGGTGGTAATGACCGTTGTTGGTGAGCCACCTCCGACTCCAGATGTCCTGTAAAATTGGATAAAAATCCTCTAAGTCTGGTAAAAGAGGAGAGGTTACGGTAATGGTTTTATTTTGAGACATTAGTTCCTAAAACCTTTTATTGTTTCAAGCAAATATGTAAATGATTCCAATTTGAAGATTTTGGATAGAAGAACATAAGTAGCTGCTCCCATCACAATTTGAATTATTAAACACAACCAAGTGAACAAAGGCAAAAACTGTAAAGGATAAACACATATTCCCATAATCAGCGCCAGTGCAAGGGAAGGGAAAATATCTTTCAACTGCTCAAAATAGGAGTATCCCATCAACTTCTTGTTTGGATAGGCATTAATAAAGGTTGAAACAAACCCGCAAATTACCTGTCCTGCAGCCATAGCATAAATGCCCATGGGAACGGTAATCAGAAGGTTTATTACAGTCACTGTCTTTTTTACAATTTCCAATTTTAGGAATATATCACTTCTACCCAAGGCATTTATCGCTGTCAAATTGGCAGTATGGATGGGATACAGTGCATAGCTTATGCAGGCCAGCTGGAGAAAAGGCACGCATCCAAGCCATTTTTCTGTCAACAAAAGCCTCACAAGGGGAGTTGCTATCGCAGCCATGCCAAACATACAGGGCATAAGAAGATAGGCACTAGTAGAAATTGAGCGGCGAGCCAATCTTTTCACCTCTGTTACATTATCATTGTGGGCAGACAGGGTCGGAAGCATGACGCTTTGAATCGAGCCATCCAAGTTCGTCGCAATGACCTGGGGGAATTGATGACCTCTGTTATACACTCCTAATTGGGCAGAACTATAAATGCGTCCAATTACCAGACTGTATACATTTCTAAATACTGTATCCAATAAAGCAGAACAAAGCAATTTCCACCCAAATCCAAAGAGTGCCCTTATCCTTTTCAATGAAAACAACAACCTTGGTTTCCAATCAACGGTAAACCAGAGGATCATACAAACCAGGCCATCCTTTGCCAGTTGCTGCCACACCAATGCCCAGACACCTAAGCCCTGGTACGCAAGGACAACGCCAAGCATTCCCGAACCTACAACAGCCCCCATGCTGCTGAAGAAAAAACGCTTGAATTGCATCGTCTTTGACACATAGGCGCCATGCACACTGTTTGCGGCTCCAAAGAACAGGGTGCAGCCAATGGTTCGCACCACAAGGGTTAAGACCTGGTTATTGTAAAAACCGGATATAAGTGGTGCTCCTGCAAAAAGAAGCAGATAACACAAAGATGCGACAAAAAGACTTAAGAAAAAGATAGAAGAAAAATCAACTTCATCTGAATCTTTTTTTTGGATCAAAGCAGTATTGAAACCACTTTGAACAAAAACCGCCGCTATTTGTATAAACACAAGAACGAGAGCAATCACCCCATAGTCATCTGGACTAACCAAACGGGCAAGCACAATGGAAAGCACAAGCTGCACTCCCTGCACGCCGCCCCGCTCAAGGAACTTCCAGACAAGAGAGGCCACCACCGTGTTCCTCGTTATCCGCCTGGTTGAGGTGGTATACTTTTCCTGGGTTGAATCCTTCATCAAACCTAATTCACGTTAAAATCAGACTTTTTTATTCTTCTTTGCTTCAACTTATTTTATAAATCACTTACCAAGGTAACAGGCATCCCAGTTATCTGTGCAAGCTCTTTGTCGTTAGTTAGAAAAACATCACAATTGCCACGTATGCTGACCCATTATAATATCCATGAACACTATGCGTAAATCCTCCCAATTCCTGTAATTATTTCATTGGAGCTTGTTGAAATTACACATCTTCTCCCCATCTCCACAACCGGCAGACTGCCAGGACACACCTCTCCCAGTGGCATCCCGCCCGCTGGAACCGGGAGCCTGAAAGAAATCTGTTCGCCGCCGAATCCATGGGCCAAACCACCCCTCGTGGATTCCGTTTTGCTGCGGGACCTTGCAAGTTCCCGCAACCACGGCTGCTTTGGACAGGCGGATTACTCTTCCAGCAGTTCAGCGTCCTCGTACAGAAGGTCGAACTTCTTGCCGTCGGGACTCAGGCTGGAAATCACGGTAATCCGCCTCTTCTTCTTGTTCACCTTGTAGATATTACCCTCCAGTCCCACCATGGGTCCGGATATGGCCCGAATCCTCTTGCCCGGCAAGAACACCACCCTGGAAACTCCCAGGTATTCCCCATGCCTCATGAAGAGCCGCAGCTCGTCCAGGGCAGGGCCACGAATGAACTGTGGCTCACTGTTGCTGGGCAAGACACGGCAAAAATTCCTCACCCTTTTAAGCAGGGCAAAGTTCTCCGCCGTCAATCTCTCCACCTGCAGGAACAGGTAGCCGGGAAACAGGGGGGCGTCGAAGAAATCCCCCCGCCCCTTTTTGAGCCTCCGCTGAAAGAAGTGCAGGCTTCCCGCCACCTGATGCTGCTCAAGGACATCCTGGGCCTGCCTTTTGAACTCAGCCTCCGCCCCTGTTTTTACCATCAGGCAGTACCACTCCACAGCCACAAACCTCTTTCTATAAAAATCCCCGCCCGCCCGGGCCGAAACACCGTGACGGGGGGAATGCTTTCACCAAGACTAATACATCGATTGATATATTTAAGGCCATTTTACACATCAAAGTATTCATTGTCAATATTCGGATATGTAAATTGATATACACTCTGGGCATGAGTTCATTTAGGGAAAACTTGCGTGACGAGCTGGACTTCCAGGGGCTCACCGTCAAGGAACTGGCCGCAAGGACAGGCATCATCAAAGGTTCTCTAGATAATTACTTGGGGGCACGGGCATCCATCCCGCCGGCGGACGTTGCGGTGCGCATCGCCCAGGCCCTGAACGTCTCCGTGGAGTACCTGGTGACAGGACAGGAGCCGGCAGCAAGCCCACCGTCATCTCAGGACATCCAGTTCCGGAGCATCCACCAAGAGCTCAACTCAATTCCGCCACAGCTCCAGACGCTGATACGGAGCCTCATCCACGAGGCAGCGCTGCTGAGCCGCAGGAAGTCCCAGTCATAGGAAGCCCCCGACACAAAAAAGAGGCCCACCCAGTCCGGGAGTGGGCGGGATTCTGCGGGCTTTCCAACATATCCGGCGTGCGGTTGGTGACCACGACCAGCGGCTTGCCGCTGCGGTACCTGCTGTCAATCACATTATAGACCTGCTACAAACCGTACTCTGTCCCGCGCTCCATAGACAGACAGCTTGAAAGCCATCTCTTTGTGCCACTTACCTTTTTCATTCTCCAATCAAGCCATGCACAATACATTTCGCAAGCCGGTTACATGACGATTTGTCAAAAATTTCTTCTAAAGCACGTGATATAATCTCAGTGGCACACGACACCTCTTCCCTGCCGATTATAACCAACGGCAACAATAAGAGGAAAATGCGATTGTCCTCCTGATGCTCTATATACTTCAGCAAATCTGTAAATGGGAAAATCTGAATCATATATTCCCCTCCTGTGCAGGCGATTTGTTTATCATTTACATAATAAACTATGTCACCCGGATGGAACTCGATTTTTAAAGTTTGTTTATCTGTAAGTTTACATATGAGTATTTCAGGGTCATCAATATAGCCATCAGTTTCCTCAAAAACTCCATCATAATATTTTGTAAAATCATTCCACCAATCTATATCCATATCGACCAGCTCATTTTCTTCCATTAATTCAGATAGTCCCATATCTGTCTCTCCATCTAATGATGTCGGAAACGAAGAAACAATGAAGCCTGACCAAAAACTTTTGTTTTGGAATCCTAAATCTTCTAAAGAAACCATATATCATACCTCCACCACCTTCCTATTCGCCGCTCCATCTGCGTCAGGAAAATCATAACACAGCGATGTGGACATCTCCATCGCTTTTACTCCATAATAGGCGGGAGCGACAGGCTCCGGTCTGCCGCTCCTGAAAACATGAAGCTAAAACTCTAAAATGCTATATCCTTGTAGCCGATGGCATCTATCTCCTCATCTATGTAGCAGACACCAATTCCGTTGTCATCAAGGTCTTCACCGCCCCATGATCTTGAGAAAAGCAAATATATACGCCTCCCATCTTCCTGAGCAAAATCTTCTGCGACAACAATAGTCTCCAAAGCAACTGCCTGCAAAAGCGCGTCTTCAGTTTCAATATCTGGCCACCATTTTGCTGCCTCCTCCTCATCCTCTGGGCCATAGCCAAAACGTTCCTCCTCGTTATAGTATTTAATCAACGCCTCGATTAGCTTCTTCTGTAGGCTCGGCCATTTTTTCATAAAGGATTGAAGCGCTTTTCTCTGCCGTTGGGTAATTTGATTTTCCTCGTCTCCCCTTATCAATATTTCGACAACACGAGCATTTCCTCCGAAATACAAAGATTGCCTTCCCAAGCAGCCATCATACATCATCTTCTCTCCTTAGCCCTCCAAATCATAGCGAAACATATTGTTATCCGTAACGTGCTTCAAATTGCACCTATTTACCATCCTGGGCTATTCCCTGTCCTCTTTTGGCACTGAGCACGCTGCTCCTTCTCGTCGGCGGACACTCCATCGCACAGCTGCTGCGCCTTGTCCTCAATCATTGCCCGGCACAAAAAGAGGCCCACCCAGTCCGGGCGAGCCTCCCCTCCAATCCGGCTGGGCATCCTAGCCGGACAGGGCACCGATGGCCGTGCCGAAGGTGATGTCGTTGTCCATGGCCGCGATGTCAAAGTACAGGTGGCGCTGCTCAGACAGGTACTTGTCCAGGTAGCTGTGGATGCGGGAGCGCAGGTTGTGGGTCTTGAAGAAGGTGGTTCCGTTGCACAGGACGCAGACGGGCCTGGTTGGGCTGGTTCCCTGGCCGCTCTTGATGACACAGGAGGCAATGACGGCGGCAGTGAGTCGGGCGGACCGCTCGATTATGGTGTCCAGAATCAGGTACATGGTGTCGTAGTCGTCCTGGGTTCCGGGGGCCACCACCTCCCCCAGCACCGTGTCGTGGCGGTAGGGACCGTAGAGGAACTGGTCCACATCGTAGAGATCCGCCTTGGGCAGGGCCGCCAGATGGGATGCCACCTGCTCCGAGAACAGCCCCTCCATGGCGGCAGACTTGAGGGCGAAGGTAGAAAGGGGCCCCAGGTAGGCACCGGAGCACATCTTCTCCATGACGTAGCGGTTCGGGGTGTTGGTGCTGGAGTCAAAGGCGATGTCAAAGGAGGAGCGGGGCAGCTTGTCGAACATGCCGGACTCGCAGACCACAATCTGGGCGGGCGGCGGATTGTCCACCTGTCCGTCAATCTTCATAATCTTCTTGTACTCGATGTAGGCGGCGTTCATGCCGGTTCCCAGAATCAGGCCCACATAGGAGCTGTACTTCATGCCGGGAACATTGCGGGATGCTCCTGCCAAGAGGGCGGCGGTGGTGTCGTTCAGCAGGACGATGCGCTCAGGCCGCTTCCAGCCCCGCCTCACCAGGGCATCGGAAAGGCAGGCACCTACCTTGGAGCCGATAACCTCCTTGGCGTTGATTTCCTTGGAGAAGGACAGCACCTCCCCGTCTCCGTCCGGCAAAATCCTCATGGCGTAGGAGAAGCAGAAGCCGATGCGGCTGCCCCGGCCCTTCAGGTGGTCCAGGTTGGCGGCAATCTGGTCGAAGAACTCCTCCTTTGACAACTCCCGCTCAATTCCAGGCATGGAGCACTTCTCCAGATCAGAGATGGAGGGCCGTCCCTCCTGATCGAAGGTCACCAGGCAGGAGCGGAAGTTGGTACCACCGGCATCGATGACGATGACGCTGGTGTTCCGGGGTGTCTTTTCCGGAGGCATCCCCCAGGTGGGAATCATGGGCTGGCGGGCATCCATGGGGCCGTCGCCGCTTCCCACATCAAGGCCCTGCTGCATGTCGTACAAGAGACCGGCAATGACGGAATTTATGTCGGGCCCGCCGATGGGAAAGCCGTTGCGTCCCAAAAAGGCGGAAACATTCTGAAAAACACTCATAAAAAACCTCCCGAAACACGTGGACAGCCCGAAACACCCAGGGGAACGGGCATCTGCACGCCAATTTTCTTCCAGTATATACCATCAGTCCAGCCCTTGCAACAGAAAAGCATTTTCCATAGAATTGCACCCATGCTGGAAAGACTACGACAGGAGCTGAACCAGGAGCAGTTCGAGGCGGTCACCACCACCGAGGGGCCGCTGCTCATCATCGCAGGGGCGGGAAGCGGCAAGACCAGGGTCATCACCTACCGCATCGCCCACATGCTGGACAAGGGCATCCCCCAGAGCCAGATCCTTGCCCTCACCTTCACCAACAAGGCGGCCAAGGAGATGGAGGAGCGGGTGAAGGAGAAGACGGGAAGGAAGCTCCAGAACCTCACCGTGTCCACCTTCCACGCCTTCGGGGTGAAGGTCCTGCGGCAGGACATCGAACGGCTGGGATGGCGGAGCAACTTCTCCATCTACGACGAGACCGACAGAAACCAGCTCATCAAGGAGACGGGACGGGAGCTGGGCTTTACCGCCGACGCACTGGACGTGTACGCCGTGGGCAATCTTTTTTCCAATATAAAGACAGGAAGATGGACCTGGGACGACCCAAATCCAAAGATGAGGGGCAACAGCCAGTACCAGCAGCTGTACCAGGAGTACCAGCGGGGACTACAGGTGTACAACGCCGTGGACTTTGACGACCTGATCACCCTGCCAATCCGCCTGTTCCGGGAGCATCCCGACCTGCTGGAGCAGTACCGCAGCCGCTACAAGTACATCATGGTGGACGAATTCCAGGACACCTCCATCCAGCAGTACCAGATGATGCACCTACTGGCGGACAGGAACGTGGCGGTGGTGGGCGACGACGACCAGTCCATCTACTCCTGGCGGGGAGCCAACTACGAGAACATCCGCATGTTCGAGCGGGACTTTCCCGACGTGCGGGAAATCCGGCTGGAGCAGAACTACCGCTCCACGGAAACGATTCTGGCCGCCGCCAACGGGGTCATCTCCCACAACACAAACAGAAAGGACAAGGCCCTGTGGTCTGGAAATGGCTCCGGCCGACCCATAGAAATCTTCCTGCCGGAAAACGAGGCGGCGGAGGCGGACTTCATTGCGGAGGCCATCCAGGGGATTTGTATGTCAGAAAAAAGAAGCTACGACGACTTCGGGGTGCTGATGCGGGCCAACACCCAGAGTCGCGCCATCGAGGAGGCCTTCCTTGCGGCCAACATCCCCTACACCATCAGCGGCGGCTCCAGCTTTTTCCAGCGCAAGGAGATAAAGGATGTCATCAGCTACCTGCGGGTCTGCGCCAACCACGACGACGACATCAACCTGCTGCGCATCCTGAACACCCCCCGCCGTGGCATCGGGCGGAAGACACTGGAGACCCTGAACCAGCTGGCAAGGGAGCACAGCTGCTCCCTGTGGCAGGCCATCCAGAAGACCTTGCAGCTGGAGGGCATCCACAGCCAAGCAGAGGCCCACCACGAGCTCCAGCCAGCTGGATCCAACGACTTCCAGCTGCTGGACGACGGCGGCATGGCGGAGCACTCTGGTCTGGGCATAGCCCGCAGCACCCTGGTGGAGCTGGCTTCCTTTGTGGAGCTGATTTCCCGCTGGCGGGGAACCCTCCTTTCCGGCCATGGCCTTGCCAAGAAGGTGCGGGACATGGTGCAGGAAATCAACTACTGGGACTACCTCATCAGCGAGTACCAGAAGAACGAGAAGGCCGCCCGGTTCAAGTTCCTGAATATCGAGAGCCTGCTGCAGTCCATGGAAAGCTGGGAGAACGGGGAGGCGGCCAACGGTGGCGATGCCAGTCTGTTCAGCTACCTGAACCGCATCACCCTCCTTTCACGGGACGACATGGAGGACGACGCCCTCAAGGGCAAGGTGAACCTGATGACCATCCATGCCTCCAAGGGCCTGGAATTTCCCGTGGTGTTCATCGCAGGGGCTGAGGACGGCATCATCCCCCATGCACGCAGCATAGAAGAAAGCGAGGAGAACATCGAGGAGGAGCGGCGGCTCTTCTACGTGGCCATCACCCGTGCCCAGCACAAGCTTTTCATCTCCGCCTGCCGACGACGCAAGAAGATGCAGTCCCTGGTGGAGGCCGAGCCCTCCCGCTTTTTGGACGAAATTCCCCCCGATCTGGTGGAATACCACGAGCCCGCCACCGCCGTGGACCAGGAGACCGCCAAGAACATGATGGCGGCCATGAAGGCCATGTTCCAGAGGAAGTGAGGAGATAGAAGACAGGAGTTATCCCCTAACTCCTACTTCCTATCTCCTTGCCCCTACTCCTCCTCGGACTCGAAGGTGGGATAGCGGGTGAGGTAGTCCCTTGTGTGCCGTGCCGCCACGCCGCTGAGTACAATCAGCGAGATACAGTTGGGGATGGCCATCAGGCCGTTGGTGATGTCGGCGATGGTCCACACGGCGCCGACGGTCATGTAGGGGCCGATGGCAATGGCCAGGATGTACAGCAGGCGGAAGGCGCCGACAACCTTCATGCGGCCGCCGGTGAGGTACTCAAGGCAGCGCTCGCTGTAGTAGTCCCAGCCCAGAATCGTGGTGAAGGCGAAGAACACCAGGCAGAGCATCAGCAGGAACTGGACGCTCACCCCGTCACCCCCCAGCACCTTGGAAAAGGCCGCCGTGGTGAGGGCGATTCCCTGCAGGTCGGGGTTGCCCCAGACCTCCTCCCCGGCTATGACGATGGAGAGTCCGGTCATGGTGCAGATGACCAGGGTGTCTATGACTGTGCCGGTCATGCTCACCAAGCCCTGCTCCACCGGGTCCTTCATCTGGGCGGAGCTTGCGGCGATGGGGGCGGAGCCAAGTCCGGCCTCGTTGGAGAAGATTCCCCTGGCCACGCCCTTCTGCATGGCGTCGGCCATTTGCTTGAGGACAAAGCCCGCCGCACCGCCGGCCACCGCCTGGAGGCCGAAGGCTCCTTGAAAGATGACGACGAAGGCGGCCGGAACCTTGGTGGCGTTCATCACCACCACGCTGAGGCCAAGGAAGACGTAGACGGCGGCCATAAAGGGAACCACCACCTCGGAGACCTTGGCAATCCGCTTTAGTCCACCGAGAATCACCAGGGCGGCAAAGACTGTCACAAGGGCTCCGCCAATCACGGTAGCCCAGGAGTAGCTGTGGCCCAGGATGCTGAAGGCTATGTTCGAGTTGGCGGGGTCGAAGGCATTCTTGACGGCGCTGGTGACACCGTTTATCTGGGTCATGGTCCCGATTCCCAGGAGGCCGGCAGTCACGGCAAAGAAGGCGAAGAGCCTTGCCAGCCACCTCCACTTGGGGCCCATACCCCGCTCTATCGTGTAGAAGGGGCCGCCCAGGATGTGGCCGTCGGCCTTCACCTCCCGGTACTTGCAGGCCAGCATACACTCGGTGAACTTGGTGGCGGTCCCCAGGATGGCGGCAATCCACATCCACAGGAGGGCTCCGGGGCCGCCTGCGGCAATGGCGGTGGCGACGCCCACGATGTTTCCCGTTCCGATGGTGGCGGACAGGGCTGTGCACAGGGCTGCGAAGGCGGACACCTCGCCCGCCTCCCCCTCCCGCTTGCGGAAGATGGAGCGGAAGCCCCGCCCCAGCCGGGTGAACTGGATTCCCCTCAGCCGGATGGTGAGAGTCAGACCGGTGGCCAGAATCAGAGCGATGGTGGGGATTCCCCACACCACATCGTTGATGGAAGAAAGAATTGAATTCAGCGACATGTCAATTCCTACGGGAACGAGGCCGCCGACAGAACAAGGGTTCCAACCGGAGCGCAGTTCCCTTTAAAAAAGATAAGAGCCGGGGCATCCGCCAAGCGGATGCGGCAGGCTCTCCAAAGAGTGGCTTGAACAGGCTTTCATCTCCTCTGTCCACTTTGCCTGAGATATCGGCCCGAACAGCCTTAACCCTTCGGCGCCCCAAAGGGCCCTCGCCGGCCTCCTTGGGAACTCTCCAGAGAACCATGCCCGCAAGGCACGCCGCAGGCATGACGACGAATACTATCATGGGGGGAAAAAAATGGCAACAAGGATGGCCGGGGATTCCCCTTCATGTGGCGGCGACAAATGAAAAAAACATGGATTCCCTCCAAAAAGCCGAGCGAATATTTACTTCATCGCTGAGATGTGGTATAAAGGGATTATATTGAAGTTAAGTTCAACTGAGATGTATCTGCATTTACAGCCGCCCGCCTTCCCTGGCGGAGAGCCAACGGGCATCCCCTCCTGCCGGGACAAGAACGCTGCGTTCCATGCGGGGCATTCTGGCGGCATTCCTGGAGGTTTAACAATGAAACAGTCTGTCCGCATTTCCCTGCTGATCCGCTTCGGAATCCTCTCCGTCCTGATTGTCATCGCCACGGCCATCGGCTACCTGGGCCTGACCAGACTGAACAATGCCAACGACCATCTCTCGCTCATCACTGTTCCGGCCGTCCGGGTGTCGGCCGACATCAACCTGAGCCTGTCTGACTTCCGGGTGGCCGAGCTGCGCTACCTGAACGCCCTCACCGAGGATGTCAGGCAGCGATTCCTCGGCAGGCTGAACGAGGTGCAGCAGCGGATGACCACCCTGTTCAAGGAGTATGACGACCTGATCGAGACCCCGGAGGACCAGGCCCTGCTGAAGGAGATCGAGGACGGCTGGAAGGACTACCTGGCCGTCCACCAGCAGATTATGAGGGTCAGCGGCGACGGCAACGACGAGGGCTTCTACCAGGCGAGGGTCCTGCTGAACGAGTCCACCGCCCTCTACGACGACCTGACCGAACGGTGCATCAGCCTGGAGGACTACAACGAGCAGTTGATGGCCATGGCCCAGGCAGACAGCACCGCAATATACCGAGAGGCCGCGACCACCATCATGTGCATCTGCCTGCTCAGCATCATCCTGGCGACGATGGTCTCCATCCTGTACAGCAACTCCCTCATCGCGGGCATCACCACCATCAAGAACGGGCTGCAGGACCTCTCCACCGGAGACCTCACCATCTCCAGCACCAGCGAGGCCGAGCGGAGCAAGTGCCTGTCCCGCGGGGACGAGATCGGCGACATGGGGCAGGCGCTGCAGAACATGCTGACGCAGCTCACCAACATCACCACCTCCCTGTACAGTGCGTCGAACCAGGTGAAGGACGGGGCGGACCAGATCAGCTCCACCAGCCAGCAGGTTGCCACCGGGGCCGCCTCCCAGGCCGCCTCCACCGAGGAGATCTCGTCCACCATGGAGCAGATGACCTCCAACATCCGCCAGAACGCCGACAATGCCACCAAGACCGGCTCCATCTCCCAGCGCACCACCGACGAGGGCAAGCGGGGCGGCAAGGCGGTGGACGAGGCATTGGCAAACATCCACGAGATCGCGCAGAAGATCGGCATCATAGAGGACATCGCAAGCCAGACCAACCTCCTTGCCCTGAACGCCGCCATCGAGGCCGCCCGTGCAGGAGAGGCCGGGAAGGGATTTGCCGTCGTCGCCAGCGAGGTCAGGAAGCTTGCGGAGCGCAGCTCCGTGGCGGCAGGCGAGATCAGCGAGCTCTCCTCCATCACCGTCAGCTCCGTGGAGCAGGCCCACCAGATTGTCTCGGACGTGGTGCGGAGCATCGAGGAGACCAACATGCTGGTGGAGGAGATTGCCACCGCCAGCCGGGAGCAGGACTCCGGGGCCCAGCAGGTGAACAAGGCCATCGTCCAGCTGGACTCCATCGTGCAGCAGAACGCCGCCGCATCCGAGGAGCTGGCAGCCATGGCGGAGGAGATGACCGCCCACTCCCAGGTCCTCATCGACACCATAAGCTTCTTCAGGCTGGACGGCAGGACCTCCCAGTCGGCAAATCCAAGGAAGGCCGCAACGGCCCTGGCAAGACCAAGGGCCGCGGCCAAGGCCACCGCCAGCAAGTCGCAGAGCGCCGCAAAGACCACCGGAGCGGCGGCCTTTACCGGCAGTGACGAGCTCAGCGACATGGACTTCGAGGAGTTCTAGGCCAGCCTTCCATGGGATCCGCTCCCATGAGGTGCCGGAAAGGAATCCATCGGGACGGCCGGAGCCACCCGGCCGTCCCCCTCCCTTCTCCCGAATAGTGGATTTTGACAAAAAAATATAAAATTATAGAAAATATACGCAAAAAAACTTGAATGACTGCAAAGGAATGAATTATAATGTTTCCTACCTTTTTCTGCTGGAGACACATCTTGAGGTTTTCATCTTACATAGAAGAAGGCACTTTCATTTTGACCAAAGAAGGAAAAGACATGGATCCATTGGTTATTGTTCCACCCGTTCTGGGTGGCCTTGCCCTGCTGTTCGCCGCCGCCCTGGCGGCCCGTGTGGCGAGACAGGATGCGGGGAACGACCGCATGAAGGAAATCTCGGCCTTTATCCACGAGGGAGCGCAGGCCTTCCTCATGGCCGAGTACAGGATTCTGCTGGTGTTCGTGGCAGTGCTCTTTGTGGCCATCGGCCTGGGAATCAGTTGGATTACCGCCGTGGCCTTCCTGGTGGGGGCCATCTTCTCCACCATCGCCGGCTACTGCGGCATGAATGTGGCCACCAGGGCCAATGTCCGTACTGCTGCCGCTGCCAAGGATTCGGGTATGAACAAGGCTTTATCCATCGCCTTCTCCGGCGGTGCCGTTATGGGCATGTGCGTGGTGGGTCTGGGTTTGCTGGGCTGCGGCGTTGTCTGGCTGGTTACCGGTGACACCAATGTTTTGTCCGGATTCTCTCTGGGTGCTTCCTCCATTGCCCTGTTTGCCCGTGTGGGCGGCGGCATCTACACCAAGGCTGCCGACGTGGGTGCCGACCTGGTATCCCTGAAGATGACCCCCGTAACCCCGCCACCATCGCCGACAACGTGGGCGACAACGTTGGTGACGTGGCCGGCATGGGCGCTGACCTGTTTGAATCCTATGTGGGCTCCATTGTTTCTGCAATCACCCTGGGCGCTGTGACCTACAGTTTTACCGGTGCCGTGTTCCCCCTGCTTCTGGCTGCAGTGGGCATTGCGGCTGCCATCATCGGTACCTTCTTCGTCAAGGGCGATGAAAACGCCAGCCCCCATAAAGCGCTGAAGACCGGCACCTATGTTTCCAGCGCCGTGGTTGTTGCCGGTTCCCTGGCCATGAGCTGGCTGTTCTTTGGCAATTTCCGGTCTGCCTTCGCCATTATTTTCGGACTGGTGGTGGGTGTGCTCATCGGCATCATCACCGAAGTCTATACCTCCGGAGATTACCGCTTTGTCAAGAAAATTGCACTGCAGTCCGAAACCGGTTCTGCCACCACTGTCATCTCCGGTCTGGCTGTGGGCATGCACTCCACCGCTGTTCCCGTGCTGCTGATTTCTGTGGGCATTATCGGTGCCTATATGGCTGACGGCCTTTATGGCATCGCGCTGGCCGCTGTGGGTATGCTGTCCACCACCGGCATCACCGTTGCCGTTGACGCTTACGGCCCCATTGCCGACAATGCCGGCGGTATCGCCGAAATGTCCGGTCTGCCCAAGTCCGTCCGAAACATCACCGACCGTCTGGATGCCGTGGGCAATACCACTGCCGCCATGGGCAAGGGCTTTGCCATCGGCAGCGCTGCTCTGACAGCCCTGGCCCTGTTCGTTTCCTACGCCGAAGCGGTCAAACTCTTTGACACCGGCATCGATCTGCTGAACTACAAGGTCATTGTGGGCCTGTTCATCGGCGGCATGCTGCCTTTCTTCTTCTCGGCCCTGACCATGGACTCCGTCTCCAAGGCAGCCTACAAGATGATCGAAGAAGTCCGCCGCCAGTTCCGTACCATTCCCGGTATTCTGGAAGGTACCGGCAAGCCGGACTATACCTCCTGTGTGGCCATTTCCACCCAGGCGGCCCTCCACGAAATGCTGGTTCCCGGCATTCTGGCGGTTTTGGCGCCCATGAGTGTGGGTGTTTTGCTGGGTACCGCTGCCCTGGGCGGTCTGCTGGCAGGCTCTCTGGTGACGGGCGTTCTCATGGCTCTGTTCATGTCCAACGCCGGCGGCGCCTGGGACAATGCCAAGAAGTACATTGAAGAAGGCCATCACGGCGGCAAGGGCAGTGAAGCCCACCGGGCAGCGGTTGTAGGCGACACCGTCGGTGACCCCTTCAAGGATACCTCCGGTCCCTCCATCAACATTCTCATCAAGCTGATGACCGTGGTCGCACTGGTGTTTGCTCCCCTGTTCCTGCTGATCAATCAGGGTATGGGTCTGCTGTAAACCATTTCACAGGAGGATTCTGATATGCATATTTACGAAAAAGAATTTGATTTTGTGATTCACCGGGCCAAATCCCTGGAACGCCGTGCCCGGGCGGTAGTTGCCGGTGCGGACTGCGAAAATATTCTGAAAGCCGTTTTCGAGGCGGAAGCCCAGGGCTTCATCCGTCCCATTCTGGTGGGTGATGAAGATAAGATTACCAACATGCTGAAGCGGCTGGGTCTCATTGACCGGGAATATGTCATCAGCCATGTAGCGGATTTTGAGCGCAATACCGACTATCATGTGTATATGACCCGGGCGATCGACATCATCAACGACGGTTTGGGTGATATTCTGGTTCGCGGCAATACCTCCACCCGCAGCTTCCTGATGCCAATTCTGGATAAAAAGAACGGTCTGGTGACCGGCCTGGTCAGCGAAGTGGCCCTGATCAAGGTGCCTTACTATGACAAGGTTCTGGCCCTGTCCGATGTTTCTGTTTTGATCAACCCCTCTGAAGGTCAGAGAAAGAAAGTGGTCAAAAACATTGTCCATGTTCTGAATCACCTGGGTATCCAGCGTCCCAAGATCGGTGTCCTGGCCCTGGTGGAAAAGCCCAGCTTCCATATGCGTGATACCGTCGAGGCCCAGAATATCGTCCGTTCCCATAAGATGGAACCCATTGCTGACTGCGAACTGGTGGGCCCCATTCCCTGGGACCTGATCGTCAGCAAGGAAGCAGCCCGCCTGAAGAATTACGACTGCCCCTGGTGCGGCGAGTTCGATGCCGTGCTGATGCCCAATGTCATGGCAGGCAACACTGTCATGAAGGTTCTGACCATGTCCGCCAATGTCAATGCCTGCGGTGTTCTGGCC
>CALEFI010000024.1 GCA_937876905.1 uncultured Treponema sp.
TGTAACAGAATCTGGGATTGTGATACTTGTTAAAGAGTCACAGTCAGAAAAAGCGTAATCTCCAATGGTTGTAACAGAATCTGGGATTGTGATACTTGTTAAAGAGTCACAGTCAGAAAAAGCGTAATCTCCAATGGTTGTAACAGAATCTGGGATTGTGATACTTGTTAAAGAGTCACAGTCAGAAAAAGCGGAATTTCCAATGGTTGTAACAGAATTTGGAATTGTGATACTTGTTAAAGAGTCACAGTCATAAAAAGTGGAATTTCCAATAGTTGTAACAGAATTTGGAATTGTAATACTAATTAATGAATCACAGCTACGAAAAGCAGACTCTCCAATGGTTGTAACAGAATTTGGAATTGTGATACTTGTTAAAGAGTCACAGCCAGAAAAAGCAGACTCTCCAATGGTTGTAACAGAATTTGGAATTGTAATACTTGTTAATGAGTTACAGTTCTCAAAAGCATCCACTCCAATAGTGGTAACTGAGTTGGGGATTGTGATACTTGTTAATAAGCTACAGTCCTCAAAAGCATTCTTTCCAATAGTGGTAACAATTTTTCCTTCAATAGTAGATGGAATATTTAAAGTTGATGAATAAAATAAATCATAACCTGTAATTGTAATTTCATTTTTAGCATTAATCGCATAGTAAAAATCATCATAGGGATAAGTTACTCCCAAAAAACTTTCTTCTGTTTGTCTTTCTGAAATTTCTATACTACTTAAAACACTTTTTTGGATAATATCTGTAATTGGTTTCTTGAAAAAGAGGTCGGTGTCGTTTTCTAGAATTTGACTTAATTTCTCTGGTACTGGAATAAACCAAACTTCACCAAGCACTGTATCATCCCATTTTCTGCCTTTGTAAACTGAATCTATTTGCATTTTGTAAGTGCCTTTTTCAAGGAACACTGGATTTTTTATAGAGTTTATATTTTCTAAATCTGAACTATAGTCACCATTAAATATTGGGAAAATATCTGCAAAATCTAGTTTAATATTTGTCTTTCCGGAAGAATCAAAAAGAGTCATTGATTTTATACGATTATTTGAAATCCACGGTTCACCAATAAAGTTTATCTTAGAAAATACGAAATCCCATGAATAATATCTGTAATCGTCTTCCTTCTCCTTATAGGCTCCATTAAATCTACGTAGTCCATTTGTTGCAAAAGGTCCAATGACATTTTTAGTCAGTGTGAATTCAATCCATTCCCCAATTCCATCCCCTTTTACCCCTTCAACCCATCCATTGAACAAAATGCCATCAAAAGAAGTGTTTGCCTTGTAAGTAGAAGTTCGTAAATTCTTATCTAGATTTTCTTCATTATTCCACGGATCAGGTTTTCCTGCCATTTTATACGTACCTTCCAATTCAGAAGATGCCTTTACATTTGTTACAAAACTTAAGGTTTCTTCATTTTTCACTGATGGAATTTGAAAAATACTTCCAGAATAATCATCAGGCTCATAGTTCAATTTGAATTCAAAAAACTCATTTTTTTGTGGTTTGTAGTTTTTGGTTATATAAAATACCAAAGGTTCATAAAATCCTGTTACTTCAAAATTGGCATCGGAATTATGTGGGGTCATAGAACTATCTGTAAGAACTATAAAATCATTAATATTACCTTTCCAAGTACCACCAGTAGAAATGTCATAAATAAAGTTATACTTTGAACCTCTATAACCTCCAATTCCTGTATCAATATTATATTTTACAGTAAGTTTAGAAGAAACAGAAGGTGTAAAAACAAGTTCGTGGTAAAAGTGTAGTACAAGTTTGAGAGTATAAACTTCATCGGCTTCAGACCATGAGGAATTTTTAACTGATTCAGATGCTTCTATATCTTTTTCTATTGAAGTTTCAATTCCAACCATTAAAACTGAAACATTTTTTCCATCTTGTTCAATAACACAAGGCTGTAAAGTTGGATCAGTAATTTGATTATTCTTCATTTCTGAAATATATCCATCAATTGATAAAGTTCTTAATTTTTTATCTATGGCAAAAAATTCTTCTTTTGTTGCATTTATTTTTCCTAAGGCAAGATTTATCAAATCTATTTTTGATCTATAACCATTTCCTATTGGTATGTAATTAGAAATATATCCATCTTTGTTTATTGCAACTTGTGTTGATACAATTACAGGAAATGCACAAGGAACTGTAACTTTTTCGGAGGTTGTGTTCTTAAAGTCGAACAAGGCAGTTATTGACTTCCCATAGAAATATCCTTGCCCAACAAATAAAAGTTCTCTTTCCAAGGCAATTTTGTCATTTGGTTCCTTTACATAAATATTGCCATAAGTCCATTCTTCTGGATAATAGGATCCACCGTCATCTGCAAATACAGAATATAGACTAAATACTGTAAAAATAACTGCTAATATTTTTTTCATTCTAGACCTCCTTATTTATTATACTAGAAAAATATCTTTGAAATAAATGGCAAAAGTAAACCTACTAAAGCCATGGCAACTAATACTTTTAAGATTCTTGTGATTATTTGTCTAAAAAATGCTAGTACTGCTACTTTTCCAACGCTTTTCTTAGAGTTATATTATAGTTAATTGCAGAAAAAGAAAATGGAATTAAGAGTGAAAGAGGGAAATATTTTAATATGATTCATAGTTGTGGAAACTTGGAAGCAGATGATACGAGTAAGCTAAATGTCTCTTGGGTTGCTTTATCTGATAATAAAAATAAGGGGTTTCATTATCATCAAGGTTTTTTTTACGAATATTAAAAGGCCCTTTTAGACATTGGGGGACAAATATACAATTGGAAAAAGACTCAAATTCTATTGGTAAAGTTCAATTAAGGAGGATATACCTATGGTATTGAAAAGAAATATATTAAGTGCATTGTTTTTTTTATTTTATATTCTTTCAGTTCATTCAGTAGACCATTATGCTTGTATTGACCCATTTGATGTTTCTTGTATAAAGTTTTCAAATGAAAGTATAATAGTAGTAACTCATAACATAACGTGTAATGAAACAACAGTTGAAAATGAATATATTTTATTAAATAAATTAGAAGAAGCTATCGTGTTACCTATAACTATAGAATGTTCACCACTTGGTTTTGGAACCGTGGGAAATAATATTGTAATTCCGTATGATTTTAACATAACTTCTGAAAACGATATTATTAATTATTCTGTATTAAAAAATAGCTCCTTAATAGATATTACTTCTTTGTATAAAGAAAATAGCTTGGTAGATGACAAAATTGAGATTAATTTTTCACTAATTATTCCTGAATCATCTAGCAGAAGCATTGTTATATCTTATCGAAATCTGCAAAGTGGAACGAGTCCATTGAATATGAATTATTGGTATAATATTCATCTCTATAAAAATCCGAATGGTGAACCTGTAAATATGTCATTTGCTTATAATGCTTCGAGAAATCCTGAATTATATATTTCTAGCATTGATATAAAAAATAGCAGGGATGAAAGTGTTTTAAAATCACTAAATGTGGAACGCAGTGATAAAAAGACAACAAAGTGGTCTTTTAGATTACCAGATTACATCTCATCTGAAAATAATGAGTATTTAAAAGTATCCCTGTTATATTACGGTTTAGACACTGAAGATTCACATTTGTATATAAGCCATAATGGTGATACCATTTATTGGAATAATGAGGATTTAATGACAAAACTCATAAAGCAACAAGACCTGTTTTTCTTGTCTAACGACCAACTGAGATTATTGCGGAACGCCTTCTACGCAATCCACGGATATGATTTCAAGTCCCAGGATTTGAAGGAATATTTCTCTGGGTTCAGCTGGTACAAGCCAAACCCAAACTTTTCCGAGTCAGATTTTACGGAAATTGAGTGGAAGAACATCGAGTTGATTCGACAGATGGAAAATCAGGAGGAACCATTGTTATCATCTGAGTGTCTGAAGTAAAATAATTTGGTAATCTCCTAAAGGCCCATTTAGACATTGGGGGGTTGTTTTAGAAGAGAATTCTAATACGTATAAAAGGCAAGATTAGGGAGGATATACCTATGGTATTGAAAGGAAAACTAATTTTTACGATTTTATTTATTATTTCAATCTTTGACTGTTACGCTTTTGATATGCTCTCTGGCCAGGAACCTTTTGAAATGTCTTCCATAATTATTAAAGAAGATGGTATTGCTATATCTGCACAGCGGATTTTTTGTACAGAAGATGGAATAGAAATCACTTATGATATAAAAAACTCAACAGAACGAAAGGTAATGTTTCCTGCTAAAATTGAATGCATACCTTTAGGATTCCAAAGAATTGGAAACGAAATTCCTATTCCTCTTGATTTTAAAATTTTAGTAAATGATGCTGAAATAAATTTTGATGTCTATTATTGTAATCAATTGATTAAAAAAGATGATTATTATAAAAAAAATAAGTTTTATTCAAATAACGAGAAATCTGAGATTTTTTTTAACTTAACAATTCCTTCAATGGAAACTATTTCTGTGAAATTGTTTTATAAAAACCTCCAAAATCATGGTGCGAATCAAACTGGGACAAATTTCAAATATGTCATAAAACTACATAAAAATTTGAATAATATACCAATTGATTATTTTTTTACATATAAAAATTTAAAATCAGCTGAGGCTTATATTGATAATTTAATAATTTATGATTATAAAGCTGATACAATTTCGAAAATTCAATATAATATTGAACTAAATAACGGTGATTTATGGACTTTTAGATTATCAAATTGTAATTTGAAAAATGATGATTTCTATATTTTAATTTTTTTAACAATTTTTGACTTATCATTAGATGCAACAAATATAAGAATCACGAGTTATAACAATATGGAAAATATTTATTTTAATGAAAAAGAATTGAGCGAAGAACTTATAAAACAACAAGACCTGTTTTTCTTGTCCAACAAACAACTAAGACTGTTACGGAACGCCTTCTACGCAATCCACGGATATGATTTCAAGTCCCAGGATTTGAAGGAATATTTCTCTGGGTTCAGCTGGTACAAGCCAAACCCAAACTTTTCCGAGTCAGATTTTACGGAAATTGAGTGGAAGAACATCGAGTTGATTCGACAGATGGAAAATCAGGAGGAACCATTGTTATCATCTGAGTGTCTGAAGTCAAATAATTTGGTAATCTCCTAAAGGCCCATTTAGGCATGCGGGGATTTCTCTTTCTAGCACCACAGTTGGGAGAATTTGCTTATGGTACTAAAACGATTATCAAATATTATTGTATTACTCTTTATTTCATTTTTATTATATGCACATCCATTTATAGACGGAATAGAAGGTTATAGAGTGTCGCCCATAGCATTGAAAGGAACTGATAATTTTTATTTAAAGAACGAAATATGTAAGGCAAACGGAATAAAAATTCAAACGATTTATCAATTCGATTTTGAAGAGGAAAATATTAGAGTTGATGCAAGACTTACTTTTACAGGTAGTGGAGCTACTGGCTCATTTCAACAAACTTTTCCTATTCCAAAAGATTTAAACATATGTATAAATGGGGAAAAAATTTCCTACGAGATCATATATGATGGCAAAGTAATTACTTTCGACAACAACGATTTCTTTGATAAACGACTTTCAGGGAAAGTAGTTTTCTCTTTTTTAAGCAAAAAGGATACGGTAATAGAAATTTCTTATTCAAATGATTGTATTATAAATATAATTGAGTCAGAAACTACATATACATATTACTCTGACAAAATAAATAATTTTACAAAATATTTCCTTATATTAGAAAATCAAGATGATAGAAAATTTATTTCTTTTAATAATATTTATTCAATTCAAAAATATCATAACAATACATGGAAAAAAGAATTCTCCTATGATGATTTCAAATGCATTGCAAAGAGAGATGGTGAAGAACCTTGCAAGATTAAATTACAAATTTATAATTTTGGATTTGATGAAGAATCATATTTTTATTATCCAATAATTAGGACAAAACTTATAAAGCAACAAGACCTGTTTTTCTTGTCCAACAAACAACTAAGATTATTGCGGAACGCCTTCTACGCAATCCACGGATATGATTTCAAGTCCCAGGATTTGAAGGAATATTTCTCTGGGTTCAGCTGGTACAAGCCAAACCCAAACTTTTCCGAGTCAGATTTTACGGAAATTGAGCGGAAGAACATTGAGTTGATTCGACAGATGGAAAATCAGGAGGAGACGATTTATTGATTACAAGTCGATAGACCTTTATCCGCTAGTAAAAATCAATGAGCTTATCTATACTACAGACGAATTATCATTCTTGAATGTTCAAATGGGGGACATGGATTATGAATAAACTTAAATTCTTTTTACTGACAATTTTGATTGGCAGCAGCCTGCACGCCCAGGCGCCGACAATGAAGGCCCTCGTGCCGACAGAATGGGAGTTGATGAGTGAGCTGACAGAAGCAGAAACAAAAAAATTCATGGAAAATCACAAGGAAATATTTGACTACTGTGAGAAGATAAGTTTTAGTCATTTGGAAGGAAGGCACTTTCCCGAACAGAATGTGTGTCTTGAGGAAACGAAGGTCTTCAAGGAGGCTGTCAATGGGGACACATTCTATTGGGTGCTTGTGCCGGGAAACAGAATGAATGACACAAAAGAAATGATGGAGGGAGTGTCATGGGTCTCGGAAAAGCATTATTTTCTTGGCCTGGTCAGGGTAGAAGATGGCAGAGACAGGCTGTTATTTCTTCATCCCACCTTGAATATTGATACAGATGGAAGATCATTTTACTATGCTGTAAGAACTTATCAAATAATAAAAGGGAAAGACAAGAACAAGGGGATAATATACTATGAAAACCGCTTTAGATTTGATACAAAAGAAGTGCCAGGAACAAAATTCAATGATGTTCGCAAAGTAAAGGGGCAGCCCGTTGGCTTCATTACAGCCGCCCACTATTATCTGTTTGAAGAAGAACCTGCAGAAACGGAGTACTGTGAGTATTTGCCTGGATTTGCATTAAAAAATTGGGATTATATAAATATATATGCACCAGATTTTTTGTGGGATTTGAATGATCCATTGAAATATGGCCTGCAGAACGCCTTTGACGGGAATCCCGCCACAAGCTACGTGGAGAACACCGAGGATGACAATATAAAACTAACTTTAGCTTATAATTTTAAGCCAAATAAAATACATATTATTAATGGTTATGCACGGGATGAAGAATTATATAAATCAAACAATAGGATTTTACAAATAGAGATACAAGGTTATGATTATATTGAATTTCAAGGTGAAAGGGGGGTCACTGGAAGTGTGCCTGTAACAATTGATCTGGCAGAAACCCTAAACTATCAGATATATGATACAGGAACCCCTGGTAATGCAGGGAACACTGTAATTGTTAAGACCAGCAAATTGAAAAATGGTAATAAATATAATGACACTTGTATTGCAGAAATAAACTTTTCAAACGATGGCCATGATTTCGTTTTTGGAGAAGCTTATGAGTAATGGCATCAATCTACCAGTTCCTTATTTTTGCCAACGGGAGAACAAGTATATTTGGCAACAAAGAAGTTCAGATACAGGAGAGAAGTTGCCATCGACAAAGAAACCTCTAGCTCCAATTACCTGCAACATCACCAGCCTGTGCATGATTCTACGCTACTGGGGCTGACACAAGAGACACCGAACCAGATGATAGAGCGAGTGTATACCCAAGGAGGAAAACGATGAAAAAACTACTACCACTCTTGCTGCTGGCAATTATGGCAAGCACATTGCAGGCCCAGGCACCTGAGCTCAAGAACATGATGCCCAACAGCTGGCAGAAACTGAGCCGGCTTGAAGCGGAGGAGGAGAAGGAGTTTTTAGCTCAACAGAAAGTAAACTCCGATATAGAACAATTCAAGTCAGACAGTTGGGGTTCTCCAGAATATGTTATTCAAGAAAAACGGGTTTATAAAGAAACCGTAAATAATATAGATTTTTACAGGGTACTTGTTTGCAACCAAAACATGAGCGATTTTTTAGAATCGATATATCATGATAAAACATTTTCTATAGAGAGTTATGAAAATTTTATCTATCATAGGGTTCAACAGACTGTATATGCAAAGGACAAATCTAAAGGCCTATATAAAATCAGGGCGTTAGAATACAAGGTCTATGGCAGCACAACAGACAGTTGGGAATATTTCTTGTTTAACGATTTGTTTATCAAGCCACTTAATGAAAAAGAAATAGGATTTTTCATAACAGAAACAGGTGTATCTTTTACAGTTGACAGAACAAGGTGGGAAGAGGGTGTGGTCTCAATAAAATATTACACATGCAAAGACCAGGTTGGAGGGTCAAACTCAACGGAATTCCTGCGGGTGAATATACAGGAGGATTTGGCCGCAGCATTCAGCGACTCAGACAAATATATAAGAATAGCGGCCTCAAGCTACCTTTTTGACCCCCAAAGCCCCTTAAAGTACAGCATCCAGAACGCCTTTGACGGCAACCCCGCCACAAGCTACGTGGAGAACACCGAGGATGATTTGATGAAACTTTCATTTCCTGGATATGGAAATGAGTATTTAGGAAGTTTTACGATTTCGCTTATAAATGGATATGCTTCAAATGAAAATTTATATCTAAAAAATAATCGTGTAAAAAAAATAGATATTGTTGGATACCAACTAAATGATTCAAAAACAGAATTAATTGAACGAAATCCAAAGATAGTAGAATTTAAAGATAGAAAATTAAATTATCAATTATCCTGTATAGATTTTCTTTGCTTTGGGCCTTTTTATTTTAAAATCTCAGGTATTTATCATGGAAGTTCATTTAATGACACTTGTATTGCAGAAATAAATTTTTTTGATGACATAAATAAAAATTGGCTGTTTGGGGAAATAGATGAGTGATGCACATAAGAGAAACTTAGCGGTTCCTTTCTTCACGCAAAGAGATAATACATATATTTGGTAGCAATTAGAAATTAAGAAAATAATAAACCCAAAAACACAAGAGATGGAAGAAATCGAGATAGCAACAGGCCCGAAATACCCGATGGCGTGGCGGCGGATGATTATGCCGAAATACCAGGAACAAGGAGAAAATAACAATGTGGAGGAAGATTTATCTGTTTGTGTTCATGACTAATATTTTTTTCATATCTTGTGACCCAAGTGGAAATACATACGTTGCAAATGGGTTTCCAGAGCCAATTACAATAATTTTTAGATATAAGGAAGGCTCGGAGAATATACAAGAAGAGAAGGTGTTTTTGGAGGCAAACCAAGAGTTGTGGATAAGAATAGGAGACCTGGGTATATGGCCGTGGGAATGGAGTTACTACAAAAAGATTGTCGATTGTGCTGTTCTCAATGAAACTGGGACTGTTTTGTATGAAGTCAGTCAGGAGCGATTTGTCGAACTCATGAGACCATATAGTAAAACAGAAACACTCCGGTTCACTTTTTCTGAGACAGGTCTCAGTATCGATTAATCCGAAGCATATTCCCAAGTCACTGCGGTACTTGGCATGACTGTAATGGCCCTGAATGTGGAAGATGTGGGAGGGTATGCCGAGGTTGCGTCTGGTACAGGACTGGGGTTGTCTGCAATGTTGACAGTCCAACATGATTTACATAGAATGGACAAATCATCTTAAGTTGTCGGTGCAGCGTCTGTACCGAGGAGTGTACTTCGTGGAAAAGATAAAAAGTGATTTCTTGAAAAGAGAGCTGGGGAAATATCTTTTGCTTGCCCTTGCCCTCCTTGTGTGCTTGGGATACCTTTCATGGAATTCCGGCACGGTCAAAATGCTGCATGTGGTTGTGGGTGTGGTTGCAGTCATTTCCCTTGGCATTGCCCGCTCCCTGCTGGCAGTGAGAGCGGCCTGCTCAGAACTCGATGACAGCGGGCGCTTCACATTGGAGCGTGAGTATCTACAGGAGCATCCCGTCTACAAGGTCTACCAGGGAGAAATCCATCTGTTGGAAAGCTATCTCGTTTGTCGAACCAGGGGAAAGCTGCTCTTGATTCCAACAAGCCATATCCAGGATGCTCAGGAACTGAACCTGCGCTCCAAGGGGATAAAGTATGCCTTTGTCAAAATACACATGGACAACGACAAGTCATACTCCATCGAAGCTGCCAGCGAAACCAAGGAAAAAATTCTGGACTGGCTTGCAAGGAAATAGACGCTAGGAATGAGGAGCGAGACACCAGTTGTTCACTCCTCGCTTCTGGGCGGCGACCGTCACAACAGAGAAAGAATTTCTGCGGCGTGGGTCTTGGTGTTCACCTTTGGAAAGACGTGGGAAATCACGCCCTTCTCGTCCACCACAAAGGTGGAGCGGATGATGCCCATGTAGGTTCTGCCCGCCATCTTCTTCTCCCCCCAGGCCCCGAAAGCCTGGATGGTGGTGGTCTCCACATCAGAGAGCAGGTGGAAGGGCAGGTCGAATTTGTCTCGGAACTTGGTGTGAGATGCCTGGCTGTCCTTGCTGACCCCCAGCACTACCGCTCCCTTGGCCAGGATGTCGTTGTACAGGTCACGGAAGCCACATGCCTCCGTGGTGCAGCCGGGAGTGTTGTCCTTGGGATAGAAGTAAATCACGATTTTCTTTCCAGCGAACTGGGACGGCGAAATCATGGCTCCCTCCTGATTGGGAAGGCTGAATTCCGGCACTTTATCTCCAACTTGCAGCATAAATCCTCCAAAAAACTGAATTATAGCGTAGATTTTCCGATGGTATAATAGGAGTATGGGTTTGTCAAGATTCGTACTCCTTTGATTCATGGGGCGGGACGGCATCCGTTGACCTGACGGTCTTCAGGCTATAAACTTATTGTATAATCTATATTTGCTAAAATACTAAGAAACTGTGAGGTAGCTGGTGAATTTTTGGGAGTTGAGGCATAAGATTCTTTTCAAGATTATCTTCTCCGTCTGCATCGTCATTGGTAGCAGCATCATTGGTCTGTCTCTTTTCCTGTACCATCAGCTAAACGGGATGGGACTTGGCGATGGTGTTACGGCGCGGGTCATTGTGCTGGCCCTGGGCTCCACCATCTTTGTACTGGCTCTGGTGGGCATCACCTCCGTCATCATACTGCAAACCTATATACTCCGTCCCATCAACCGGGCCATCACTGCCTTCAAAAAGCTTCAGGGAACGGAGGGGCAGGCCGACCTGACCTACCGGGTCCTGGTAAAGAGCAAGGACGAGGTAAGCGAGCTGTGCAAGTATGTCAACCAGTTCATAGACACCCAGCAAGACATCCTGATTGACGTAAAGAATTCCAGCCAGGCCATTGACAGCATCACCCACACCCTTGCCTCCTCCACTCGGAGTGCAACCACGGCAGCCCAGCGCATCGCCGTTGACATATCCAGCGTGAACAGCCAGGTTGAAAACCAGAACACGGCATTGCGGCACGTGGTGCAGGTCATTGAAAGCAGCGTAAAGAAAATCGGCGGCCTTGACGAGCTCATCAACCACCAGACGGCAGGAATCCTTGAGTCCTCGTCCGCCATCGAGGAGATGGTGGGGAACATCAACTCCGTGTCCAATTCCATGCAGAAGATGGCCAAGGAATACCAGCAGCTGTCCGTCATCACAGAGACGGGGAGAAGCCGCCAGGATGAGGTTGCCCAGCAGATTGACAACATGGCCCGCCAGTCCCAGCATCTGGCGGAAGCAAACGAGGTTATCGCCCAGATTGCAGACCAGACAAACCTTTTGGCCATGAATGCTGCCATCGAAGCTGCCCACGCAGGAGATGCAGGAAAAGGCTTCTCTGTTGTTGCCGACGAAATCCGCAAGCTGGCCGAGGACGCGGCGGAACAGTCCAAGGCTATTTCCGCCGAACTCAAAGACATTTCCGAGGTAATTCAGCAGGTGGTCAGCACCTCCTCGCAATCCCAGCAGGAGTTTGTCCAAATCACCCAAAAGGTTTCCAGCACCAATAGCATTGTGCGGGAGGTTTCCAGCGCCATGGCTGAGCAGCAGGAAGCATCCAAGCAGGTTTTGGTGGCACTGCAGGACATCAACAGCAACAGCTTCCAGCTCCAGCAGACCTCATCGGAAATAAACGAGGACATGCAGGACCTGCAAAACTCCTCCCACAACTTTGACAGCATTGCCTCCAGCGTCTCTGCAAGTATGCAGCGCATGGACAGGAGCATCAAAGACATTGACACCACGGATCAGACGGTGGAAGACCAGGTGGAGCTGGCTCGTTCTGCCACCAAACGGCTGGACACAGTGCTGGCAAAGTTCAAGCTGGACTAGCGGCATAGAGCCGCCGACAGGCCACTCAGGATTTGGCGGGAGTCCTCCCGCTCATGTGTAGGATGCCATCGTGCTTAGAACCTGACCAAGGTAGCTTGCCCCGAATAGGTTCAGGTGGTTTAGCAGGTGGTAGAGGTTGTACAAATCTAGACGACGGGAAAATCCTGGGGGAATGGGATTTACCTGATTGTAGCCCTCGTAGAATTTGCGAGGAAAGCCGCCGAAAAGCCTGGTCATGGCTAGGTCGGCCTCCCAGTGGCCGCAATAGGCTGCAGGATCGATGAGCCAAGCCCGGCCGTCACCGCCAGTATGGACATTGCCGCCCCACAAATCGCCGTGGAGCAGGGAAGGTCTTTCCGGCTCAGGAAGGAATTCCTCCAGGCGGCCCAGCAAGCTCTCCGCATCTGCCAGCTGGCTCCGGGTAAAGTGGCTCGCCGCCATCTGGAACTGCGGCCGTAGCCTGCACTCCCGGAAAAAGTCCACCCAGGAGGCTGTTTTCCGGTTTATCTGCACGGTGGCCCCGATGTAGTTGTCGGAGGGAAAGCCAAAGCCTGGCACCAGATGGCTGGTGTCTGCCAGATGGAGGCGGGCAAGCTTCTGGCCGAATTCCTCCCAATAGCTTGCCGACTTGTCGGCGGGAGGCAGAAACTCCAGCAGTAGAAAGGAGCAGGGGCCACGCAGGGGATTGTCCTGCCCGTCGTCCGTTCCCCAAGCCAGAACCTTTGGCACCGAAAGGATTCCCATCGAAGCGATGGCCTCCAAACCGGCAGCCTCCGCACGGAAGAAGTCGGCATTGGAGCGGGAATTTGCCTTCATAAAGACAGTCTCCTCCGCACCGTCCTGCCCGTCCCGCCTTGATTCCAGCTGGAGCCTAAAGGCGTGATTGATGTCACCGCCAATCATGGGCTTGGCAGAAAGAACCCTGCCGAGCTTCAGATAGTCGGTAGCGGCCACAAAAGAGGAAAATCCTGCGTGTTTGTCCAGTAATTCCTGTTCCATGCCTACAATATCGGAAGGAATGCAGTCTTGGTCATGCCCAAAGCTGCTACAGGTGCTGTTTTACCATGTTTGCCACTTCTGCAAGGTGCTGGTTGATGCCAGCTCCGTCCAGTGGCTCAACCTCTATCATCATCGTCCTGAACAAGTCCCGCACCTCATCCTTGGCCAGAATCTGGGCGTATGCGTCATACACCTTTTGGATGACAGCGGGATCCGTTCCCTTGCGGGCCATCAGAAAGCTTCTGTTCAGACAGTAGGAGGTATAGCCGTACTCTCCGACTCCCCTTGTGCCGGCAAAAACTCCGTCATCGGCACCCTTCTTGTCGAAGAGCACCACCGGAGTGATACAGCCCGACTCCACGCCAGCCTGTGCCTGCGACTGGTGGGAAACAGCCAGGTGCACCTCTCCTCTCATCAACGCTTCCAGCGCCACATTTGCCCCGTTGTAGGCTATCACCTCAAAGTCAAGCCCCAATTCCTCAAGCAGCATCTTCACCATAAAGTATTCTATGCTGGTGGAGCCGCCCACAGCCACAGACAGAACCCGCCCCTGTCCATAGGCTGTGAGACTGTCCAGGTTGGTGATGTGCAGGGCAGAGTCGGCAGTCAGCACGAATATGGCTGAGCAGAGATTGATGATTGGCTCAAAGTCATCATAGCTGAAGGGCGGCTCCTGAACACCAGGCAGATTTGGGCTAACGGCAAAGGCATTTTCGCTACCAATGATGAGATTCAGGGAATTGGGCTCGTTCTTCAGGTAGTTGGTGAGGGCGATGTTGCCGCTTCCCCCCAGCATGGAAGACACGGGATGCAGGAACTCGCTGGAAATGGACATGGCTCCGTCCCGCAGGAAGTCGTTGGTGGCTATTACAGGCTGGCCCAGAGCATCCTCCCCGTAGGCTGCCAGATTGCGGTTCACAATGTCCACAACACCGCCAACCGCCCAAGGACAAACCACCGTCACCGGGCCGGACGGCCACTGCGCCACATCCACCTCGTCCTGCCTTCCACCAGCAAAGCACAGGTTCACAAACACAATAAACACACCCAAAAGGCAAAACTTTTTCATTATTTCCTCCACAAATATCTTCAATGCGTCCATTATACCGCAATCCATCATTATAGTACAGGAGAATGAGGGAGACCAGGCTTGAAAATTCTGGACGTGAAAGCAAAGGGCCTCGTCTATAGAAAAGCACCTCCTTCATTTCCTCGGTGGTGAGCTCCAGGCACCGTCCCTTCAGCGGCTCCGGGATGAGGTACAGGGCCTCTGCCATGCTGCCGGCAATGCAGGTGAAGGTGTCGAAGTCGCTGCCCTCCAGAAATGAATGAAGCCCTGGGCAGTGGCTATGGCCATGACAGAATCGTCGGTAAAGCGGGACTGTCGCAGAACAGCGGGAAGTCCTTTGACCTTGGCCCCTCGTCAAACTCCTAGGGCTCTCCGATGATATCTCCTAAAATCGCTCCGTACATAGGCCTCCTGAAAATTGGTATGTCTCAAAGAGACTCCTTCATTCCACCTTGTGCTTCCAGCATACAAAATGCAGCCAGGGAATGGCCACCATTTTGGCGACAAATTACGGGAGGGGGATTTCGTCCCTTCCTTCTCCAGCCTCATCCTGTCTTTTTTAATCTTGAAAGCAGGTGTCGGTGAATTCATACAAAAGCATATTAATTTCTATCAAATTATAGATTTGGTTGACAACACAGTACTTCACTATCAAATCAAACCTGCTGGAGGGCATAAAGCTATAACCGGCACTGGCCAGAAATTCCTTGTATTGCTCCAAAGGTAATTCCAAGGCCAAGCCCAAAGCCATGACATTCTTCTTTTTGGGGATGGACTCGCCATTCATCATTTTAGAAAAGAACTTCCGATTCATACCAGCCTTTGTATATATCTGGCTGGCTTTTCCTCCTGTTGCATCAATGTACTGATTGAGCTTTTGCCGGAAATTAAGTTTCAAGCCGGCATTCAGCATAGATTGAATCTCCTCCTGGGGATTCTTTTTAGGTGTGGGTTTATGGTGCTGGAGCGGAAAGGTAGTTTTTATGTCTGGCTTCTCAATGTACGACAGGATGTTCTCCTCGGCATTCTCTTCCCATTCTTTACATCCCCCTTGTTCCACATAGTTTTCGTCGATGAAACTTTTGATTTCGTCAAAGCGTTTTTGGGAAATGAAATAGGATTCCTTGTCGTACACCACAAGGATGACTTTCATGTCTTCGTTTTGCTCCAAGAAACCGTTGATTTCCTCCTGGGCTACCTGCAAGGCCAGCTCCTTGGGAAAGCCGTAGCATCCTGTAGCCAGCAGGGGAATGGCCACGCTTTTGCAGTCAAAGTCCTTCGCCACTCCCAAGGCATTCCGGTAACAGTTGCGCAAATTCTCCACCGTTTCCGGCACACCTTCCTTATAATGAGTACCAATGGTGTGGATAATGTACTTTACTCCATTTTTTTTCAACCTGAAGGAAGGGGTTGCCACCGCCTGTCCGTAGGCAATGGGACCGATGTGACATCGTGCCTGCAGCAGTTCCTCTCCCGCCGCCCGATAGATCGCAGTGTCCGTTCCACTTCCAATGACTGGCCGGGGATTTGCAGTGTTCACAATGGCATCGCAGCTAATCCTCGTTATGTCGTTCCGTTCGATGCTAAATGGCATGATTCCCTCCTTAACGACAGTATATCACAGTCGGCGGGGAATTCTTCGCCGTAACGTCGAAAGTTTACGGTCAATGTCGGCTCCTGGGCTGACTTTTGCCAAAGCCCCAATGACCAGGTTCATTATGTATACAATAATTTTTCCAGAGCGGAGAATACGGCTTCGATGCAGGCGGTGCGGGTGCTGTAGGTGCCGGCACTGAGCTTATTGTCTATTGAGAACCTCCACTTGTTTGAATTCAGAAAAAGCACTATAAGGTGATTCTTGAGCTTGAGATATTCATTGCCACGGGCAGATTTCTTCCACTGCCTTTTCTTGAAGTTGATTTTGCGCTGCTGCTTGTTCTTGAAGTCGGCTTCCCGTTTGCGGGCCTTGTTTGTGTCGCCCTCAAGCCTTCCGGCGCAGATGCAGCCGCAGTCAAGTGAGCGCCCGCTTGCAGGATGATGCAGATGATGGGCATAACGGATTATCTGATGATTGCACATTTCGCAGATGCCCTCTGGGGCCCCCAAATCTGTGACTCCGGTACAAGTCCAGCCTGTCTTTGGAAAATCCGGGTCATGCCAATGGTTTGGCGAATTGGCAAGCTTCTTGCGGAGTTCATCCGAGATTTTCTGCAAATCGGGAGGAAGCTCGCCGTCGGCAACAGCATCCTCATGGTCATAGGCTGAAGGATTCTGATGGTCGTCTGGTGTATCCTCCGAATCATCAGTATCTTTCATGCAGATAGCAGGCTGCTCCTGAGCTGGAGCCTTGTGCCGCTGAGTGAAATAATCGGCATTGATTGCACGGGGCTGTCTCATGCCTTCAAACTGGATGGTGTAAACCTTACGATTGCCGTCAAAAGAAAGAACCTGGCCCTTACCAAAGATGTGATGCTCAACTGTCTGGGGGCCGCTGGTTTGTGGTGCCGGGAGCTCTTCTATCATCTGCTGGTTGAGCCGGCGGATATAGCCCCAGCTTTCTCGCTCCAGCTCATCGCTGATTCTTCCGATACGCTCGTAATTCTTTTCTCCGATTTCATAAAGGAAGCGGGACGGCAGCTTTTTAATTCCCTGCTGGCTCTGCCCTTCACTGTCCATGATGAAAAGCGTCTCCATGGCTCTGGTAATTGCCACATAACAGAGACGGCGCTCCTCTTCCAGTCCGAGCTTCTTGCGCTCTTCGATTGTCTTTGAGCTTGGAAATATTCCTTCTGAAAAGCCGATTGCAAAGACAACGGGGAATTCGAGTCCTTTTGATGCATGTATTGTCATCAGCTTGACAGCTTCGCAGGACTTTTCCGCATCCTCTGCACTCATCAAAGCAATCTGCTGCAGGAACTCCTCCAGATTTATCTCCTCGCCGTAGCTGTTCTCAAACTCGTTGGCAATCCGCTTGAACTCGGCAAGGTTATCAAGGCGTTCCTCGTCTCCAAGCTCACGGATATACTGCTCGTAGCCGGAGTCAATACAGACACGGTTTACCAGCTCGCTGATTTTTATCTGCTCCTTGCAACGCTTAAGGTTTTCTATGAGAGAAACAAAGGCCGCTCCGCCGCTTCCATGAAGGGCCGGGTCGCCGAGGTGAGTCTTGAGAATTTCGTAGAGGCTTTTATGGGCAAGGGTCTCAGTGTCAAAGAGGGTCTGCTCATTGTGCCTGCGAATTGCTTCCAAGGCTGCAACCCGGACACGCCCGAACTTCCTTCTCGGTGTATTGACGATTCTCTTGAAAGAAAGGTCGTCATTGAATGCAATCACCCTCAGATAGGCAACGACATCCTGGATTTCCATACGCTGATAGAACTTCACGCCGCCAAAGATTTCATAGGGAATGCTCTCCTCAACAAGCTTTCGCTCGATGACACGGGAAAGAAAGCTGGAGCGGTACAGGACAGCAAAATCGGAGAATGACTTCCTCTGGGTTTGCCGAAGCTGTTTTATCTCCCCTACAATGCGGCTCACCTCGTCTTCCTCTGACCTTGAATGAATGTGCTTGACGGTAGCTCCGGCATCAGATTGGGTGAACAGGTCCTTCTTGAGCCGCAGGCTGTTCTTTTCGATGAGGGTGTTGGCGCATTTGAGAATCTGCGGGGTGGAGCGGTAATTCTGATTTAAGATGATTGTCTTGGTGTCAGGATGCGTTTTATCGAAGTCAACCAAGAGCCTTACATCGGAGCCTCGCCACTCGTAAATATTCTGGTCTGGGTCACCTACAATCATAAGGTTTTGATAGCGGGCGCTGAGAATGTCAACAAGCTTCATTTCTGTGGTGGAGCTGTCCTGAAACTCATCCACCATTATGTAATTGAGCCCTGCCTGCCACGTGCTGCGGACTTCTTCGTCATTTTCCAAAAGATACAGTGCATAGCTCATCAGGTCTGTAAAGTCCAGGCTGTAAATTGCCTTCTGACGCTGGAGGTAGTCTTCTATGATTCTGTCATCCTGGTCTTTGATTTCACCGAGAATCTGCACCTTATCCGCTATGCACATCTTTGGAACATATTCCAGACTCTGCTTTTTGCGGGCGATTTTTTTAAGGATGCTCTGGAAATTTGCATAGTCCAGTTTTAACTCATATTTTTGGAAGACTTCTTCGAGGATTGATTTTTGCTGCCAGGTATCGATTATCTGGAATCCCTTTGTGAGGAACAGCTTTTCCGGGTTCTCTCGGATAAGACGGGCACAAAATCCATGGTAGGTACAAATCAGTGACGTTGAATATTCAGGGCCAATAAGATTGGTGATTCGCCTCTTCATCTCGGCAGCGGCTTTGTTTGTAAAGGTGACGCACAGAATGTTTGCAGAATCGATTCCGTACTCTTTTACAAGATAGGCATAGCGGCTGACCAGAAGCTTTGTCTTGCCTGAGCCGGCTCCAGCGATTACACGGACATAGCCTTCCGTATTCTTTACAGCTTGGGTCTGTTTGTCATTCAGCCTTGCAAAGACATCCACATTGCACCTCTTAAATTGAAGTGTGGATTTGACGAAAACCTGACAGTTCGCACACGACAATCCTGCTACAGTATACAGCAGCTGCCATGACAAATAATGACGCCCTGAGATTTTTTTGTCGCAGGAGCATTGACGAGAGGATGACAGACAGTATGGCGGTCCAGGCGGCGAACTACGGAATCTTCAACCTGATAGAGGAGCAGGCGAAAGACATGAAGCTTTATAATTTCACACTAAATTTAGTCAGTGGTAATGATTATCGAAGACTGGAAGGAACGCCGTATAAAACTGAGAAAGCGAGAAGAGCGAAGCCTAAACAACCAGAAATAGAATTAGCCTATATACTGGAAGAAGCAGGACACACTGTTTATTTCACGCCAGAAAACACTTTAGTTAAAGGAATGAAAAACTACGATGGAATTGTAGATGGCAAGCTGGCAAAAATGAAAACCATTGAAAGCACAAAGCTTGATAAAATTATAGACAGGATTGATGAAAGCGACACACAAAAGGCATCAGTTGCCTGTATTAGAGTGAAGAATCCCAGCTACACAAAATCCGAAGCTGTAAGAAAAATTAGAGAATATCTGTCCGAAGAAAAAATACAAAATATAAAAGAGGTGCTTTTTGTATACGGAGATAGAGTAACGCACATAAAAAAATAAACCCCTGTATAGTGGCGGCCGATTGCATCCACCTGATTCCACTACAAGAGATTTATATTTAGCATAACAGATTTCGCTAAAAAGTCAAGAGCCAGCCTCCACTGCGGGGGCTGTTTTTTTCTGGACACTCTGACTCCAATCACGGCTTGTTGTTCTTGTAATGCTCAAGGAACCACGACAAGATGAAAGAAAATACAAATGTAGCAACGTATGACATGAACCCCTTCAGGTCGGAGGCTATCGCCACCCACACCTCCGCACCACTTGAGACGGCAACATATTTAGCCACCAGATACGTCAGACCCAGCACCAGCAGGACAAAAAGCAGCACGAAGGGGTGCGACAGCACGTTGAACCAATGGTTCAGAATCTCAATCGTATTCCTGTGCCGCTTCTGGTTCTTGCTGTAGGCCAGGTCGTAATCAACCGCACCGCCATCATCGCTGGAGTCAGGAACATTTATATCAGGGATGTCTTTGGGGATCCTATTTTTCAAGCAGCCCGCCAAAGTATTCTTTCATAACGCCCTTGTCTATGACCGAATTCATCTTTCCCCCGCTCTTCCGCAAGGCCCACTCCCAAGGGGATCCGGGTAGATGACTCCAGTCGGACAGCCGAATGGCAGACCAGGAGCCGAAGGTCTTGAGCACCTTGTCCACAACCTTGTCGCAATTCCTGGCCTCCAGCCCCTGAACAACACCGTCCTCCAGAGGAAGGTTGAAAATCTCTCCCTGGTGCCTTGTGTACCATTTGTAGACCTTTGGGTATACCGGCCCGTAGTTCCAGGCCCTGGCATGTTCGTTAATCAGGTTCTCTCCATAGGACAGCATGATTCCGTCGCATATATACAGGAGCTTCTGGAGCTTGGTCAGATTCATGTCAGCAATTCCCGCCTCACGAGACTTGTGCAGGATATACAACGCAAAGTCTTCACTCCTGAACATACCAACCTCCTTGCCTCCAGTATACCACTTCCCGCCCCAGTCCGCAATCCCCGTACCCCCCCCC
>CALEFI010000025.1 GCA_937876905.1 uncultured Treponema sp.
GTTCGATGCCTACCGGGCCGGTTTCCGGACCGCGGTCTTCGTCATCAAGCCCGAGCTGGAGGAGACCTTCAAGGAGGTCATCGGACCCAAGGTTCCCGAGAAGATGGAGATCAAGTATGCCTACCAGGTCATCGACGACCTGCCCGAGGGCTACACTGTTCCCGAAGGCCGTACCAAGCCCTGGGGTACTGCCCACGCAGCTCTGGCAGCCCGCAAGGTGGTGGAAGGTCCCTTCGCCATCATCAACTCCGATGACTACTACGGTGTCGGCGCCTTCAAGACCATCTACGATTACCTCTGCGCCAATCCCGATACCCCTGAGTTCTATGAATATGCCATGGTTGGCTACCTGCTGAAGAACACGGTCACCGAGAACGGCTCCGTTGCCCGTGGTGTCTGCGAAACCGACGAAAACGGTTATCTGACCGCCGTCACCGAGCGGACCAAGATTGAGAAGTACGAGGGCGGCATCCATTTCACAGAGGACGACGGCGCCACCTGGACCGACCTCAGCGCCACCACTCCCGTGTCCATGAATATGTGGGGCTACACCCCCAGCTTCCTGGAGGAGATTCAGGCCCGGTTCCCCGCATTCCTGGATGCAGTTCTGGGCAAGAACCCCGGCAAGGCCGAGTTCTTCCTGCCCTCCACCGTTTCCGAGCTTCTGGCTGAAAACAAGGCAACGGTGAAGGTTCTGGAGTCCCCCGACAAGTGGTATGGCGTCACCTATGCCACGGACAAGCCCGTGGTTGTGGCCGCCCTGCAAGGAATGACCGAAAAGGGCATGTACCCCGCCGCAGGCCTGTGGAGCAAGTGATGATATGCTGATAAATCCCGGACACACCGTGTCCGGGATTTGTTGTTTGTATGTCAAATTTCAGTTTGTGGGGATGCCCCCACAGGCAATGCGAGCCTGATTGGCCGGCAAGTATCGTTACGCCATTGGGCCCACCCGGTTCGTTACCGCGCTTCCAATTTCAGTTTGTCGAGCTGTTGCAGAAGCACCCTTGCCTCCCCCTTTGGGGGAGGTGGCTGAGCTTTGCGAAGCCGGAGAGGGTTTTCTTTCCCCTCTCAGTCAAAAATCAAAGATTTTTGCCAGCTCTCCCATAGGGAGAGCCAAG
>CALEFI010000026.1 GCA_937876905.1 uncultured Treponema sp.
GGTGTATTATTTCCCCATTATCTTCACAGGAACGTATCCCGTGTTATAGGCGTGGATATTTCCCCCAACATGACCCTCATTGCTGCCGCCAAGAATCGGGATATACGTGTGGAGGTCATCTGTGCAGATATCGAAACCTTGCCCGTACACCGCAGGTGCGATTGCTGCGTGGTGTACAATGCTTTCCCCCATTTTCCTTATCCCAAGCGGCTTATTAAGATCCTGGCAAAGCTTTTGAAGGATGATGGACGGCTCACCGTTGCCCATGGCATGAGCCGGGAAGCCATCGATAATCACCACAGCGGCTCTGCCAGCAAGGTCAGTAACGGCTTGATGGCAGCGGAGAGCCTGAAGCGGATCTTCGATGCCCGCTTCAATGTGGAGGTGCGGGTTCTGAGCGAGGCGGTCTCCATTGACCGTGAGAAAAAACAGCTCACCATCAGGAATCTGGCCACGAAGGAGGAGTACCAGGAAGGCTACGACAAGCTCATCCTTTCCCCCGGAGCCGAGCCCCTGCGTCCTCCCGTGGGTGGAGAAGGATCCCGGCGCATATTCACCCTGCGGAGCATCCCCGATACTCTCAAAATCAAGCGGTTTATCAGCGAGAGCAAGCCCAGGAAGGCGGTGGTGATGGGAGGCGGCTACATCGGCGTGGAGATGGCCGAGAACCTGGTGGAGGCGGGCCTTGAGGTGACCATTGTGCAGAGGTCGGACCACCTCATCGTCCCCCTGGACTATGACATGGCCTGCGTGTTGGAGCAGTACATGAGGACGAAGGGAGTCAAGATTCTGCTGAAAAGCGAGGTGAGGCAGATTGCCGACACTGGCAGCGGTCTCCACGTGGAGCTGGCGGAGGGAGGCCTTGACTGCGACCTGCTGATTCTCTCCGTCGGGGTTCGGCCTGAAGGTGGTCTTGCTGCCGGATGTGGCCTTGCGGTAAACCAGCGGGGTGCCATGGCTACGGACAAAAGGATGCTGACAGCGGACCCGGACATTTTTGCCGTGGGCGATGCGGTGGAGGTGCAGGACTTCATCACCGGCAATCCGGCCTTTATCCCCCTGGCAGGGCCTGCGAACCGGCAGGGGCGCATTGCCGCCGACAATATCTGCGGACTTGACAGCAGCTACACGGGAACCCAGGGCACCTCCATCCTGAAGGTGTTCGACATGGCGGTGGCTACCACTGGACTGAACGAGGTGGCGGCCAAGCGTGCCGGAATTGACTATGACAAGACCTACGGCTTTCCGGCCAGTCATGCCAGCTACTATCCTGGTGCCACCAACATGGGCATGAAGATTCTGTGGGACAAGAAGACACACCGGCTTTTGGGCGCCCAGATTGTGGGCTTTGACGGGGTGGACAAGCGCATGGACGTGATTGCCACCGCCATCCGCTTTGGCGGCAAGGTGACTGACCTGGTGGGACTGGAGCTGTGCTACGCACCTCCCTTCGGCAGCGCCAAGGATCCGGTGAACCTGATGGGATTTGTGGCGGAGAACGTCATCACCGGCAAGGTAAAGCAGTTCTTCTGGCACGACATTCCCAACCTTCCCCAGGATGGCTCGGTCTCCCTGCTGGATGTCCGCACCAGGGCGGAGGTTGCCGATATGGGCGGCATCAGCGGCTTTGTGAACATCCCGCTGGACGAGCTGCGGCAGAATCTGGACAGGCTGCCCAAGGACAAGCCGGTGTACGTCCACTGTCTCAGCGGCCAGCGCAGCTACATCGCCTGCCGCATCCTGACGGGCAATGGCTACGACTGCTACAATTTGGCTGGCGGCTTTAAGCTGTATCAGGCCATCAGGTCGAATGAGGGGTAGGGGATAGGGGGTGAAGCGTCAGTGCTTCACTCCTCATTGGAATGGCTATGACGAGCCAGCCCAAAGGCATAAAGCTCCTCTGTCAAAGGGCTCAAGTCTTTGACAGAGGAGTCGTCAGGTTTTCCGAAGACCTGTGGCAATTTTTAAGAAAGAATTCAAAGAGCGTGGACAAACAGCCGAAATGCGTTATAATTAAGTTAAAGTTAGATTCAGGCTGGTTGGCGGGAGGCGGCCTGAAACAAGTTAGGAAACGGGAGCAAGAAAAATGTATCTGGAAGTGAAGGCACGTAATTATTTTCCAAACGATTCTACAGAAAACCCCTTGACAGGTAAAATTGTCCCGGTACAATCCTTGAAGACAGAGGTGTAGAGTCCCTTTCCGGCACAATAGATTTTTCTGGAGCACAGCGGCCGACGGGAAGTCCCTTTAGCGGGGGATTTCCCGTCGGCCGCATTCCGTTTAAATATCTATGCCGTGGCGGTGTGCCACAGCATAGTGCGGGAGCGACCCACAGCGTAATGCGGGAGCGGACCACAGCGTAATGCGGGAGCGGACCACAGCGTAATGCGGGAGCGGCCCACAGCATAATGCGGGAGCGACCCACAGCATAATGCGGGAGTGCGTCACAGCATGGTGTGGCACACTCCCACAACATAATCCCGGTCG
>CALEFI010000027.1 GCA_937876905.1 uncultured Treponema sp.
CCCGGTTTATGCATGGATGGGCTGGATCAGCGTACTGAATCCATCGGACAAGACCTTTGAACAGCTGAAGCCACTTATTCAGGATGCCTACGAATTTTCAGCCGAGAAATTCAAGGAAAGAAAACAAGCGATGCAAGGCTCACGCTCCCAAGCATGACCGCTTTGCAGGATACGAGAGCCATCCCCGGAAAACCATCCAATAAAAACTACGCTTAACAATAAATACTTAAAATTGTTAGACATAGTTTACAAAAATAATATTATATTGTAAACTCCAGTTATGGAAACTCTCATCCAACTGTTCAGAAAGAAGATGGCCCTCACCCAGCTTGACTTCATCAGGAGCATGGAGCAGCGGGTGAACTGGAAGGCCCGCCTCATCTGCATCCGGGGGCCACGGGGAACGGGCAAGACCACCCTGTTGCTGCAGCACATCAAGAGGACCTTCGGAGACAGGCTGTCCCAGGTGCTGTATGTCAGTCTGGACAACCTCTACTTCATGGACAACTCCCTGCTGGAGCTGGCGGAAAAATTCGGCCAGCGGGGCGGAACCCATCTTTTTCTGGACGAGGTGCACAAGTACCCCAACTGGTCCCAGACCATCAAGAACATCTATGACGACTACCCAGAGCTTTCGGTGGTGTTCACCGGCTCCTCCCTGCTGGAAATCCTCAACGCACGGGCAGATTTGTCCCGCAGGGCCTTGGTGTACCAGATGCAGGGGCTTTCCTTCCGGGAATACCTGAGCATACGGACCGGCCAAGAATTCCCTGCCCTGACGCTGGAGGAAATCCTTTCCCGCAACGAGGAGCTTTCCGCCCAGCTTGTAGCCCAGGTCAAGCCCTTCATGTACTTTGAGGACTACTTGAAGACTGGCTACTACCCCTTCTTTCTGGAGGGAGAGGAGGACTATGGCAGCAGGCTCACAGAAACGGTCAACATGATTCTGGACATAGAGCTGCCCCTGCTGCGCAAGATAGAGACAGCCTCCATCGCCAAGGTGAAGAAGCTGCTGATGGTCATCGCCAAGTCAGCTCCCTTCATCCCCAACACTACGGAGCTGGCGGGTATGGTGGGGGTTGCCCGGCAAACCCTGCTGTCATACTTCAACTATCTAGAGGAAAGTATGCTGGTAAGCCAGCTGTTCAAGCAGACGAGGGGGCTGGGGCTTCTGCAGAAGCCGGACAAGCTCTTTCTGGAGAACACCAATCTGATGCACCTGCTGGCGGAAAAGAACAGCGACCTGGGCAACATCCGGGAAACCTTCGTGCTGAACCAGCTGCGCCACAGCCACCGGGTGCAGTTCCCAGCCACCGGCGACTTTCTGGTGGACGGCCGCTACACCCTTGAAGTGGGCGGCCGGAGCAAGAAGCGGAAGCAGATACAGGATATAGAGAACTCCTACATCATCGCCGACGACATTGAATACGGCACGGACCGGCGGATTCCCATCTGGCTTCTGGGATTTTTGTACTGAAAGGGCTCAGCTGGAAACCAACCTAGCCTCTGAATGCGGCCAAAATGACTCTCCGCTCCAAAATCAGCAGGCCAGCCACAATCAGGATGCCTCCCGCCAAGTCCGTTGGAGAAACACGCTGCCCAAGCACAAAAAATCCCAGGACAGTGGCCAGGAAGGGCTCCGTCATCTCCACCAGCTGCACCTCTCCTGCAGGGCTTTGCAGCAAAAAAAATCAGCCCCCGCAATGGGGGCTGGGGTGGGCTAGGCTATTTGCTTATTTTTCTTTCAATATCATCTTTAGTTATGCATATTGTGTCATATTTTGAGTTGCCGAGTTCTACATCCAGAAGCATATCGGATTCATTTTCAAATATCTCACAGATAAATCCTGTTCTACCATCTTTTAATTTTACCCTGTCATAAAGTTTGTACACAGCCTTCTCCTTACTTTACGTAAATTGTCGTCAACCTAAATGCGGATGAACCAAATATCTGCATCCAACCTGTTCTAACAACAGTTGCCTTTCCATTTAGCCCTGTAACTTTAATGTGCTTCCATGGGGTGGGGGCTAGGCGATTTGCTCCATACAATTTGTTTTATTTCGTCAATGGTAATGTCTCTTAGAGATGAAATATCGTCTTTGTATATTTCTACTAAGAAATTTTTATCACCAAAGTTTTCGAGAATAGTTGCCTCTTCATTAGATTTTAGTAAAACAACATCTAATTCATTTATTTTCATTCATCACTCCCCTTGGTCAGAACATAAGAAAAATATTTCGAGGTTGCCCGGAACAGGATTGCGAAAGAGTAGGAACTGTTGGACAAGTGAAAAAATCAGCCCCCGCAGTGGGGGCTGGGGTGGTTAATCAGTGGGTGGCGTAGGTGTAAGAGTCTGGAAAGTTTCTTTCTTTTAGATATTTTCCTGCAATGTATGCAATCTTACTTTTTTCTTTCTCGGTTAATAAAGGGGAGGCTTTGGTCATAATACATTCATTGCTGTCTAACTTAATCTCGACAATCCCTTCTTGTCCAAGCCAAGAATAATTATATGTATTTTTCAAGTTCTGTCTCGATAATAGCTCGAATCTGATCATCCGTCATACCTCCCTTCTTTGTAAATTCCCACGGATATTTTTTGCTGGCAATCCAGTGTGCCCTTTCATAATAGTAACCTGTAGACTTCATGATTGTCAACTCTTCCAGCTCATGATTTAAAAGGAGTATATCCAAGTCAGTGAAATTACCTTGTTCTAGACGCTGCCATGCAAGAGCTATATCTATATCGTTTCCAAATCGCTCATGTCTTCCGTCTGCAAAGTCATGTTCTTCTATAAATATATGGTTTCTGATAGCTGTGATGTCTTCTATAGAAAATCCGGTATTCTTGACAATTGCTTGTATGTCGCTCTGAGGCTTCCTGTTTCTGATTGCCTCATAATATATTTCGGCATGTCTATCCTGCTCCTTCCACGATTTATCTAGAATTCCGCCACTGCTTCCGCCTGTCACAAGGCTTTCCCTTGCCCGCTCAATCATCCCCTGCACGCCGTAAGCTCTTGCCCGCTTCTTCATGCTGGGAAGCTCCTCCCACCACTTGTCGCTGTCCAAAGGATAGCTTCCCCAGCCTTGGCTCTTGTGTTTCTCTGCGTCTGCTGGGATTCCGGTGACAGGCTCCTCCTCCAGCTCCTGCCCGTCGTAGATTGCCCGCACTTTCATTTCCCATACCAACGTGGTAGAATGTCGCCAGCTACAAGGAGTTTGCCGTGACAAGAGAACGTCTGCTGCCGCCCCACTTTTCCCGTACCCTGCTGACCATCGCCCTGCCCATCATCCTGCAGAACCTGATGCAGTCATTGGTGAACATGCTGGACACCATTATGGTGGGGCAGCTGGGAGCGGTGGCCATTGCCGCCGTAGGGCTGGGAAACCAAATCTTTTTTCTATTGAATATGATTCTCTTTGGCATATCCTCTGGGGCGGCAATCTTTGTGGCCCAGTATTGGGGCAAGAGGGATATTGCTGGAGTGAGGAGAACACTGGGGCTGGCACTGACTTTGGCGGCGGTGGTGGCAACCCTGTTTATGCTGGGAGCCATGACTGCACCCTATTTTTTGATAGGCTTATATTCAAATGACCCCTTGGTAATACAAGAGGGCGGAAAATACCTGCAACTGGTGGCCATCAGCTATCCAATTACCGCCATAAGCTTTGTTTATGCCCAAGCCTTTAGAAGCACCGAGCATGTTCGTCTGCCCATGGTGGCCACACTTATTTCTCTAACAGCAAACGCAATCTTGAACTATCTGCTGATTTTCGGCATAGGATTCTTTCCTGCCATGGGGGTACAGGGAGCTGCAGTGGCTACCGTTGTTTCACGTACAATAGAACTAATCATCCTTATGGGAATAGGGTATAAAAAGAAATATGAGGCTGCCGCCAATTTAAGGGAAATCCTGTCCTTTGACACGGGTTTTGCCGGGCGTTACATGAGAGTAGCCTTGCCAGTTATTTTCAACGAGACATTCTGGGGCTTGGGAATTACCCTGCAAAATTCTATTTTTTCCCATGCTGGAACAGATGCAATTTCTGCCTTCAATATTTGCAGCACCATCTCCCAGTTGACATGGATTTTCTTCATTGGTACTGGCAGTGCGGCGGCCATCATCATCGGCAAGCAGATTGGAGCGGGACAGCGGGAGGCAGCCATCAAGTCCGCAAACACCTTCAGCTGGTTTATGCCTGCCTTGGCCGCCGTTGTGTCTATTGCGCTCATTCCCCTGTCCATGCTGCTGCCAATCTTCTTTGATGTGGAAGAAGAGATTTTGCGACAGGCTCGAATGATGCTGATGGTGCTGATGGTCTCCTACCCCTTCAAGAGCTTCAATATGTGTATTATTGTTGGAGTATGCCGTTCCGGGGGAGACACCATCTTTGCGGCCATCATGGATGTATTGACACTGTGGATGGTTGCATTGCCAATTGGATACATCACCGCACTGGTATTGGGGCTGGAGCCATGGATGGCATACGCCTTTATCTTGGCAGAGGAACCAATCAAAACAATCATGGGATTCATCCGATTGCGGTCTCAAAAGTGGCTCCATGACGTGACGAAATAGCAATTGGTAAATACAATTTTGGTTTGACGAAGCATGGGAAGATATGTGCAAAGGACATTACAATGACTGATATTGATTTCAATCTCCTTCTCAGGATTTTAGCCTTGGGATGCTACCTTGTGGTTCTGGCTACTTGGCCCGGCAGAAAGAAGCGGGTGACGGCAAGGCTGGGCAAATTGGTGCTGCCACTTACCGGAACTGCAAACCGATTCGTGGTGCCGGTGCTGGTGCTGGCTCCCCTGCTGATTCTGTTCCAGTGGTTCCGGGACTTTGGCCTGATGATAAACGTCGTCTTGTGTGCCGTGGCGGTGCTGGCGGCGGAGCTGGTGGTTAGGGAACGGGTGCTGGGAGCCATGGCCGGGGTGTACCAGAAGGGGCTGGTGGTGGACGGACGGCTGCTGTTGTTCAGCGACATCCACGCACTGCCCACCTTGAGCTACGAGGATGAGCTGGCGGAGCAGGACGAGTTCTACTGCCGCACGCTGGAGGTGGTGACCGAGAATTCCGGCACCATCCGGGTGGGCTTTGTTAGTGTGGAAGAAAGGGAGTCGGCGGTGGCCACGATGGTGGAGCTGGAGCCTCGGCTTGGCGGTGGACAATGAAAACAGCCATCACCCACCGCTCTACTAAAGAAGAGCGATGGAACTTGCAGCATTCCTATCAGAAATCTGCCTCCGTTACCCCAGCTCCACAGAACGATTGTAGGAGGCGGTGGCGGCAGCCATGATGCTGCTGCGGAAGCCCTTTTGCTCCAGGGCTTCCACCGCTGCTATGGTGGTGCCAGCAGGGGAGCACACGCCGTCCTTTAAGTCGGCGGGATGGCGGCCAGTCTCCAGCTGCATGGCGGCAGCTCCCTTCAGGGTTTGGGCGGCATAGATGTAGGCCTGCTGCCGGCTCATTCCCAGCTTGACCGCAGCGTCTGCCAGCGCTTCTATAAAGATGAAGCCATAGGCCGGCCCGGAGCCACTGATGGCGGTCACTGCGTCCATCAGCTTTTCCTCCACCACCTCCACCCGACCAGCGGCGGCCAGCAGGCTTCCCACTAGCTGCAAGGCTTCAGGGGCAGTTTCCTGGCCTCCACACAGGGCCACCATCCCTTCCCCCACCACCACAGGCAGATTGGGCATAATCCGCATCCATTCCACGGGTGCAAGCGGGGAGGATGAGCTGGAGATGGCAGAACGGTACACTTCCTGGATGGTGGCCAGCTTCAGTCCCGCCGCCATGGAAACCACCGTCTTTCCTGCCAGAAGGTGCGCTACCTCCTGCACTACGGTTGCAATCAAAAAGGGCTTTACCGCTAGAAACACTACGTCCGCAGCAGCTACAGCCTCGCAGTTGGAGGCAGCCGCATTACAGCCGGTTTCCTTCGCAAAGGAGGTAGCCGTAGCCCTCTTTCCGGCGGAGACAACCAGATTCTTACCATCCACCACCTTCAGCACCGCCCTCATCAAGGCACCGCCCATCATACCCACACCAATGCAGGCAACCCTTGTTTCGCCCAAGCTCATCCCCTCCTCCTAATCGGCCTGCCCCACAAAGAGGGTGGCCTTCATGGTTCCTTGCGCCAGCTGCTCCAAGACCCCCTCTCTACCCCCATTAGCCAGAATCATGGGGATTCCAAAGGACGTGGTTCGCTCCGCCGCCTCAAGCTTTGTCTCCATCCCGCCGGAACCAAAGCTGTTTGCCTCTCCGATGATAATGTGCGTCCGCAGCTCGCTGATATTTGTCACCCGTTCTATCAACTCGGCGTCGGGATTCTTCTTGGGATTGTCAGTGAATACGCCATCGATGTCGCTGAAAAGCACCAGCAGGTCGGCATTCCACAAGACTGCGGTCAGGGCGCTGAGGTTGTCGTTGTCCCCGATGCGAATCTCGTCAAAGGTGACGGAGTCGTTCTCATTGATGATGGGAATCACCCCCTCGTCCACCAGCGTAAAGAGGGTGTTCCGCATGTTCAGGGTACGATGGTCGTCGGCGAAGTCTTCCTTGGTCAAGAGCAGCTGGCCGATATGCAGGTCAAAGTCTGCAAATACCTGTCGCCACCGGTTCATCAGCTCCACCTGGCCGATGGCACAGAGGGCCTGCCGGTAGTGGATGTCCTTTTTTCGGGACCAGCGGTCCAGGGTGGACACTCCGGCAACCTGGGCACCAGAGGACACCAGCACAATCTGCTTGCCCTCCCTCACCAAATCGCTGCACTGGCGGGCAAAGTCGGCCATAAAGTTAAGGTTGATGGTGCCGTCTTCCTTGGCCAGGGTATTGGAGCCAATTTTTATCACGATTTTCCGTGCATTCTGAATGGTAGACCGAATCATCAGCGTATCTGTCCCATCCCATCGATACAAAACTTTGTGGTGGTGAGGGCAGCCAGTCCCATGGGGCCGCGGGCGTGGAGCTTTTGGGTGCTGATTCCCAGCTCCGCCCCGAATCCGAATTCGCCGCCGTCGGTAAAGCGGGTGGAGGCGTTGACATAGACGCAGGCGGCATCCACCTGCTGCTGGAATTTCGTGGCATTCTCCAAACTTTTGGTGACGATGCACTCGGAGTGCATGGTGTTGTGGCTGTTGATGTACTGGATGGCCTCCTCCACTGAGGCAACTGTCTTCACTGCTGCAATGGTGTCCAGAAACTCGTAGCCAAAATCCTCCTCCGAGGCCTCCACCACGCAGCCGGGGCGACCAGCCTTTTCAGCGGCGGCCTTCAGCACCGGGAAGGATGCCCTGTCGCAGCGCAGCTGGCACCGTCCCGCCAGCTGGCTCTCCAGCAATGGCAGGAATTCCTCAAGGATGGCCTCATGGACCACAAAGGTTTCCAGCGCATTGCACACGCCGGGGCGCTGGAGTTTTCCGTTCTCTGCAATGGCACAGGCCATCTGGAAGTCAGCGTCCTTGTCCACAAAGAGATGGCACACGCCGCTCCCCGTCTCGATTACAGGGACACGGGCCTTTTCCACCACCATGCGAATCAGCTGGGCTCCGCCCCGAGGCAGCACCACATCGATGAGGCCGGTGGCATTGAGAATCTCGTCCACCTCGCCGTGGCTGCCGGAGCAGGCCAGCTCAATGGCAGCGGCCACTCCCACCGGGCCACCGTCGGATTCCTGAGCCAAAGCCTCCTTGATGATGGACACTAGGGCCTTGTTGGAATTCAGGGCGGAGGAGCTGCCCCGCAGAAGGATGCCGTTGCCACTCTTGTAGGCCAGGGCAAAAGCATCCACCGTCACGTTGGGGCGGGACTCATAGATGATGGCGGCAACTCCCAGGGGCACCCGCTGCTGGCGAATCCGCAGCCCGTTGGGAGTGGTCCAGCCCGCCACCACCTGGCCCACCGGGTCAGTCTGCTGGATGACCACATTGATGCTGTCGATGATTCCGTCGATTCGCTCAGAAGTGAGGCGCAGCCTGTCCACCAGACTCTCCTTCATGCCCTCTGCCACTGCCCGCTCCACGTCCAGCCTGTTGGCGGCAAGAATCTCCTGCCTCCGCGCGTCCAGCGCACGTGCAACCGCAGCCAAGCCTCGGTTCTTGTCCTGCGCCGAATGGCGGGATAAAATTGAAGCGCCATGACGCAAGGACTTGCAAAGGGAAAGGATGTCGTTCATGATTCACCTCCGGTGACGGGGAAGTTTATTTGGAGTTATTTCAGTAATTTGCAAGAAAATACATTCCTAAAAGAATGATAATGCGGCATTTTTCGTTGCCCCAGGCCCGCTCCTTGGGCAGGGAATGCAGGTACCACCAGAAAATACCGAATTCTGGGTCGATGCGGAGAGCGTATTCAGCAAAGTCCTCTTTTTTTGCTTGGGAGCCGAACATGAGGTACACCACGTCCACCAAGACACTGATAAAATCCTTGTAGCAGCTGGCGTAGTCTCCTACGGAAAGCTTTTCGCACAATTTATCTATGCGGTAAAGCACCTGGTCCTTGACAGTGATGTCGGATGCCTCCACCCAAGTCTTTTCCACCAAAAGCTTTAGGTTCTTGTGAAAGCTCTGGGCGAGTCGCTCCTCCTTCTCTGATTTAGCCGTATCGACAATGAACGAGCCGCAGTCCTTGCTGTTGCCGGGACAAAAGATTTCTGTTACCGTCAGCACATCCTGAGCCTGGGGCACCACATCCTCTCCAGAAGCAATGGCGTCAAGAGCCCGGAGCACCTTCTCCTCAACAAACTGCAATATCAGGTCATTTTCGCTGGCTGAACGTTCCATGCTAATTTTATATTCCTTTCTAGAGAAATAATCAAGGGCTAGAAAGAGTCAGTTTTGAGTATCTGCATTTTTCCTTATATACTCTTTTCTTAAAACATGATAGAATGGCAAGCTATGGGAAAGGTATTTGTTTTTGTAAACCAGAAGGGAGGCGTTGGCAAGACCACCTCCGTCATCAACCTGGGGGCCTACATGGCAGAGGCAGGAAAGAAGGTGCTGCTGGTTGACTTTGACTCTCAGGGAAACATGACTTCCGGTGTGGGCATATCCAAGGACAAGCCCACCGTCTACGAGCTGATTGCCAAGCTTTCCACCCCGGAGCAGACGGTGCGAACTGCCTGCATGGACAACCTCCAGGTGATTCCGGCTTCAATCGACCTTTCCGGAGCCTCCATAGAGCTGGCGGATCAGGATGACCGTGACTTTTACCTGAAGAACGCCCTAGCTCCCCTGATTCCCCAATACGACTACATTTTGATTGACTGCCCGCCATCCCTGGGCATCCTGACCCTAAACGGACTGGCAGCCGCAGACTCCGTGCTGATTCCCATGCAGTGCGAGTATTTTGCCCTGGAGGGAATCACCCTCCTGCTGCAAACCGTCCAACGGGTGCAGAAGGGCATCAACCCCAAGCTGGGCATCGGCGGCATCTTCTTTACCATGTACGATTCCCGCACCCGCCTTGCCCAGGACGTGGTGGCCCAGGTGAAATCCTATTTTGGCGAGACCGTGTTCAAGACCATCATCCCCCGCAACGTGCGTCTTTCCGAAGCCCCCTCCCATGGTCTGCCCATCTGCAAGTATGACCCCTCCTGTGCCGGAGCCAGGAGCTACAAGAGCCTTGCCGAAGAGGTAATCCAGCGTGGCTAAGAAACCTGCCTTAGGAAAGGGCATCGGCGCCCTCATCGACGAAAGCCCCGGTCTGTCCTCCTTGGGCAATATCTCCGATCTCAACAATCCAGTCCAGCAGTCAGGCACTCCTGCCTCCCCCCAGCCAACGGCGAACCTGCCGGAAGGAATTGCTGTGGAGGAGGACGGCTCCCTGAGTCTGGAGGTGGACCGACTGGTGCCCAACCCCCACCAGCCCCGCAAGGAATTCAAGGAGGAGGCCCTGCAGGAGCTGGCAGACTCCATCCGGGAGCACGGCATCATCCAGCCAGTGACGGTGGAGGATGCGGGGAACGGGCAATTCTACATCATCGCCGGGGAGCGACGGACACGGGCAGCCCGATTGGCGGGGCTTGCAAGGATTCCCGTCCAGCTGAAAAAATACTCAGAGCAACGGAAGCTGGAGGTTGCCCTCATCGAAAATATCCAGCGCTCCGACCTGAACCCCATAGAGGAGGCGGTAGCCTACCAGAAGCTCATGGAGATGAGCCAGTTGAACCAGGAGGAGCTGGCGCAGCGGGTTGGCAAGAATCGTTCCACCGTGGCAAACGCCCTGCGGCTGCTGAAGCTGCCAGAGGACATGCAGTCTGCGCTGGAGACAGGAGCCATCACCTCCGGCCACGCCCGGGCCCTCCTTTCCGTCAACGACTCCTCCGACCAGCGCATACTCTTCGGGAGGATTACCGGCAGCGGACTTTCCGTCCGGGAGGCCGAGCAGCAGGCGGCGCAGCTAAACGGTGGCGGCAGAATCAAGGCGGCAGAAAAGAAGCCTGCCAAGGAGCCCTCCAGAGACCCTGATTTAGCCGCCCTGGAGCAGCAATATATTGAAGTCTTTGGCACCAAGGTTTCCATCAAGGGGAGCTTGGACAAGGGCTCCATCGTCATCGAATACTTTTCCCGGGACGACCTGGACCGGCTGCACACCATCATCACCGAGTAGACCACGAATCGGATGCGGCTTGCAGAGGCTTTGAGCGGTCCACAAATCAGGAGGCACACATGAAAGGAATCATTTTGGCCGGCGGCTCCGGCACACGGCTCTACCCCATCACCAAGGCAGTCTCAAAGCAGATTCTGCCCCTCTACGACAAGCCCATGGTATACTATCCCCTGTCGGTGCTGATGCTGGCAGGAATCCGGGAGGTGCTCATCATCTCCACACCTCGTGACATAAGCCTGTTCAAGGAGCTTTTTGGAGACGGCAGCCAGCTGGGCATGGAATTCCAATATGCCGTGCAGGACCAGCCCCGTGGACTGGCAGATGCCTTTATCGTGGGAAGGGATTTTATCGGCGGGGATTCCGTGGCCCTGGTGCTGGGAGACAACATCTTCTACGGCCAGAGCTTTACCGCCACCCTCAAGGCCGCTGCCACAAAAATCCAGCGGGAGGGCGGAGCTGTCATCTTTGGCTACTACGTAAAGGACCCCACCGCCTACGGTGTAGTGGAATTCGACGGGTCAGGCAGGGTGCTGGGAATCGAGGAGAAGCCCGCCCATCCCAAGTCAAACTACGCCGTGCCGGGCCTCTACTTTTACGACAATTCCGTGGTGGACATTGCCGCCAAGGTCAAGCCCTCCTCCAGGGGAGAAATCGAAATTACCACCGTGAACAACACCTACCTGGAGCGGGGCCAGCTTTCCGTGGAACTTTTGGGCCGTGGAATGGCCTGGCTGGACACCGGCACCTACGATGGCCTGTTGGAGGCCAGCAACTTCATCGCCACCATCCAGAAGCGGCAGGGCATGTACGTGTCCTGCATAGAGGAAATCGCCTTCCGCAACGGCTGGCTTTCCAAGGAGCAGCTGCAGCAGCTGGCCTCCGGCTACAAGACCGACTACGGAGAATACCTATCATACATCGCCGAGACGGGACGGTGAGGAAGATGGTAGGCCTGATTATCGCATTGGTAATATCACTGGTACTATTACTTATCATAAACCCCATTATAAATAATATATATAATGCAATACAAAAAGGACAACGTGAGTGGAATGCAGGAAAAGCAAAATATGACAAATACAATAAGGGATTTGTTCGAATATTTGCAAAGAAAAAACTTGACAAAGGGCTACAAGACCTTGTAAACGGGAAGCAAAAATTAAATGCTGCAAATGGTATTTTATCTATACTAATGGGTTCTGCATTTTTCTTAATTATCCTTTCTTTGATACTCTTTATAATTCTGGTCGTTCGCATTATTTTAGCGATTGTAAGATGATTCTATCGAAACTTGATTGCCGTTCCATACGGAAATCAAGTTTTGCTTGACTGACAAATTTTCGTTTTGAATTTTATGGAAATAACTTGAACCGCTTCAAATTGACTTCCTTAAAGGCTTCTCCTTGAAAATTGATTTCCGTAGCCATTCTACCCACCCGCTTGCCAGCCTAACAAGATATCGGTACACTAGGCTTGCACGGGAGTGTGATAAACACATCATGCCGTTTAGGGTGTGTTTTGCACTCTTCCATTGATAGCTTTAAAGGTGGAAAAGAATGCTGAAAGAGAGCGTGGCCAACTACGGCGACTACCTTGCCTACATCGCCGAGATGGAGCGGTAGTTGCTGAAACCCATCACCCAAAGGAGTAACCCATGAGTTTAGGAAGAGTCATTCTCTGCATCATCTTTCCGCCCCTGGCCGTGCTGGACAAGGGCTGCGGTTCCATTCTGCTGGTGCTGCTTTTGACCTGCGCCGGGTGGATTCCCGGTGCCATCGCCGCACTGATTCTAAATCAGAAGAAGTAGGTGAGCCCATGCCCTTTTCCATCAGTGAATGTCCCATCAAGGGGTTGTACGAGATTCAGCCAAGGGTTTTCGGCGACCAGCGAGGATATTTCCTTGAGACCTACAGCCAGAAGGACTTTGCCGCCGCCGGCCTTGCCATGACCTTTGTGCAGGACAACCAGTCCCTGTCATCCCGTGGCGTGCTGCGGGGCCTGCACTTCCAGAAGCGGCATCCCCAGGGCAAGCTGGTGCGGGCCATGGCGGGAATCGTCTACGACGTGGCGGTGGACCTGCGGACAGGCTCCGCTACCTTCGGCCAATGGCACGGCGTGGTGCTTTCCGCCGAGCAGCAGAACCAATTCTATATCCCGCAAGGCTTTGCCCACGGCTTTGTCGTACTGAGCGAGACTGCCATCTTCGCCTACAAATGCACCGACTTCTATCATCCAGAGGACGAGGGTGGCCTGCCATGGAACGACCCCACCATCGGCATAAACTGGCAGGCGGCACTGACCCAGGCGGGAATCGAAATCGGAATGGAATTCCAGCTTTCAGACAAGGACACCAGGCATCCGTCCTTTGCCCTCAACGGCAGCTACTTTGACCTAGACGGCAGGTGGATTGGGGAGTGAGACAGCTTTAGGGCAGCAAAGGAGACAGCATGATTTGGCTTATCGGAAAAAATGGGATGCTGGGCAGCGAGCTTGCCCGGCAGCTGGAGGCGGCGGAACTGGCCTTTGTAGGAACCGACCGAGATGTTGACATCACCAGTCAGCGGGAGCTGGAGGTCTTTGCGGCTGCCAATCCCGGTATCAGCTGGGTGGTAAACTGCGCCGCCTACACCGCTGTGGAAAAGGCGGAGACAGAGCGGGAGCTTGCGGAGAGCCTGAATGCCACCGGTGCGGGGAACATCGCTGCCGTGGCACGCTCCGTCGGGGCGGGAATGATTCACCTTTCCACCGACTATGTGTTTGACGGCACCGGAAAGACTCCCTACACGGAAATCATGCCCATCGCACCCTTGGGAGTCTATGGCAGGACAAAGGCCCAGGGGGAAAAACTGGTGCTGGAAGCCCATCCCGATGCCCACATCTTCCGCACCGCCTGGCTCTACGGGCCCCGCGGCAGGAATTTCGTCTACACCATGGTGGGCTTGATGAACAGCCGGGATGCCATCTCCGTGGTGGACGACCAGTTCGGAAGCCCCACCTGTACCATGGACCTGGCCCGCTACCTCATCCTGACGATTCTGGGGGGGCAGGAGCTTCCCGGCAATCCCCATCCAAAAATTCCGCCCGGCATCTACCACTGCACCGGCGAGGGTGAGACCTCTTGGTTTGGCTTTGCCCAGGAGATTTACAAAGTCGGACGGGAAAAGGGCATCATCACCAGGGAATGCCAGGTAAAGCCCTGTACAACAGCAGAATTTGGTGCGGCAGTGGAGCGGCCCGCCTATTCCGTGCTTTCCAAGTCAAAGCTGAAAAAAGCCCTGCAACAAAAAATTCCTAGCTGGCAGGAAAGCCTGCGGGCCTTTATGAGCAGCCCCTTCTTTAAGGAAATGCCGCAATAATCGACTTTGCGGGAAAATTCCTGCACAAGCCGAATCAATCAAGAGTCGAAATTACAAAGGAGCAATCATGGCTACAAGAAAGCTGACAAGTATTTTGGTAACAGGGGGCGCCGGCTTTATCGGCAGCAACTTTATCCACTACCTGTTTGGTATGTCCACCTCCGGCAACGAGGCTTTTACCGACGCAGGCTTTTCCGGCACCGTGGTGAACGTGGACAGCCTCACCTACGCAGGCAACCGGGAGAGTCTGGCGGACATCGAGGAAAAATTCGGGACAGGCTGCCCTGAGTCCAGCCGCCGCTACTTCTTTGAGCAGGCGGACATCTGCGACCGTGCCGCCATGGACGCAATCCTGAAGAAGTATGAGGTGGACACCATCGTCCACTTTGCCGCCGAAAGCCACGTGGACCGCTCCATCCTGGGGCCGGAAGCCTTTGTCCGCACCAACGTGCTGGGAACCTACACCCTGCTGGATGCGGCCCGCAGCTTTTGGAGGGACGGCGACGGATACCGGGAGGGCGTCTTGTTCCACCACGTGTCCACCGACGAGGTGTACGGCTCCCTGGGGGAGACCGGCTACTTTGTGGAGACTACGCCCTACGACCCCCGAAGCCCCTATTCCGCTAGCAAGGCTTCCAGCGACCACCTGGCCATGGCATACTTTCACACCTACGGCCTGCCTGTCACCCTTTCCAATTGCACCAACAACTACGGCCCCTACCAGTTCCCGGAAAAGCTTCTTCCCCTGATGATCCTGAACATGAGCGAGGGCAAGAGTCTTCCCGTCTACGGCGACGGCAGGAACATCCGTGACTGGATTTATGTAGAGGACCACAACCGGGCGGTTTGGCAAATCATGCGGCAGGGACAGACTGGCGAAAAATACAATATCGGCGGCGAGAACGAGTGGGAAAACATCAGGCTGCTGGAAAAGCTCATCGAGCTGGTGGCGGCAGAGCTGGGAAAACCAGCCGACTCAATCCGCCAGACCATCACCTATGTAAAGGACCGCCCCGGCCACGACCGCCGCTACGCCATCGACTGCACCAAAATCAAGACCGAGCTGGGCTGGCAACGGAAGATGACCTTTGAGGAGGGACTGGCCGCCACCGTACAATGGAACCTGAGCCACCAGGACTGGATCCAGCGAATCCGCAGCGGCGAGTACCGCAGCTGGGTGGCCGCAAACTACGACCAGCGGTAGCAGCGGCTGAGGACTTCAAAGGAAGGAGGTGGACGGAAGGCGCTCACCTCCTTCAATGCTTTAAAAGCCAGTGCCGCAGATTCAAGCGTTGGACGCCTTCTGCATTGGATTCGGCCATAGTTTCATTGGGGAACGGATGGCTAGAGCGGCTTCCCATACTCATAAATCATGTCACTGGGGAGATCTATCCGGTCATTCCAATAGACGCAGGTTCTGCTTTCGTCTAGCTGGGCCTGCATCCATAATCCGCTGACAGACGCAAGGTCTGAATAACCAGGAAGATTTTCAATGTCATCCTTTACATCATAAATAACTTTTTTTCCATCCTGAAAGGACACCTTCAACAAGAAATCTTCCAGCGGCTCCAGGGTCTTTATCTTGGGAATCATCGCTTTGCACCAAATCAGAGCAGGGGAGGAAGCTTTCCTATGGTTTGGCTCCTCCACATTTTCAGCAGCTCATCCTCATGGAGAGCCAACCATTCAAGAACCATCTGCTGGGCCTTTCCCGGCAAATCACCTTCAGTCATGAGTTTAGATTGAATTTCAAAAATACCATTGAATTCACCATAAAGGACGTGAATATGCGGTGGCTCATGCTCCCTGGGCTTAAAGAACATCTTGACCACCAATCCATAAAATCTCGAAATTTCAGGCATTGCAATCCTCCCCTTCCCACTATACCACATTCAGCGGGCCTTGTCTTGTCGGGCAGCTGGGTGTCCGCCAACTACGACCAGCGGTAGCAGCTGTTGAGGGCTTCAAAGGAAGGAGGTGGACAGAAGGCGTTCACCTCCTCTAATGCTTTAAAAGCCAGTGCCGCAGATTCAAGCGCCGGATGCCTTCTGCATTGGAGGCAGGCAATTCATCCATGGAAAGAATCGTTTTTGGAAAATTATCCTGAATCTGCTGCAGGGGACGATATTCCCGCTCCACTACGTCTTGGCTAGAAAGAAGGTAACACACTTGAAAATATTCCCGCTCCCCATTCCTTTCCGCTATAAAATCGATTTCATACTCCTTTATCTTGCCGATGTATACTTGGTATCCACGTCGGAGCAGCTCAATGAACACGATGTTCTCCAGAATCCCGTTTATGCCGCTGTCCTTAAAGCCCAGCAGTCTGAATCGAATTCCTTGGTCAGCAATATAATATTTTTCCATGGTTTCCAGAAGCTTCTTCCCTTTTATGTCATACCGGGGAACCTTGTAGCAAAACAAGGCGTCCTGAAGAAATTGCAGGTCGTTGTATACCGTTTCCACGCCAACATTGCGTCCTGCCGACCGCATAAAGTCTGCCACTCGCTTTGCAGAAAAAATATTGCCCAAATTATCGCATAAATAAAGGATAATCTTTTCAAGAATCGCTGTATCCCGTATCCTGTTTCTCGCAATCACATCCTTCAACAAAACAGTCGAGTAAATTCCTTCGATGTAGGAGCGGACGGCATTTTCTTCCCCATACATCATCCGCAGCCCAGGAAAACCACCATACCGCATAAAATCAACAAAGGCCGCTGCTGAATCTTTCTGTTCAGAAAAGTCCAGGAATTCTCCATACGAAAGGGGGAATAGGGGAATCAAAACATACCGTCCTGAAATATAGGTTGCAAGCTCAGAAGAAAGCAGCTTTGCATTGGAGCCGGTAAGATATATGTCGCAGTCGATAAGGGAAGATGCATAGAGGCCGTTTACCACCCGCTCCCAACCAGGCACCTCCTGAATTTCATCAAACAAAAGATACAGCCGCCCCTTGTCCAGCCCTGCGCTGATGGATTTTATAAAATCATACAATACATTTACATCAGTGTACCTGTGGTTTTCAAAGTCCTCAAAGTCCATGTAGATAATTTGATTGTCCGGGATGCCCTGCCGCAAGAGTTTTTCACGGAGCAGCCTCAAAAGATATGATTTTCCACAACGACGAATTCCTGTCAGCACCTTGATGACATTCTTGTCCCGAAAGGCAGAGAAAATTTCTTCTGTATATTGTCTTTGCAACAAGGTCTCTTGCATAGTTTCCTGTAAAAAAGTGGGGAATATACGACTATACTAGAAGAAAACATAATTATAATCAATAGTTTTCAGTATACTGGAAACTATTTGACAATCCACAGTAGCGAGTACCGCAGCCGAGTGGCTGTCAGGTCATTCCCCCAGCAGGGAGTCCTTAGTTCTTTTTACCAGCTCCACCACCACATCCCGCAGCTGGGGCGGAAGCTCCTCCAGCGCATCTATGATGCCCTTGTTCTTCCGATACAGGGCTATCTCCATCCGCTCCAGGTTCCGCTGGATGGGCAGGGGCACGTCCAGCCCCTTGCTTTCACCATCACCCAGAAGACCTTCCAGCGACATGTTCAGGGCCCTGGAAATCTTCAAAGCGATGTCCGCATGGGGCATACTGTTCTTGTTCATTCCGTTGATGATGGTTGAGTAGGAGACACCGGAGCGAAAGGCCAAGTCCTTTATCTCCATTTCTTTATATACAAGGCTTTTCTTTACATTCAACCAAAATGAACACATGCCCCCCATTATTGCACAAGGAGAAAAAGACTTGATGGTATAATCTGAACAAAGATATAGTATCTCTATAAAGATTAACAATCATTAAATGATACCATGTATAGATTATAATGAAATCCAAATTATTTAATTTGGAGGAAAGCATAATGCTGATCAAAACGAAGAGTACTGTAAGGAAGTCCCTTGCAGTAATGGGTGCCTTATTAGCGGGGATAGTTTTTATTTCTTGTCTCAGTACTAGTGAACAGGCTTTAGCCTTGAGAGGTGGCCTAGCAGCTGTCGATGTTGGAGCAGATGTAGTGAGAGGAGCAGAGAAAGCAAACGAACGAGCTGAGGCAGAGGCTGCCGCCCAAGCACAAAAGGAACAACGCATTGCAGAAGAAAAAGCAAGGCAAGAAGCCATGGCAAAAGCCCAAGCAGAGGAAGAAGCAGAGGAAGAAGCAGAGGAAGAAGAGTATCAGCGCAGATTAGCAGAGTTTCAGCGCGCATTAGCGGAGGCCAACGAGTCTGAATATCGCGAACTACTGAACAAGGCCAAGGAGTATGAGAAAAAAGGGCAGATGTTCTATGCCTTGGCATATTATGTTGATGCACTTATGGTTCCAAACGCAGCAAATGAAGAGGCCAAAGAACGTTTTACCACAATTGGCAAATTATTCACTTGGTATAGTCTTCCTGGTGTTGAGGTTGCAGGTCAGTTTGCAGCGAACGATGACCCTACCCTTGAAGACTGGAGTCTTTCTGGTGTTCAGGTTCCAGATCGGTTTGCAGAGTATAATGCTTGGGTTGCTTTATTGGAGGATGCTGAAAAGTATTGGTCAGAATACCCTCCCTTTTACTTTGCTTTTAACCTAGAGGAAGGGGACTTGAATTATGAAAATCAAACAGCTTCATATCACCTTTATGTTGATGTAAGCTATAATGAAAAATATGAACTCCTCATGAATAGGATACTATTACCAAGCCTCTCAAGTGCTTATAGGGATGGCTGGAAGAAAATACCAAAAAATTGGCCCTTACTCTCAATTCATGATGAAGGAAATGCAGGAAAACATTTAGTAAAAGGAGCCGCTCTTCTGGAGCATGAATCAAAATTCTATAATCCATGGATGCTGTATTACACCACAAACTCAACCTTTTTCAATGAGAAAATATCAAGTGGAGTATACACCTTACAAGATAAATTGAATAACGGGTACATCGGCTGGATAGAAGGGACGGAGGTTCCATATAGAGAGAGAGACATTGATTATACATTTTATGATATAAAATGCAGCATTCTGGACTATAATGGTGAAAAACTTCTAACAAGCAAAAGGTTTTTAGTCGCCCCATACGGTAGTCAGAATGGATATGTATTCGAAGGTGTTTCCCAAAGTGTGGATCACTCTCGCTTCATCATAGAAGGTTTATATTTGCAGTATGGTAAATTGGACACGCAGAAAGTTGGTCGTGAGTTTATAAAAAATCTTGAAGAGGTTACAATCCCTATTTCCAATATTAATCAAAGATATGCTAATTCCGAAGCCATAAGTGATTTATATCGGCTTGTGAGGGATTCTAGAGGCGATGGAAAATAAAAAACCGTGAGTATGATAGTCAATAATTGAAGTGTCCCAAAAGTTGGAAACAATTTCTTGGAGATACACTTCAAATAACATCCATGGGTAAACCCACCTCCATTAGAGCGTGACTGAAAGTTCTGCCCGCAAGAAACAGAGCTGCTGCTTCTTGCGGGTTTTTTATAAGCCCTGTGACCTGCAATTTTAAGGGGCTGAGAGGTGTTCATGGCTTCTTCACATTCAACCAAAAGGAACTCCTGTCCTCATTATTACATAAGGAGAAAACACCAAATAGCAAAATCCTAACAAGGATATAATATCTCTATAAAGAGATATAATCATTAGATGATACCATGTATAGATTATAATGAAGTTCAAATTATTTACAGGAGGCTTTTATGAAAAAGCGAAGGATTGGTTTTGTGGTTCTGCTTGCCATGTTGGTAGCAGTGGGTTCTCTGTATGCGTATAACATTAGATGTGGTGGTTGCAATGGTTCTGGAAGGAAAGTCTGTGGAACATGTGGAGGGGATGGAAGAGTTGTCGCAGAGCAAATTTGCTATAAATGCAGTGGCAAAGGAAGAATCTCATGTAATAGTTGTGGTGGAGATGGCTACCGGTAACAGTTCAATTTGAGATACGGCTACTTCACAATGTAACGTGTTGTGAAGTAGTACCACTTGGATTACAGGAGGTTAAACACTTGAGTGTAAAGAGTGATTTTCATAATGCTCTGGGAGATTTGATCAACACAGTTGGCCACGAAATTGCAGAGCAGAAGGGAACGGTTCCATTGACAGAAATCAATGAATTGTGTTCGAGGCTAGGATGGGGCGAATACGAAAGAACCCCTTCTCCAAGGAAAAACCTTGAATCTGCATTCAAGGATTTTCTGGACAAACTGCAGGCGCTGTGTACGCACTACCAGAGTATAGTTGATGTATTGAAGGATTTATGTTCCTTACAGATGGAAGCTGCATCTGAAAACCAAGCGGATGCAAGTTGCATAGAGCGGGGGTAATTCAATGGGAGTGAAGAAGTGCATCGCATGTCGGAAGGATATTGAAGCAGGTGCAAAGTTTTGTGATAAGTGTGGGTCACCACAGGCATGCAAATGCGGAAATACTAACATAAAGGGTGGTTCTTACTGTACAAAATGTGGCGCGTACATGGAATCAAGGAGGTCTCCCAGCTCCGCACCAGCGCCAAAGCCAGGGTGGTGCCCCAATTGTCGTAGGTACACAATGCATCCAGTAAGAGAGAGCCATGGCTATGGCACTGTTTCTACGCAAAGGAAATGCGTACGGTGTGGAGCAATGGACTATTGCTGATGACGGGACACATAGAGCGTGACTGAAAGTCCTTCCCGCAAGAAACAGGGCTGCTGCTTCTTGCGGGTTTTTTATAAGCCCTGTGGCCTGCAATTTTAAGGGGCTCCGGGAACCAGTCCGCCTAGAACACAAATTGCCACACGGATTCGATTTTGCTACGCAAAATCCGAGAGGACAGCGAGGCACGGCAAAGCACCTAGGAAAATCGTAGATTTTCGGAAAAACGCTCGTTTTTCCAATCCGTGTGACAAACACCGCAGCAGAGCCTGGGAAGCGAGACACCAGAACTTGGGAGCGAGGAATGAGAACCCCACACCCAATTCCTCGTTCCTAGCCCCAGTTGCCGGGCGAAGCCGAAGCCAACCCGCCCATACCCGGACAAAATTGCCACAGGGATTCGCAGGTGGCGTGAGCCACCATTTTAATCACTTCCACGCAGAACTGGCTGCAAGGCCAGATTCGATTTTGCTACGCAAAATCTATGCTAAAAACTCCGAACAGCAGCCACCACACCTCAATTTTCCACTGGAAATTGGATGAATTTCCAGTGGAAATATACCCCAATTTGTACTGGATTTTAGAGGAATTTCCAGTGGAAATTGGATTGATTTCCACTGGAAATTTGGCGAAAAAAAGGGGCGGGATTATCCCAAAAGCTTTATTTCCTGTAGCTGCTTTTCCAGAAGGGTACGGTCATCCTCGGCCTTTTTGAGACCAGCCCGTGCTGTCTCAAGGTTTTGCTCCCGCTGACCTTTTTCCTCCCGGCACTTCCTGATTCCCTCCTCCAAGGGGTTGATGATGGCATCGTTGCATTCGACCTTGATTGCATGGATGATGTGCTCTTTTTCTTCCTGAACAGGATCAAATACTGTGTCAAAATTGATACTGCGATTGAAAGCTGTTATGCGTCCATGCATCTCTGACTTTCTTCCCACAAAGAAAGCTTTGATTTTTTCCCCAGTATCCATTTCAAAGTTGTAGTTGAAATTCTCAGAGGTCTCCATACTCAACTTCACCTTAGCCTTTACGGCCGTGAGAAAATCATCGAACTCAAAATCTTCAACATATTTTTCACAAGCCTGTTCAATGCCATCAAAGTAGTCCGTCATTTCTCTACTAATTTTTCCTTTCAACTCTCTGACACTCTCATTAAAACTCCCTTTGATGTTTCGTGTAAGAAAATCTGTCTCCCGCTCAAGTTTGACTGCGATAGCATCATTTGTCTCAAGGAGTTTCCAGTTATCTACAATCATACTCATTCTTTTGACACTATCTGCCACAATATTTTCCAACTTGTGCTTGAATGTCGGAATTTTTTCGTCAAACAATTCGTCCAATGTAGCGTCAAGTCTCGTGAGCTTTCTCTCCAGCTTGTTTTTTGCCTTGGCTATTCCGCTTTCCCGTTCCTCCAGCTCACTGTCCGGGGTCTCCAAGAGCTTGATGGTGTTCTTGCACTCCATGGACTTCTTTTCGATTTCAGCCTTTTGTTCCTGCCCTGCCGCCAGTATCTCGTTCTTTGGCTTGGCAAGAAGAATCTCTCCCTTTTCCTGGGTAATCAGGTCGATGACGGCCTGACCAAGGCTGTCTATATGGCTCTTTTCCCGGAACTGCTTTTGGCTGCTTATCTCAAAGTCAGAGCAATATCTGTCCCAGGTAAAGCGGTAATCTTCGCTACTATTGATTTTTTCCATGGGAAGCTGGGAAAGCAGGGCCATGTTTGCAGACAGCAGGATTGGTTCTCGCTCCTTTACCAGCAAGGAAATGGTGTCATCTCCGTATTGCTTGCACTGCTTGTTGATTTCATCAACGACGTATTGTCTGATTGTATCCTCGGAATCTCCGTTCATGTAGGGAATGTCATACTTGTTGATGCCAATAATCACCTTGCCGGGACCACACTTTTTTACGTCCTCAAAGAGAATCGTCCGATCCTTGCCGTCAAAGGGGCGGCCGGCATAGAGCATCATCAGCACTACGTCCGCCTTTTTTAGGAATTCCTTGGTCCGCTCCTCACGGGATACAATGGGGTCGTTCATGCCGGGCGTGTCCACAATTTCCACCCCCTTCAGATACTCCTTGGGATAATAAATCCGTACTGCCTTGGTGATGGACACATATTTCCCCTCGGCACCGACATATTCCACTAGGTTTTCCAGTGTGTCCTCCTGGGTCTTTCCTAGGTACGACTCCAGGCTCGCTCCCAGCTTTCCGGCCTTGGATACCAGCTCCTGGGCAGCCTGCACCTTGGATTTTTCCACCTCGTTGCCCTCCAGCTCCGCAAGGTTCCTCCGGGCCTGGCTCTTTTGCTCCTCCCACTCGTCCTTGGTGTAGAATTCTGCCTCCACCTTTTCCTGCTGGCCATAGGTGATGACAGACAGGGCGGCCGTCATGGGGGTGGTGGCAGCGGGCAGCACATCACTCCCAAAGACAAAGGAGTTGAGGAAGGTGGACTTGCCGCACTTCATCTGCCCAATAACACCGATGGTCAGGACATCACGCTCTATCTTTGCAATGATTTCCTGCCCCCGCTCCTTTGCCAGCCAGCCAAAGTCCACCGCCTGCTGGGTGAGCTTGACTATCTTTTGCTTTTGGATCTGAAAATCCTCCAATACATTTGCCATCTTATTTTCCTCCTTCCTGGATGTCCTTAATCCTCTTTGTCAAGTTGTTGCTACAGTGCTCCAATTGCTTTTTTGCCTCCTTCAATTCCACGTATTTTCTTTCAGCCTCCTCCCAACTCTTCATTGCCTCTCCATATCCTATGAATTTACTGTGCGCCTCGTCCATCAGGTTGTCGGAAACGTCATCCAACAGCTCCTTCAGCCTTTGCCCCGCACCATAATCCATCTGATAAATGTCCCCCCGGAAGATCCTTTCTTTGTATTGGGGAATTCCCCGTGCAGTTTTACAGCAGTCTTCAATCTTTTCCACAAGGGCAAGGTAGTCTTCATACAGTTCTTCTGTTTGATCCTTTAAGCCATTTGTTTCCTTAGATTGCTGTGTGCAGGCTTCCTCATAGTCTTTTTTCAGTTTTTCAACAAGGCTCTTCACCCTCTTCAAGTAGTCGCCGGTGTCGTTGGTCACAGAAAGCTTTTGCAGCTCGCTCATAATCTTTTCAACTGGCTCCTTCTTGCTGTACCGGATGTAGCCCTGTACAGGGATTTCTGCCGTTGCAAAGGTTGTCTTGATGTGCTCTTCCACCTTGTCCACCTCTGTAGGAGCCTTGGTGTCCGTCTTGTTGATGACAACGTAGAGTGGCTTTTGCAAATTGCTTTTGATGGTGTTTAAGGAGGTCTTGTTTACCTCTCCTGCGTTTACATCGAAAACCCAAAAGAGGGCGTCGCACTCGTTGATAACCTCAATGGTCCGCTCAGTATCCTCCAAGTCGGTGGAGGTAAAGCCGGGGGTGTCCAAAATGCTCAGGTTGCTCAGCTGGGGATTGTTGCAGGTCATGATAAAGTACTTGATGAGTTCAGAAACACCGTCCACCTGGTCTAGAATCTCCTTGCTTACCTTTTTGAAGGCAGCCTCGCTGAGGCTCTTCAACCTATTGTCGGGGGTAAAGAACTGGAAGGTGGCTCTCTCTGAGTGGGCGTTTTGGGAAATGTAGGTGGGGATGGCAGTGGTGGCCTTGGTGCTGACCGGCAGCTCCACCGTGGTTCCTGAGCTTGACTCCAAAATCTTGTTCACAATGGAAGTCTTTCCCGCAGAGAATTCACCTACAAAGGCAACGGTCCGCTTGTTCCGGAGCCAATCCTTTTTTGCAATCTGCTTCCAATGGTCGAGGGCAGTGGAAAACAAATCATTATCCACCGATACCTGAAATTGCTCTTTGAAGTCCTTCTTCAATTCTTCTACCAATCCCTGGACCTCATCCTCGATATAGGCAGCCAAGGTGTCCACCTTTTTGTAGAGCTCTCCCTTGCTTGCAACATCCTTTGCCTTGAGGATTTCCCGCACAAAGCCAAGGGAGTCCCCCTTGAGGGAAAGGTCATCCCCCTGTTCCTTTATGGTTTGCTTGCTATCCTCAAGTTCCTTGTCCAACCGAGTCTTGGCAGTCTGTAGAGATTCTATTTCTTTCTCTTTCTGTGAGACCTCCTCCTTGTGCTTCTTTGACTTCTTGTCAAGTTCATCCTCAAGGTCTTCTATCTCCTCTTCTGCCTCTTCCAGCTTGTCCTGAAGTTTCTTCTTTTCCGCCACTAGCTTTTCAATCTTTTCCATCAGCTCTGTTGTGGCCGTCTCTGGATCACCAGACATGCTGACAGCCTTTGACTCTGCCACATCCAGTTTACCTTCAAGAGCATCAATCTCCTTTTGCAAATCACGGATACGTTTTTCCAATTCTTTTTTTTCATCTGTTGCCGACGTATCCTCATCGCTTGCACGGCTTTCTGCTGAAACAACTTTCTTTCTACGAACTGCCACAATAATGATTGCCAGAACCAAGATGAAGACAGTTCCGCCATACACCAGCAGCAGTCCTGCTGGCCCCACCTCGTTTACCATTGCCATAATGTCCATGACTATCCCCGTGCCTCCAATTCAATTGATAGCTGTCTGTTGGCCTGTTGCAGACTGGAAACCTCGTCTTTCAACTGCGAAATCTCAGCATCCCTTGCCTTGAGCTTTTTCTTCAGGTCAGCAATCTCCTCCTCCAGCTCCTCCACCTCGTCCTCTTGGTCTTTGAGCTGTTCACGGCGGTCTTGCGCCGATTTGGTCAGTTTTTTGACCTGCTCCTCAAGCTCCAGAATCTGTTTTTTCAACAAGGCGTTCTCTTGGGTAAGCCGATCGATGGTGGAGGACTTTCCACCATCCAGCAGACTTCCAGCCGCCCCCAAAACACTGCCAATTCCCATTACGCTTCCTCCAATTCCTTTTTATAGCCTAGCAGGGCTTCCCTTCTGGCATTGAAGGCTTCCCTGGATACCTTGTATTGCTGCTCCAACTCCTCAAGGTTCTGCCTTTTCTGTGCCATCAAAGCTTCTGCCTCTTGCTTCAATGTTGTGGTGATTGCCTCCAGTACTCCGCTGGAAACCTGCCGCATCTGACCTTCAAAGTGGGGGATGAGGGTGAGGTCAATGTATTCATGGATGGCACGCTGACGCTGGGGCTTTCCCATGTTGTCAGTGATTTTTGATACAAACCCTTCAATTATTCCTTTCCTGTTGAACCCTTCCACCTTGGCCGCTGCGGTGGGATACTCCTGTGCCACCTGGCCAACCCTTTGCTGAACCTTTGCCATATCAATGCGAAGCTTCTTGTTGGAAGCCATGGTTGTAATATCGGTGACAGTATCAATGACATTGCTTGCCAGCACTGCCTTTCCCATTCCTACCGTTCCCAGCCCACTAGCCACCGCTCCTGCTCCTGCTACCGCACCGGCACCCGCCAAGGCAGCACCAGCGGTAGCAATGGTTGCTACTGCCAAACCCGCAGTGGCCAGCACCTTTACTCCGCCAGCAACAAAACCATCATACTCATGGCCAAGGGCATTCAGGTTCAGATTGTAGGGAATCTCTGAGAAGGTCATCTGGCCATAGCAGTCAATTTCCTTCAAGGACTGGAGATTCACACCCGCATCAGTCAACCGCCTGTTGCGGGCCTTTTCATACAGAATTTCCTGCACCTGCTTTTTGAATTCCCCCAAATACAGGCTCTGGGCCTGGCTGATGATTGAAAGGGCGGCACTGTCAAAATCGCCATTCTTGGAAGATACCAGGGTATCCAGCCGCTCAAACACGGTGTTGTTGAAATTCCTGCACACTGACCGCTCTGCATTCCGCACCTCATCTTCGGTATCGCAAACAAGGGTATCAATATTTTGTTCGAGCCGACGCAAATCAGCCTCAATATTTTTCAAACTCTGTTTCAAATCTTCATCAGAAGCCGCTTCTGCCAGCAAAGTGACAACCCGCTCACTCAGTTCCTGCACGATGATTTTGAGCCGCTGTTCATTAACCTTTGCAAGAATCTGGGCCTTATCCTTCCGAATTACATCAAAAATTGCCTCCAGTTCCCCCAAGTCATCATTTTTTGCAGACACACAGGCAACCTGAGAAATATCAATCTTGCAGTTAGCAGCTATATATTTCTTTACCTCCAATCTTTCCCCCGGAGCCTTTGTATCACTTTTGGTCACAATCAGATACACCGGCCGATGAATCTTGTTCATATCAGTGACAAAATCGGAAAGGTTCTTTGTTATTTGCTGATTGATATCAACAACCAAAAGCACCGCATCAGCCGAAGGCATAAAATCTACCAAGACCTGCTTGTGCTTTGGGTCTGGAGAAGACAAACCTGGGGTATCCACCAAAACAGTGGATGATGGCACCCTAGTGGAAGTATCAAAAATACTCACTCCAGCCACGTCATGCAAATTCTCATTCTTTAACTCAGCAATATTGTTTATCTCTTCGCAGGTTCCATCCTCATGAACAACAAGAGCCTTGCAGGAATCGCAGCCAAAATAAATCTGATAAATTGCAGCAGTCGTGGGCTTTGTGGCAGTCTCCAACTGCCTGCTGTCAGTGAGCGCATTAATTAGGGTTGTCTTGCCAGAGCTGAATTCTCCCACCAAAGGAAGAGTTAAGGGAGTATCCTGATAACTCACCTTTTTTCCCAATTCCTCCAGCTTTGCCACCAAATCCTGCTGGCCCAAATCCCTTGCAATGTCGCAAATTCTTGTAATTTCCATTTACAATTACCTCCTTTCACATCAAATCTTACACACTGTACCATACCCCCCCCCCCTCGGGTCAAGCCTTCGGCCGAGAGATTGTCTTGATATTGCACAGTTTTTGCGTTCTTTCCTCAAATCAGTATTTGGGGAAAATTCCTTTCTCCGTTGTCGCAGGAACCATCAGGCAAACCGTTGCATGATTTTTCGGAAGGCGTTCTGTCCCCGTTGCCGGTAGGATTGACGGTGGCCATGCTATCCGATTTCATCCCGCAAGCCTCCCCCTCATAGGTCACGCCGCCCCACAGGGCCTCCTCACAGAGGCGGTACTCCAGGGTCTGGTCATCCAGCACATAGTCCAGCACCACCTGGTAGCTGCCATTTTTGGCAAGGCTGGGGAAGGACAGGCTAAAGCCCAGGGACAGCCCCTTTTTCCCTCCCTGGGTGCAGGCCCTGTCCATGGTTCCTGCCGCCCCCCCTGGCCAGCAGGTGAGCCTGTTTGCGATGGTGACGGGGCGGGCGTGTCCGTCCTTGTAGGGACTTACGGCGGTGACGGCGGAAAAATCCCTGACGCAAAAGCTTTCCTCCTGCAGGCTCACGGTGGTAAAGTCCTCGGCAAAGGCGGCCGCCTTAATGGAAATCGAGAGCCAGGCGAAGTCCTCGTGCATCACCAGCATCAGGGGAAGGCAGACCGCCCGCTGGAGCTGGCCCTCCCGGTCTACAAAGGAGACATTCAGCAGCTGGCCTTCCTTGAGGGAGCGGAACAGGATGTCCTCAAAGTCCTCTTGACGGCGGCTCAGGCGGAATTGCATGGAGTTCACGCCAGTGGCAAGCTGGATTCGGTCTGCCAGCACCCGGCCTTCCTCTTGGTCATAGAGCTCCGCCCGCTGCAGCAGGGAGGTGATGCCCCGGTGCAGTCTGGCAAAGAGCCGTGTTCCGCCAAAGACCTTGGTGATGAAGTCACTGCACACCTGCAGGGCAAGACTCTCGTCCTCGTCCAAGGAGATGTCTGCCACGGAATAGCCGTCCAGCAGATAGCAGTAGCCCTTCCGCTGGCGGTCATACTGGAGGGGCGCATGGTAGATCTCCCGCATGTCCTTGAGAATCCGCAAAACCTGCCGCTGACTCACCCCGGTAACCTCCGCCAGACGCTCCACGGAGGGATAGGTTCCCCGCCGGATGAGGTCGTCAATCTTGATGATGTTGGCATATTGCTTTTTTGCCCCAGTCAGCTCATCCATGGTCGTCCCTCCGAAGTCTGCCTATCCTCCACCTCATGGCATCCAAGCCGTCGGGTTCACCGTCAACATGGATTCCCAGCTCCGGCAAGTCCTTCCGTCCCATGGATCCCGTACCAGCATCCACCTCCACAAGATGGGAGTCCGCCCTGTGTCCTCGGCCGTCCGCCTGCCTGTCCTCTTCCCTTCGCCTTTCCATGGTTTCCTCCGTGCAACGCTTTGTTCCACCAGTATACCACATCTGTACTGACGTATAATGTCATGGTAGAAAAAAAGATGCTCCCCAATCCAATCCCCCGGTTGGTGAGGGGAGCCGAAGCAAGCCGCAGTAATCTGCCCAGTCCCCAAAAGCGGGGGACTGGGGTAACGAGCGAATCTGACCTTCGGCCAGTTCTGTAGGGAAGCTATTGAACTGGAGGCTCTCGCCACCTGCGAATCCAACGATAAAAAATTAAACTTTTCTCTTCTTGTGTCATTCTATGGGACAGTATCTGTAGTAGAATGGAAGCATATTGATAGGAGGACAAGATGGTGCGCATAATTCCACCCTACAGGACATATCAGGCTGCCTGCAGGGGCAAAAGCTACAAGGCCAGTGTCATGGAGGGAGTGAGCGGAGTCGAATGGGTGGCTATCACGGACAAGCGGACCGGCAGCACGAAACTGCTGCGGATTCCTGACGGCATAAACCTGAACACCCCCGAAATACCGGAGCATCTGCGGATGCAGTTCACCGGCGAACTTGTGTCGGATATGATAGATAAGTTCATCTAGGAGGTTGCCGGGGAAGTGGGAGCAAGCCCGCCCATACCCGGACAGAAATTGCCACACGGATTCGCAGGTGGCGTGAGCTACCATTTTAATCATTTCCACGCAGAACTGGCTGCAAGGCCAGATTCGATTTTGCTACGCAAAATCCGAGAGGACAGCGAGGCACGGCAACGCACCTAGGAAAATCGTTAGATTTTCCGAAAAACGCTCGTTTTCCCAATCCGTGTGACAAACATCGCAGCGGAAGAGCCAAACCAACCAGCAGACAGACTGAGCTGAGAGCAAATCGTTTAAAAAAGAAAAACGACTTCTGAGAAGAAGTCGTTTTCAATGGAGATGAGGGGACTTGAACCCCTTACCTCTTGCATGCCATGCAAGCGCTCTAGCCAGATGAGCTACACCCCCAAAAGGTTTTCCCACAATACATTGAATGAGTGGTTTTGTCAAGGGGACTGGCGTTTTTTTCTGGGCAGTCCGGCTTCTCAGGCTCGGCCGTCAGGCTTTTGGGTTCCGGCATTCGCCTCTATTGCTGCGTAACCGCCCCCGACCTGTCCCTCCAATCCGTACCGCCACAATTGAATTTTTCACCAAAAGGGTATACAGTGATTTTATGAGCAGGTTATCTGAGATTTTTGGTACCATGGTCTTCAACGAGACGGCCATGCGGGAGCGGTTGCCGAAGGAAACCTTCAAGGCATTGAAAAAGACCATGGACGAGGGGACTCCCTTGGACCAGGGGGTGGCTAACATTGTGGCCAATGCCATGAAGGACTGGGCGGTGGAAAAGGGAGCCACCCATTTTACCCACTGGTTCCAGCCCATGACGGGCATCACGGCGGAAAAGCACGACAGCTTCATCACCACCCAGGGGAACGGTACCATTATCATGGAGTTTTCTGGCAAGGAGCTGGTAAAGGGCGAGTCCGACGGCTCCAGCTTTCCCTCCGGCGGCATCCGAGACACCTGCGAGGCCCGTGGCTACACCGCCTGGGATCCCACCTCCCCCGCCTTCATCAAGGACGGAA
>CALEFI010000028.1 GCA_937876905.1 uncultured Treponema sp.
GGATGTCCTGGGCAAGTCGGCGGCGCAAAGGGGCATCCAGGGCGGAAAGGGGCTCGTCAAAGAGGATGAGCTTGGGTCTGACGATGAGGGTACGGGCCAGGGACACCCGCTGGGCCTCACCACCGGAAAGGGATTCGGGACGGCGGCGGGCGAAGTCCTTCATGCCGAAGCCTTCCAGCAGCGCCATGGCCTGCCGCCGAGACTCCGCCCTCCCCATTCCCTGGCAGCGCAGCCCGTAGGCAACATTGTCGTCGGTACGGAGATGGGGAAAGAGGGATGGCTGCTGGAACACCATGCCAATCTGTCGTTTTCCCGGCGGCACCGGCAGCAGGCTCCGTCCCTCAAGCCGCAGCACCGGCGACTCCTGGCCATCCTCTACATCCGGGGTCAGGAGCCCCGCAATGAGCCGCAGCACCGTGGACTTGCCGCAGCCGGAGGGTCCCAGCAGGGCCACCATCTCCCCCGCCTGCAAATCCAGCGAGAAGTCCACCTGCAGCCGCTGCTCCTCGGACTGCCAGGTCTTCCTCAAATTCCTGGCCTGAAAGTAGACCTCATCCCGATCACCCATGCTTCTCCTCCTTGAAACGCTTTTTCTTCGGCTGTCGTCCCGTTCTTCCCCGGTCACCGAGAAAGAACAGGGGCATGGACAGTGCCGCCAGCACCAGACCGCTGCAGCAGGCTTCCCCAAAGCGATAGGCTCCTGCCAGATTGTAGGTGTACAGGGCAAGGGTCTCGAAGCGGGGAATCCCCAGAACCAGCGGCAGGGTGGTGTCTCCACAGCCCAGGGCCAGGCAGAATCCCAGGGCAGACAGGAGGCTTTTTCGGCACAGGGGCAGGTAGATTCTGAACACAGGGTCAAGGGGAAAGCCGGAGAGCATGGTGGCCGCATCCTCCATGGCGGGGGGAATCTTGTCCATGGCCACGGAAACCTGCCGGAAGGCCAGGGGCCAGTGGAGGGCGGCCTGCAGCAGCACCAGCATCCAGGGGCTTCCTGTCAGGCCAGGCCACCAGGAGGTCATCAGCCGGGTTGCACCAAAGCCCAGCACCACTGAGGACACCGCCATGGGCAGCAGGGGCAGAATCCTGACAAGAACGCTACGTCTCCTGCTCCAGGCGATCCGACGCTCCCATTCCTTCAGGACAACCGACAGAAAGAGGGCGGCCGCCACCGCCAGCACCGATGACAGGGCTGAAGTTGCCAGGGTGTTCTTCAGGGAGATGAAAAAGCCGGGGCGGGAAAGGAGGGAGCGGAAGTTCATCAGGGAAAGGCCCTGTCCGGAGGGAAGGCTTCTGGATGTGAGGGCAGACACCACCAGCTGCAGCAGGGGCAGCAGGAAGAACAGCACTACCGCCACCGTCAGCAGGGCAAATCCCGCCACCTCGCAGAAACCGCCCAAGGGTCTTCTTCCAAATCCTGCGGCATCCAGGGCCAGTCCACGGTTCTCCCGTCCCCGTCCCTCCGCAAGGCTGTAGAACCACACCACCAGCACCGCCACCGCCGTCTCCACTAGAGCCAGAGCCGAGGCCAGCGGGAAGTTCAGGCTGGAGCGGGCCGCCTGATATATCTCCACCTCCAGCACCGAGGTTCCCACCCCGCCAAAGAGCAGCACCAGAACAAAGCTGAAGAAGCAATAGAGGAACACCATCATGGTGGCAGAGGCAATGGAGGGCAGGAGCTGTACCAGCGTCACGGTCCTGAACACACGGAAGGGGCTGGCTCCCAGCAGCAGGGCGGCATCATGCTGGTTGGCGGGAAGCTGGCTCCAACAGTCGCCGCAGGTCTTCATCACTAGGGGGAAGTTGTAGAAGCCCTGGGCCACCACAATGCCCAAGGAGGAGTACAGGAAGGTGAAGGGCGGCTCCTCCAGTCCCACCAGGGCCTGGGCCATGTCGTTGGCCACCCCCTGCATTCCCCAGAACATGACGTAGCCCAGGGCCACCAGCAGCGGCGGCACGCAGAGGGGCACGGCAGACAGGGAAAGGAGCAGACGGCGGCCGGGAAATCTTCTGGTAGCGGTAAAGAAGGCGGCGGGAATCCCTATCACCAGGGCCAACAGGGAGGAAAGCAGCGCCAGAACCAACGTCCTGAATGCAACCCGCACCACCCTGCTGGAAAACACAAGGGAGAGCCCGCCGCCAGCATCCTTCAACGGAAGAACGGCGTGAACAAGGGGCAGCACAAAGGCCAGCACTAGAGCCGCCAGCACAACGCCGCCCAGAACAGCGGCGGCAACCTGGCCACCCCTCCTGACAAGGCCGCCGGCAGGCAATCTGCCCGTCTTCCCAACGAACATCCTTTCTTCCATAGAAGTCAGCACAGAGGGTCGGCCTATTCCGCCAGCAGGCTCATCACCGCCTCCACAGCCGCCGCCAGCGTCCCGTTGTCCACCGTCAGGGCCTTGCCAGCCTGGGGAGCCCCCTGGTAGGAGGCGGGCAGCTCCACCTGCGGGTTCACGGGGTACATCCACTGGGTCAGGGGCAGCATCTCCTGGGCCTGCTGTGAGACCAGGAAGTCCAGGAAGCGGCGGCCTCCTTCAGCATTGGGAGCCCCCTTCACCAGGGCCGCCCCCTCAATCTGGAGGGAATGCCCCTCCGGGAAGATGAGGGCCTGGAACTGGTCCCCCTCGCCATACTCCAGGTGGTAGGCAGGACTGGTGGTATAGCTCACCACCAAGGGAGCCTCCCCGGCGGTGAAGAATCCGTAGCCCGTGCTCCAGGAGGGAGCCATGGTGAGGATGTTGGGCTTGAGCGCCCGCCAGTAGTCAAGGTAGTCCTCACCAAAGACTGCCACCGTCCAGGCCACAAAGCCCAGGCCGGGCGTGCTGGTGCGGGGGTCCATCAGGATTATCTTCTTGCGGTACACCTCACTGGTCAAATCCTGCAGCGATGTGGGAGCGGGAACCGACGAGCTGCTGTCGTGAATCATGGCGAAGTAGCTCCAGTCATAGGGGGTCAAAAGCCAGTCCTCCGTGAGGCGGAGATGCTGCGGCACCAGCTGGGCTCCATCCTGCGGCTGGTAGGGCTCCAGCACGCCGGAGCTGCGGGCCAAATCGACTTGGTTGTTGTCCACTCCGATGACCACATCGGCCTGGGGAGCCGACGACTCAAGGATGGTGCGGGAGAGAATCTGGGCCCCGTCCCCCACCACAATCATGGTGCATTTTAGACCTGTTTTTTCTTCAAAGGCCTTGGCCAGCTGCGGTCCTGGCCCCCACTCCCCTGCAAAGGAGTCGTAGGTGTAGACCACCACCTCGTCGGTTCGTTGGGAATTGTCCTTGGCACCAAAGGCAGCCACAGAACAAACAATACATGTAGATAGGAAAATGGTAAAAAGACGTGTCTTCATACTTCCTCCGCCGGCATTATCCGGATCAGGTTGGGACAGCCCTACGGCCATCCTGCGGGTATATTCTCAGAGAGCATGGAATGCCACGCTCACACCCCGGTGATGAAGCCAGTATACTGGATTTGACGAAGGAAAACAAGGGGAACCTGCCGACGGGACTGGCAGGGACAGGCCCTCTCGAAGCCAAGCCTGAGCCCGCCGATACCTGCGAACAAATCAATGAACCTGTAATGCATGACGTGAAAAGGTTACGGCCGAGGCAAAAAGAAAGGGAGCCCCAGGATGAGGCTCCCTGATAGGAACAGGCTACCTGCGATAGTAAACCCCCCAGCTAGAGCCACTACTAAAACCTACTCCAACGGGGTCACCGCCAGGAATTAAACGATAATTAACATCACGTGGCAGGCCCATGGAGACGAAGAAATCACCCAATGACTGACTCCATGCCTCAAGCTGACCGGATGACCAATTGGGAGGAACAAAGACTTCTAAATACTCATAATTAGAACCAGCGTTATTATTAGTTCCACTGATGCGAAAATTGTACACGGGAAAATAGGACTCACCATCAAAATACCACCTTAAGAAGAACCCGCTAAAGCCTATCTTGGACATGCTGGCAACAACACCACCTATTATCCAACCAGAGAAAAACTCCGTAACATCAAGGGACTCAATACCCGGATACTGAGGAAAGGTAATTAGTAAACCATCATCGGGATTGTACAAATCCAAGACTCGAATATCTCCATCCAGGAGTCTGGAGCTGAGGCCCTCCAGAAGACCGTTCAAACACCGGCAGACCTTATGGTCGAAGGGATAAGAACCACAATCATCCTCGGAATGTCTCTTATAGCTATTTTCCCAGAAACCGACCTGAAAAAGCTGGGCGTACTCTTCTCCCCTGGAAGAGAAATCCATCAGGTTATCATAGGCTACACGCCTATCCAGGATAGACACCGCTAAGGTTCTATAACCACGTTCCCTATAAGCACCATCAAAACCCTCATAGTAGTCCCACTCACAACTGACATCAATCCCTGGAGCAGAGTCGGATATTAAGCTATCAGCGAGGGACTCTGGGGGATACCGTCGCGTAGAAGAGCTGGAATATCTCCCAGGGTACATCCGTGAAGCGAACATCTCCTCGCTGTACTCTTGCACGCTATATCCAGCAACGCCAACCAAGGGCAACAACATCAAGACAACCAAAACAAACAATCTACGCATAACTAAACTCCTTTGGCGTTCGATGACAGGAGAATAGCACGCCAAGGAAAAAGAGGGAATATCCTTTAAGACTTTTGCAGAGGACAGGCTAGAACAGGGACGACTCAAGCTCATCCATGAAGGACAACTCCTCATCCTTGGAGTCCTTATAATCCAGCACATCAGAGTAGAAGTCCTCGCCGAACAGCTCAACTCCTCCTCCGGTGTCCGTGCGGCAGCCAGAATGGGCAAGCCCTTCCCATTCCATCCGATTCTCCCAAAAAACGACAAATTTCCTTCATTTTATGTCTATAATAATAAGGTAGGGTTTTGTATCTTCGGGCAAAATCCTCCTTCTTTACCGTTCCATGGTTTTGGAGTATACTTAAGAAATCACTAAATATTCGGGAGGAAGACATGGCGTTCCGTGCTGTTGACATCATCATGAAAAAAAGAGGCAGTCCCCCGGAGCCAAAGGGACAGGAGCTGAGCCGTCAGGAGCTGGAGTTCCTGATAAAGGGCTACGTGGCCGGGGAGATTCCCGACTACCAGATTGCAGCCTGGCTCATGGCCGTCTACTTCAACGGCATGACCTTTGACGAGACTGCCGCCCTCACCAGCGTCATGCTCCATTCAGGCCGGGTGATGGACCACCACCACACCGACATTCCCGGTCTCACCGGCCCCTTTGTGGACAAGCACTCCACCGGCGGCGTGGGGGACAAGATTTCCCTGCCCCTGGCACCAATCGTGGCGGCCTGCCACCTGCCCTTCGGGAAGGTGCGGATTCCCATGATGAGCGGACGCGCCCTGGGCCACACAGGTGGAACCTTGGACAAGCTTGAGTCAATCGAAGGCTACCGGGTTGGCCTCCAGGTGGAGGAGTTCCAGCAGCTCATCGCCCGCACCGGCTTTGCCATGACTGGCCAGACCCAGGACGTGGTTCCCGCCGACCGCCTGCTCTACGCCCTGCGGGATGTTACCGCCACCGTGGAATCCATCCCCCTCATTACCGCCAGCATCCTCTCAAAAAAGGTGGCGGAGGGCTCCGACGGCCTGGTCTTCGACGTGAAATACGGCTCCGGTGCCTTTATGAAAACCAAGGAGGACGCCCAGTGTCTGGCAGAAAGCCTGGTGGGAACGGCCAAGGCCATGGGAAAGAAGGCCACCGCCCTCATCACCAGCATGGCCTCTCCCCTGGGACGCAAGATTGGCAACTTCCTGGAAATAGAGGAGACCATTGAATGCCTCCAGGGACGTGGACCCGCAGATGTGATGGAGCTGACCTACGCCCTGGCAGTGCAGATGCTGCTGCTGGGACAGGAAATAAGCCAAGTGGTCGGCACGGAAAGGCTTTCTGCTGACCAGGCACTGGAGCGGTGCCAGGAGGCCCTCTCCTCCGGCCGGGCACTGGAGCTCTTCCTCCAGAATGTCCGTGACCAAGGGGGCCACCCGGAAAGGCTCATGGAGCAGGTGGGCCAGCGGCGCAGTCCCTTCCGTCGGGAAGTTCATGCCACCCAGGACGGCTTCCTCCAGCTGGATGCCTTTAAGTTGGGGCTGGCGGGTGTCCACCTTGGGGTGGGCCGCAACAGGACGGAGGAGGCAGTCTGCCCCGATGCCGGCATGATTCTCCACAAGGTGCAGGGAGGCAAGGTGGCAGCCGGAGACCTCATCATGGAGGTATTCGGCAAGGACGAGGACTGCCTTGGGCCAGCCCTAGCCCTAATTCAGGAGGCTGTCACCTACGCCAGCCAGAAGCCCCAGGAACCACAACTGATTTACAAGGAAATCCACTGATTATGATATGCACAAAGAAAGACATAGCCCCGGAACAGGTGCGGGAGCTGTGCGGCCGCTTTTCCTGCGACCCCCTCACCGCCTCCATCCTTGCCCGCCGCAACATCACCAGCGGCCCGGACATTCAGTACTTTCTGGAGGACGACCTGCGCTACCTCCACAGCCCCTTCCTGCTTTCCGGCATGGAGGATGCGGTGGATCGAATCCTTGCCGCCCGTGACGAGGGAGAGAAGGTGCTGATTTTCGGAGACCGGGATGTGGACGGCATCACCAGCACAACCCTCCTCCATCGCTGCCTCACGGAGCTGGGAATGGATGTAAGTTGGCGCATTCCCAGTGGTGAGGACACCTATGGGCTATCACTGAAGGCTGTAGAAGAATTTTCTGCTGTCTACGGAACCCTCATCATCACGGTGGACTGCGGCATCTCCAACAATCTTGAGATAGACCGGGCGGTGGAGCTGGGCATCGATGTCATCGTCACCGACCACCACAACCCGCCGGAAAACCTCCCCAGGGCCACCATCATCATCGACCCCAAGCTTCCCGGCGACGAATACCCCTTCCCCTCCATCTCTGGCTGTGCCGTAGCCTTCAAGCTGGCCACCGCACTCCGCTTTGCCCAGAACGAGCTGTACAAGCAGGAGCTCTGCCTGCTGGACGTGCGGCCGGTGAACGATGCCTACACCATCGACTGCGTAAAGCTTGTGAATATGACGGAGCGCTCCCGCCTGACAGAGACCATAGCCCCCGGCATGGTCAGAATCGAGGACACCCGCCTCTTGCAGTTCCTGCAGGGTCAGCAGATTCTGGTGTGGGATGCGGAGCTTCAGAAAAAGCAGCTTGCGAAGGTCTTTGGCAACGGCGTTGAGTTCAATATGATGGACCTGCGGCCAGAAATCGCCACGGAGATTCCCTCCGTCCGCAACGCCAGCCTCCTGCGGGTCAAGGAAATGTCAAAGATTCTCCGCTATCGGGAGGGACTTCAGTCCGAAATGGACGGCTTTTGCAACCTGTTCATCACCTACATCCAGAAAAAGACTGCCAATTCCCAGAACAACAAGAGGATACAGGAGGACCTGCAGCTGGTGATGCTGGCGGCCATGGCGGACATCATGCCCCTCCACAACGAGAACAGGATTCTCGTTCGCCAGGGGCTTTCCTCCTTGAACGGCGGGGAGGTCATCCCCGGCCTGCACGAGCTCCTTGCCCGGCTGAACATGCTGGGAAAGAGAATCACAAGCACAGACATCTCCTGGAACGTGGTTCCCGTGCTGAACGCCGCCGGGAGGCTTGGACGCTCGGAGCTGTCGGTACAGCTCTTTCTCTCCGAGACAAGCCAGCAGCGGGATACCATCGCCGAGGAAATCATCCAGCTGAACAAGGATCGCCGCCAGCTGGGCACCGATGCCTGGGGCTACGTGGAGCGGCAGGCCTACGAGAACTTTGACAAATACAACAGGAAGCTGGTGGTGGTGGTGGATCCACGAATCCACCGTGGCATATCGGGAATCCTGGCCGCCCAGCTGGTGAAGGTCTTCGGAGTGCCTGCGGTGGCCATCACCATACTGGAGGATGGCACGGCGGTGGGCTCTGTCCGCTCCACCCGTGGCTTTGATGTCACCCCCATGCTGGACAGCTGCGGTGAGCTGTTCCTAAACCACGGCGGCCACAACTATGCGGCGGGATTCAGCCTAGAAAAAGAAAACCTTGATGCCCTCCTGCAGCATTTTCTGGAGTACACCCCCGTCATTGAGCTGGAGGACAATCAGGACACCACCCTCCAGGCCGACGCAGAGATTCCCCACAGCTACCTCACCCCGGACCTGCTGAAAATCACCGACCTCTTCGAGCCCTACGGCGAGGGAAACCCCCAGCTTATTTTCTTCAGCCGCCGCATGAAGATTGTCACCGCCGACATTATCGGCAAGGGGGAGAAAAAGCACCTGAAGCTGGTGCTAGCTGGTGGCAAGCACAAATGGCCAGCCCTCTACTGGAATGCGGCAGAACGGCTGGGCACAGACTTTGCTCCAGGGGACACCATCGATGTGGTCTACCGTCTGGACAGGAACCTATTCAATGGCATGGAAACCGCCCAGATGATTGTGCAGGAGGTGGAGCGCTCCCAGAATTGATGGGAGGCACAGCTCCGGTTCAGTCCGAATGGCATTTAAAATGAAAAAACCACCTGTCGGTGGTTTTTTCATTTTGGAGGTGGGGGGAATTGAACCCCCGTCCGAATGTGCGGGGCAGGAGCCTCTACAGGTTTAGTGGTGCGAGGTGGTTGTCGGGACCCGGTGGCAGCACCACAAGCGTCGAATCCGTATTCCGATAAAAGTCCCGTGGACGTATCGGACACCATCCACAGCAAGCCCTGGTTAGCGACAGAAATCCGGCCCGTTCAGAGCGGCACAGCCCGGTTTCCGTGTTCCCGCGCTTACGCAGCGAGAGCAAACTGACGATTATCTTCGGCAGTTATAGGTTTTGTCTGTTCAGAGGACAGGCAACCTCACCTGCAGCTCAAGTCCACGTCCACACCCGTCGAAGCCAGTGCACCCCCGATGAACATCAGGGACTGTGACGCAAACAATCACATACTCTATGAATATATGCAAGACGGTGGAAAAAGTCAAGGGCAATGATTGTGCTGACACGAAAAATTCTCCGTGCCAGCAACCGATCATACCTTGAATCTGTCCAAATCGCTGCTAATATCTATGATGGCCCTTCGGGTCTCATTAGACAGGGAGAACAACGCCGTTCCGATGGTTCGCACACGGATGGCACCTTCCTTCATCATATCCATGCTTCCCTTCATGGAAACAGCAGAATCCTGCAATGCCTCTATTTCCCGCTGAATGGATGCATTCTCCGTAGCCATGGCATCGGCAGTGGCCTGGGTTTTCGTGGTTGCATCCATTACAGCCTCTATCACAGAACGCATCTGGTTTGACCCGGCAGCCTGCTGCTCCATGGCCGTGGAAATCTCCTGCACCATGATGTTGGTGTTCCTGATTCCATCGGACACAACGCCGAAGGCATGCTTCAGGTCTTCCGACAGCTCTGTGATTCCGGCCATGGACCCAAGGATGGTCTTCAGCTGCACTCCGATGGTACGGGACTGCTTGGAGGCGTTCTCGCTGAGCTTGCGGATCTCGTCGGCAACGACGCTGAACCCCTGCCCGGCCTCGCCGGCGTGGGCGGCCTCAATCGCCGCGTTCATCGCCAGCAGGTTCGTCTGGCTGGCTATCGACGAAATCACACGGTTGGCCTCCTGCAGCATCTGGGACTCGGTGTAAATCTCGCCAATCTTCAGGGTGACGTTCTTTTGCACATCCAGACCATGCCCGGCACTTTCTTCCAGCTGGCCAAAGGACTCCACCAGCTGGCTTACGGCGCTGTACACATCGCTGATGCTCCTGAGAAGCTCCTTCACCACCGTCGCCGCCTGCTGCTCCCCCTCGGTCTGGATGGAAATCATCTTGTTCAGCTCTGATACTCCGCTGATAATGTTGTTTACAGAGCGGACAGTGTCATCCACATTGGACAGCTGCTCATTGATGCTGCTGTCAGCCTGCTGCATATAATTGTATGCCATGTCGATTGACGAGACCACGTCCATGACACAGTCCGCAGTCCGGCCACCTGCCTCGACCAAAATCAGGTTGGACTTCTTTACATGCGTTACCGCTCCCTGCAGATTCTCTATGAACTGGTTGAATCCAACAATCAGGTTGCCAAACAAGTCCAGGAAGCTTGCCCTTCTTGCCTGAACCCGCTTGGAAAGGTTCGCCTCCTCCGCATTCAAGTCCTCGACAGCCCCCTCCAGTCCTCTCAGGGGGATTATGAGAGCCCTGATGGTAGCGTACAGCCAGACAAAAAAGTTCACCACCAGAAAAATGATGAAAGGCTTTACCGAATGGCCCAGGAACTGGCCGAAGGTGTAGGGGATGTGGAGAACGGCAGTCCAGCCTACATCCTTGAAGGGGAGAAACACATAGGATCCGTCGAATCTGTCCAGATAGGTATTCTCGGCAACAGCCAGGTCAACTCCGGCCAGTTTGGGCATCATCTCCGTTATCTGCATCTTGTCCGCAAGGTTCACATCGTCCCTGGCTCCGGTTATGATTCCCGCATTGTCGTAAAAGTACATCGTGATGTCCTCGTCCAGCGTGGAGAACATGATGTCCACATAGTCGGTGACGGGGATGGCGGAGCCGGCCATCCCAACCACCGAGCCGGCATCGTTGCGAACGGGGATGTTCACCCACAGCATGGTCTTGTCTATGACATCGTAGTAGTTGACCACAAAGTTGTAGACCTCCGTCTCGTATATGGTCTTGTTGTACCAGAAGTCGGCGGGGTTGCTCGGATCCACGTGCTGGGCAAACTCCATGTCCACGTAGTAGTCCCTCTCCGCCACGGAAAGCCAGTGCACGACCTTGCTTTGGAACGCCTCCCTATATATGGAGAACTCCTTCCATGCGGCCGCCCTCAGCTCCTCGTCATCAGGATTCTCAAAATGCTGGATCACCGCCGGGGACCTGGACAGCTGCAGGGCAAGCGCAATCTCGGACCTGAATCCCGCATCGTACTCCAGCCGCTTTATCATTCCGATGCTGTCCAGCAGTTCCCTGGACTCCTTGTGAAATTCATACCGGGCGAACCTGCTGATTATAACTATGGAAACCAAAGTCAAAACAACAAAGCCCATGATGACTTTAGAACTTCTTCTCATCTTTCCCCCGAGCTTTCCTTATCTATGACCAATGGAAGCAATCATACATCATTTGTATACCATTTGTCTATAATTCTACCGGGCCCTCCAAGGCCACAGACCCGGACAATCGGGAGGAAACTCCCGCCTCCGGCAATGCCAGGAGACGGAATCAGCTATATTGAGAGGAACCTGCATGGATGGCACCGGAGCCAGGGCAAGCCTATCGTCAGGTCCTGAACTTCTCCAGCTCGGAGCTAATCTCCATGATAGACTTGCGGGTGTCGCTGGACAGGGAAAACAGTGCGTTTCCGGTGATGGCCACACGCCCCGCACGCTCCTTCATCATGTCTATATTCCGCTTCATGGACTGGGTGGCATCCTGCAGCGCCTCCATCTCCCGCTGGATGCTGGCGTTCTCCGCAGCCATCGACTCGGAGGCCGTCTTGGTCCTCATGGTGGCGTCCATCACCCGCTCCACCACCATCCTCATCTGGTCCGACCCGGCGGCCTGCTGCTCCATGGCAGTGGAGATTTCCTGCACCATCAGGTTCGTGTTGCGGATTCCCTCGGACACCAGGCTGAACGCCGACTTGAGCTCCTCCGACAACTCGTTGATTCCGGCCATGGACCCAAGGATGGTCTTCAGCTGCACTCCGATGGTACGGGACTGCTTGGAGGCGTTCTCGCTGAGCTTGCGGATCTCGTCGGCAACGACGCTGAACCCCTGCCCGGCCTCGCCGGCGTGGGCGGCCTCAATCGCCGCGTTCATCGCCAGCAGGTTCGTCTGGCTGGCTATCGACGAAATCACACGGTTGGCCTCCTGCAGCATCTGGGACTCGGCGAAGACCTCCCCAATCTTCAGCGTCACATTCTTCTGGGCGCTGGCGCCACGGTCGGCGTTCCCCTCCAGCTCGCCGAATGAGGCCACCAAGTCGTTCACGGCATGGTGCACGTCGCTGATGTTGCGCAGCATCTCCTCCACCACCGTCGCCGCCTGCTGCTCCCCCTCGGTCTGGACTGCCACCAGCTCATAGAGCTCCCCTATGTCCCTCACCATGTCTCCCACCAGGCGCACCGTGCCGTCGACGCTCTCCATCTGAGTGTTCACGTTGTCGGCCACAATCCCCATGCATGAGTTCGCCTCGTCTATGGACGACAGCACGTCCATCACGCAGTCCGCAGTCCGGCCGCCCGCCTCCACCAAAATCAGGTTGGACTGCTTTACATGGGTCACCGCTCCCTGCAGATTCTCTATGAAGGTGTTGAAGCCTCCTATCAGGCCCTTGAAGATGTCGATGACGACGTTCCTGGCGGGAGGGACACGCTTGGAGAGGTCGGCTCCCTCGGTCGTCAGGTTCTGCACTGCACCCTCCAGGCTCCTCAGCGGCAGCACGAGAGCCCTGATGGTGACGTACAGCCAGATGAAGAAATTCACCAGCAGGAAGATGACGAAGGGCTTCGACGAGTTCCGCAGGAACTGGCCGAAGGTGAAGGGGATGTGCAGGACGGCGGTCCAGCCAATCTCCTCGAAGGGAAGGAACATGTAGGTGCCGGACAGCATGTTCTCGAAGGTAACCTCATCAACAGCCAGGTTCAGGCCCTCCAGCTCCGGCAGGGAGTCGGTGACGGGAACCTTGTCCTCCAGCCGCTCGTCACCACGGGTTCCGGTGATCTCCAGCTGCTGGTTGTAGAAGTACATGACGATATCCTTGTCAAGGGTGGAGAACATGGTGTCGGTAAAGTCGCCGATGGGGATTCCCGTTCCCACCATCCCCACCACGGTCCCGGAACCATTGCGCACCGGGACATTCACCCAGAGCATGGTCTTGCCCAAGGTGGGGTTGTAGTTGATGTTGAAGTTGTACACGTCGGTCTCGAATATGGTAAGGTTGTACCAGTAGTCGTCGGGATTGCTGGGGTCCACATGGTAGGAGAAGGCCATGTCCGAATAGAAGTCCTTCTCGGCCACGGAGAGCCAGAAGACGCTCTTGCCAAGGAAGGCGTCCATGTACACCTGGAACTCCTGCAAGGCAAGCTCCCGCATGGTCTCGTCCGCCGGATTCTCGAAATGCCTGACCACCACCTGAGATTTGGACAGCTGCAGGGCCAGGGCCACCTCCGACTTGAACCCCGCGTCGAACTCCAGCCGCTTGATCTCGCCGACGCTCCTCAGATTTTCCTCCGAATTCCTGTGGAACTCATGGAGAGAGAACCCGCCGATGAGGGCCACTGAAACCAAAATGAAGATGACGAACAGCACCTTGACAACCATACTTTTTTTCACATCCCGCTCCTTCATGTGCCAGCCGGAACGCCCCGGCATGGCAAAAAAAATCTATCAGCGTGCATTATAATGCATTGTGCAGATTTTGTCATGGGACTCCAAAAAAATATTTTTGCCAAAAAATCTCGTTTCTGCCCGACAATCCACTGACAAAAATCGGAAAGCGTTGTACAATGGGCGAAGTTTTCCATCACACTGTTTTGGAGGTATGTCTTTATGGAGAGAGTCACGATGGAGGAAATCGACGAAGTGACGGTCATTCCTGCGGGAAGGAGCGCCAAGGTCAGCAGCCGGGACAGCGAGGGTGTCTTCATCGAGGGAAGGGAGGTGTCGCTCACCTCCTTCCAGATGGCCCGCAGCCCAGTCACCCAGAAGCTGTTCGAGGCCGTCATGGGTTACAATCCCGGCAGCAGGAGCTCCTCCTCCCAGCAGACGGAGACGCTGTTCCAGCCGGTGGACAAGGTGAGCTGGTACGAGGCCGTCGTGTTCTGCAACAGGCTGAGCATCCTGATGGGGCTGAAGCCCTGCTACCATATCAGCGGAACGACAACCCCCGACTCCTGGGGCGAGATTCCCGCCACCACCAACAATCTCTGGAACTCCATCGATTGGGACACCGAGGCGAACGGCTTCAGGCTGCCCACGGAGGCCGAGTGGGAATTCGCCGCCCGCGGAGCGGACCCCCAGTCCGGCATCTGGAAGTACCCCTATGCCGGCAGCGACATCATCGACGAGGTGGCCTGGTTCAAGGACAACAGCAACAGCGGAATCAATCAAGTGGGCCTGAAGAAGCCCACCGCCTCTGGACTCTACGACATGAGCGGCAATGTCTACGAGTGGTGCTGGGATTGGTTCGGCCCCGTCGGACTTGGAGCGGAGACCAATCCCACCGGCCCCAGCACCGGAACGAACCGGGTGCGACGGGGCGGCAGCTGGCTGAACTATGCCCGAAGCTGCAAGGTGACATACCGCAACTGCGACTCGCCGGACACAGTCTACAGCAACATCGGCTTCCGCCTGGCAAGGTCATCCGTCTAGGCTACGGCCGCCGACGAATTCTCTTTGGAGGACATGACATGGACAAGAGCGTTTTCGAGACAGCGAACTACAAGGTGTTGAACCGCCCCTGCGGGCCTCTTCAAACCAACTGCTATATCGTCGTCAACAAGGAAAATAAAGACTCCCTGGTGGTGGATCCGGGAGTCAATGCCGCCGACTGGGTGATGTCCCAGGTGCGGAAGCCGCTGGCCATACTGAACCCCCACGGCCACTACGACCACGTGTGGAGCAACGCCCGCCTCAAGGAGGAGTGGCCGCAGGTGCCGGTTGTCTGCCCCTACGAGGACGCCTTCTTGGTGGAAAAGGACCAGTTCATGCAGGGGCAGCCTCCCTGCAAGGTGGACATCCTGGTGGGAGCTCCGGAGGGTGCTCAGGTAAAGACATTCCAGTCCACCACAGAGAACTTAGGCAGGCGCACCGTGCTCCAGTGGGGCAGCCTAGTGACAGAGTTCATCTGTTACCCCGGCCACACTCCCGGCACCAGCGTCATCATCCTATGGCACCAGAGCCGGCCTGAGGAGCGGGTTATGTTCAGCGGGGACTTCATCTTCTACCGGGCCATCGGTCGCAGTGACTTCGAGTTCTCCTCGGCAGCGGTGATGAAGTCCAGCCTGGAGGCAGTGCTAAAGCTCGATGAAAAGAACATGCCCGTATTCCCCGGCCACGACGGCTTCACCCGCTTTGCCGACGAGCAGGCCCTCATTCCCCGCTGGATACAGACACTCTAGGCCCGCCACCCAGTACTAGGTGGTCACAACACCAGGCCCATCCCCTGGCCGGGCAGACAGGTTGTACTCATCAAGCTTGCGGTGGAGGGTCTTGCGTCCGATGTCCAGCACCTCGGCCGTCTTGGACTTGTTACCCCCGTTGGCGGCCAGGTTTTGCTGGATGATGATTTTCTCCGCCTCCGCTAGGGTAATTCCCACCGGCACGTGGATGATGTTGGATTCCGCCGCCCCCCGCACCGTCGGAGGCAGGTCCTCCAGACCGATTTCCGCCCCGGAGCACATCACCACCGCACTCTCCACACAGTTGCGCAGTTGGCGGATGTTGCCGGGCCAGTCGTACTTGTACAGGGCGGATCGGGATCGGGAGTCGAATCCGGTGATGGACTTGTTGTTCTCCCGATTGAATTCATCAAGGAAGGCATTGAGCATCAGCGGGATGTCGTCCTTGCGGTCCCGCAGGGGTGGCACCTGGATGTGCACCACGTTGAGGCGGTAGAACAGGTCCTCCCGGAACCTGCCCTGCTCAATCTCCTCCTCCAGATTGCGGTTGGTGGCGGCAATGACCCGCACGTCCACCTCCAGCGTCTCCTCGCCTCCAACCCGCTCGAATCGCCTGTCCTGCAGCACCCGCAGAATCTTTATCTGCACGTTCTGGTTGATCTCGCCAATCTCGTCCAAAAAGATGGTTCCCCCGTTTGCCAGCTCGAAGCGCCCCCGCTTTCGTGCGGCCGCCCCAGTGAAGGCCCCCTTCTCGTGGCCGAACAGCTCGCTTTCCAGCAGACTCTCCGACAAGGCAGCGCAGTGCACCTTGACGAAGGGCCCATCCTTGCGGGGGGAAAGGTTGTGGAGGGCGTTGGCAATCAGCTCCTTTCCCGTGCCGCTCTCGCCGGTAATCAGCACCGATGCCTTGGAATCGGCAGCCTTCCGCACCATCTGGAAGATCCGCTGCATCTCGGCGCTCTTGCCGATGATGGACTCAAAGGAGGTCTTGGCATCCAGCTCCTGCTGCAGGGAGGAGTGGCGGATTTCCAGCTCCCGCCCTGCCAGGGCCCGCTTCACAATCAGGATGAGGCGGTCAAGGCTCAGGGGCTTGGTGAGAAAGTCGTAGGCTCCGTTCCGCATGGCGTCCACCGCCGTGTCGATGCTGCCGTGGCCGGTCAGCACGATGACGGGAATGCCAGGACTCTCCCCCCGCACCCGAGACAGCACCTCCTCACCAGAAATGCCGGGCATCCGCAGGTCCGTAATCACCAGGTCGATGTCTCCCCGCTCTATCAGGGCCAGACCTTCCCGGCCATCGGCTGCCAGACGGACGGAATAGCCCTCCAGCTCCAGGGCAGCAGACAAACCCTCCCGAATGTTTTTCTCATCGTCAATTATCAGGATGGTAAAGTTCATGCGTTGTACTCCAAAAGCCTGCGCTCCAGCTGGGGGATGGGCAGGGTGATGGTAAAGACCGTCCCCTCCCCCAGCAGCGACTTCACGTTGATGTCCCCGGAAAATTCCTTGACTATCTTGTAGACCATGGTGAGTCCCAGTCCTGTTCCCGTCGTCTTGGTGGTAAAATACGGCTCGAAAATTCGGGAGGCCGTCTCCTCGCTCATGCCGCAGCCGTTGTCCGCCATGGTCAGGATAAAGGAGTCGGACTTCACCTGGGTGTTTACCCACAGCACCTTCTCGGCCTCGTCCGAATCCAGGGCAGCAATGGCATTCTGCACCAGGTTCAGCATCACCTGGCGGAAGAGCTTGTCGTCCAGCAGCAGCTTGGGCGGCTCCTTCATCAAATCCGTCTGCAATCTGATTCCCTTGCTCTCCAGCTCAGGGCGGCAAAAATCCAGTGACTGCACCAGCAGGTCGTTGGGATTCAAAAGCTGATACTCAGCCTTCACCGGCCGCACGGCATGGAGAAAATCGTTGACAATGCTGTTAAGCCGTCCAATCTCCTCGTTCACCACGGAAATATAGTTCTCCACAAATTTCGGCGGTGGCAGCACATCCTCCTGACTCCGGGCCTTTTCGATGGATCTTTGCAAAAGCTGGATGTGGATACTCAATGCCGCCAGCGGGTTCTTTATCTCGTGGGCCACATTTGCCGCCAGGGTGGTGAGGTCCTCCATCCTTTCCATGCGGCGGATGATGATCTCCTGGCGGCGGATTTCCGTCACGTCATCCACAGAGACCACACTGCCTGCCACCTGCCGCTTCCGCACCAGCGGGAGGATGGTTACGGTCAGGAACTTTATGCTGCCGCCAGCAGTGGAGACTGTAAACTCACGACAGACATTGGTCTGCCCCCGCTGGTATGCCTGCCTCAGAAAGTCCGCAATCTCAACCTCGCCTACAAGCTCCCAGGCAGGGACCTCGTGGCTGCGAATTTCGGCAGGCCGCTGGGAAAAGGACAGCATCCGTTCAGCCGCCTTGTTCACCTTGAACACCAGAAAGTCCTCGTCGCAGACAATGAAGGCCGTCTTGAGGGAATTCATGGCGGAGTCGATGATGTCGGTCTCCTCCAGCAGGGTGTCGAAAAGCTGCTCCAGCTGCTCACCGCTGAGCTTGGAAATCTTTCCGGAGACACGCTTGAACAAGTCAATCATAAAACGAGCCCGCCCCTGTGCCTTCTTACCAGCAGGGAGAGATCCGCAGCCAAAAGCTCCAGGGAGGCTGCTATTCCCTGATTGTAGATGGTAATGTGGGAATGGCACTCATTTACGGCGGCTATGCACCGAGCTCCCAGCTCCGCCAGTCTGAATTGATGGAGGGCATCCTGAGCCTGCACACTGACCTGACCGAGCCCCAGCTCATCTCCCCCCAAGGCCAAGTCACGCAAAGCACCAGACATAGACTTAAAAAACAGGGAGAGCAGGAGCCTTGGCTCAAATCCACCGCAGACCTTGATGGTTCCTTCAATGTCGGGCGGAGAACCGGACAAAATCTCACGGACAAACTGGCGGCCGGACTCCTCCACCGTCACAGGAGATACTGGCAGGAAGGATTGGAGATACTCTTGTATGGAGGCTCCAGCCTCATCTTCTGGAGATACGGGAGCATGGAAGACACGGGAAATCACCTGGGCCTGGGCCTTACCGTCCCTGGGCAGAAAGTTGTAGGGCCGCACCCGGGATAGGATGGTAGGCATCACGGCAGTCCGCCTGGTGGTGGTGAGGACAAAGACTACATCCTCCGGCGGCTCCTCCAGAATCTTGAGGACAGCGTTGCGGCTTCCCTCCTGCATCCTGTCGGCATTCTCAAGCACAACCACCTTCTTGCCGGACTCCGGCTTGAACCGCGCCCAAGAGCTAACCCGGCGCATCTGGGCCACTGGAATGGACTCATACATAAAGCCCGACTCAAGCCTTCCGGCAAGGGTCACCAAGTCCCCTGCCAATTTTTCTATCCGCTCAGGAGCCAGTCCAGCGACATCCTGTCCAGAAATTTCAGGCCGCTCCAACTCCTCCAGCGCCTCGTCAATTGATGAGAGGATGGGCGCAAGCTTGGAAATCTTGTCCTCGCCCTCCCACAAAACCGGGCTGAACCGGAGCGTCAGCTTTCTCATGCTTCGAACAAAGAGATAACGGGTGGCCCGCAGATATGGGGCTCTGGAGGTCACAGCCTCAAGAAAGGTCCTGGCGGCGGCGGCAATTTCCAAAGAACAGCTCCTGTTCCCTGCCAAAAGCAGGGAGGTGCTTACCAGCGACTTGTGCCGCAGACAGGAGTCACAGCCGCACTGCCAGACTCCAGCCGGTGCGGCTGTGCAGGCCAGAACACGGGCCAATTCCAGGGCACAGGTCAGTTTGCCGGATGCGGGCGGACCGGCAAAAAGCAGGGCGTTTGGCAGTTTTCCCCGGCGGATGTCCTCCCGCAGCTGCTGGCCTGCCGGCTGGAAGAGCAGGTTCTCAAACACTTGGCATAACCTCCGTACCCACCAATTCAAGCGACTGGCTCAAGGGACCGGCAAAGCCCTCGGCAAAAAGGCTCCCCCGTAGCAGGGAATCAACCTGAATCCAAGGCTGGATATGAAGAACCAGCAGAATCACCGCCACAATCAGCACACCCTCCGCCAAACCAAGAAAAAAGCCAAGAGCCTTGTTCAGGCTCCCCAGGATGTCACCCCTAAAAAGGCCGCCCAACAGGTGCTGGAGTATTTTGATTACCAGGAAGGTCAGGATAAACAGCAGCAGGAAGGAGACGATTTGGGCTAGGAAGTCAACAGAAATCCACTGTACCAGCACACCTGCCAAATCATTGTAGAACAGCACTCCCGCCAACAGCCCCACCAAAAAGGCGGCCTTGCCAAACAGCTCGGCAATGAAGCCGTTGACAGCCCCCTTTATGGCCATCACAAAAATGAGTATCAAAAACACAATGTCGATGACGGCAAGACTCATCAGGAGAATACCTCGTCAAAAATAATCTGGGCAATCCTTTGGGCGGGCCGCTGGCTATTTCCCATCTGGAAAGCCCGCTCCCCGCACCGACTGCGGAACCCCTCGTCCAGCATCCGCTCCAGAGCCGCCCGCAGGTGCGCTCCATCAGCCTCATCACCCTCCAGCGAGAGGGCCGATCCCGCCTCCACAAAATAGCGGGCGTTCTCCACCTGATCCCCCCTGGTCCCGGCCCCACACAGGGGAACAAGCACCATGGGCTTGCCCAAGACAGCACATTCCCACAAGGAATTTGCCCCAGCACGGGAGAGCACCACATCGGCGGCGGCAATTACATCCGGCATCTCGCCATGGATAAAACGGTAATACCGGTACACTCCAGAAATACTCTCTGGAACAGCTGCCTCGTCAAAGCCTGACTTCTCCCCGCCAGTCTGATGCACCACTTGAAAACGAGAGGTCAAGAAGTCCAGGTTCTCCAGCACCAGCTGGTTGATTTGCCGAGCCCCGGAGCTCCCACCCAGCACCAGCAGAATCGGCCTTCCCTTTTTCAGTCCAAGAAACTGCCGCCCCTTCTCCCCATCTGCTTGGTAGAAGGCAGGCCGTATCGGGTTTCCGGTCACCTCCATCCTCTCCTTAAATTTTTCGCCAAAATACGAGGCTGTCTGTGGATAGGACAGAAGCACCTTCTTTGCCCACCGACTGTTGAGCCTTGTGGCAAGTCCCGGAGAGAAGTCGCATTCGTGGGTGTAGACCGGAATCCCCAGCAGACCCGCCGCAAGACAGGGAGGCACGCTCACAAAGCCACCTTTGGAAAAAACAACGGCAGGACGCAGCCTTAAAAGCAGAAAAAAGGAGGCGATGCAGCCTCCAATTATCCTGAACACGTCCACAAGGTTTTCCAGCGAAAAATACCGCCTCAGCTTTCCCGTGGGGATTCCGTAAAATCGCTCAACGCCACCACTCCCCTCGATGATGGAACCATCCATTCCCTTGGAGGAGCCTATCCAGACAACACGGCAATCCTTGCCCGACTCCCTGCACAGCCGAGTGAACTCATCAGCCACCGCAAGGCCAGGAAAGATGTGACCGCCGGTACCACCGCCGGTAAATGCTATCGTAGGAGTCATTTGCTCCTTGCCTCAAAGATAGGGACAAGGGCCTCCTTTTTGAAAAGCTTCGCATAGGACATTGCCGACATGCCCATGGCATCACAGAGGAATGGATCAGCCCCATGCTCAGCAAGGATGCGGCACACCTTCTCATTGCCAGTACCAACCGCCAGCACCATCACCGGCTGACCGTCTCGGCTTATGTAGCCAAGGTTCGCTCCCCGCTCCACCAGAAGCTCTACAATCTCTGTGTTAGACTTCCACACGGCATCCATGACGGCAGAATAGCCCCGATCCTTAGACACCGCATTAATGTCCGCCCCAAGCGCCAGAAGCCGCTCAATCATCTCCCGGCGATTGTGCCGGGCGGCAATACAAATCATGGGTGTGCCGGCAGCATCACGGCTGTTGACCTCTATGCCAGCATCAATGAACAGATCACACTCCTTCTCGTTGTCGGAGGCGATGTGAAAGGCAAAACTATCCGGATTGAAGGGAATCCCTGCATCCAAAAGTGCATGACGAGCCCGCTTCTGCTTTTCCCGCTCCAAAAATTCAGGAAACCGCTCCTCCAGCATCTCCAAAAGCTGATGGCAAGACTCATACTCATGGTATTCATTGGTAGTTACTGGTTCAGCGCACCAGGCCCTGTTTCCCGCCTTTCTGACACAAAAGACAGGAATGTTCTTTCCCAGCACATAGCCAAAGGCGTAGGGAAGATCCGTCAGAGCCCTGCTTTCAACGTCACCAAGCCAGACACAATACTCGCACTCAGCCACAGCAGCCAAGAAATTGCCGCATACATCAGAATCATCTTCAAACACAGTAATGGCGGTGTCATAGGGCTTGAGAAAACGCCTCATGCTCTCAACATCTTCTTTCTTTCCACCAAAGGCAACAATCAACCATTTCATGCATTCCATTATAAAGTATGAGAAGATTCAAGACAAGGGTAAAAATTCAAAAGGAAAGGTTTTTCTCTAAAATAACAAGAAAATAAAAAAGCCCGAACCTAGAAGGATTCGGGCTTTGCCGCCGGTAGGAATCGAACCAACGACACAAGGATTTTCAGTCCTTTGCTCTACCAACTGAGCTACAGCGGCAAGATGGAAAAATCATATACTAGGAACAAAAAAAAGTCAATAGCATTGACCCTGTTTTTCAAAAATCAAGTGTATACCATTCCCAGCCAGAAAAAGCAGCAGCTCTTCCTATGCCCTCGGCCCATGGAGCTCGACAATGAGCTGTACCTCGGCCACAGATCTGTCAAGACGGGATGCAATTGCATCCAAGCCGAAGCCTTCCGCATGAAGCTCCAGCACCCTAGCTCTCAGGCTCTTTTCAGCAAGCACCTGCTTTTGAGCCTTGGTAATCTCCGGAAGCCGTATCTCAGAAATATTGATTTCAGGCACCTTTATTTCCCGAACACCAATCCCATCATGCACCTGAGAGACCTTCCCTTGGGCTTCATCCGACACGAGGTCCATGGCTGCTCCGACAGAAACCTCCATCCGGTAGCCATCCTCCGAATCAACGAGAGCATCCACCGGCGCCTTGTCGAACACACCCTGCTGTATAGGACTTCGAGAATGCCTAGATCCCGGAGCAAGGTCGGCATAGGAGGTTCTTCTGGGCTTAGGCAACGGAGCCTCGTTGTTCAGGGCATCCATAACCTGCATGCTCTGGGCCTTTCGAACAAGACTCTCGTGGCCCAAATCCACATACCGCTTCGCCTCGTCTATCAGCCTGAGCAGCCCCTCCCGCCCCTCCTCCACAAGGGTAACGCAGCGCACCGTCTCATTATTGACATCACGCACCAACTTGTTCAATTCGTCGGCTATATCCGAGAGAATCTTCTCGGAGGAATACCTGCTCTTAAAATGCAAAAAAAGTACCGCCCACAACACCAGATTAATAATGCCAACAATTAAACAAACGGCTACAGCTGTCATGGCTTATCCTGTGATGTCGATGATTTTTCCTAGATTCGGATCCTGAAAGGCGACCATTTCCTGCTGCTGCTCAGGCTCCTCGCCCTTCTCCTGCTTCTTGTTCGAGCCGTTCTGAGATGACCCTCCAGCAGCCTGATCCTTTACCTTCTGCACGCTGTCCTCACCGGAGTTCAGCTGCTGGACGGTGGAACTTTTTTCCAGCATTTCCCTCGCATGAACCTCTTGCTGAATGGCATTGGCCAACTGCTTTCCCTGCTGCTGGTGGGCCACGGTCTTGGAGACATTCTCAAGCTGGGAATACAGAACCTGCAAATCAAGTGGAGCTATAGCCATCGAGCACCTGCTTAGTGATATTGGTATCTGGAGCCTCGTACTTTCCACGACGGACAAAACCATTCTCATAGAAGAAGGTAACAGCCTTGACATCGGTACGAATCTCGTCCTTCACATCCCGCACGAATATCTTGACTCCAGCATGTACTGTTCCAGAGACAGAGACCTTGCCGATAATCTTGAGCTCGCGGAGCTTGCCCTGGATGTCCTCGAACTCGGTGTTCAAATCGTATATCTCGTTCTCCATCTCCTGCCGCCTCACCCGGAGGGCGTTCAACTGCTCCGCCTTTTCTTCTGGAAGCGAGCGCCTGAGTTTCTCCATGTTCTCCAAGGTCTGAATGTCAAGCCCGTTCTCCTCAAGCTCCTTCTCCAGCTTCCCCTTGGTCTCCGTAATCTCGTTCATCCTCCGCTTCATCCGGGGATCCACACCGACCTCCAGTATCGTCTCGCTTCCTCCGCCGCCACTTCCCACCGTCTTGGAACTTATCTCCTCCGTAGCGCACAGATGCCCTCCGATGATGGAGGCACGCTTGCCCTGTACAAGGATGCGCTTGTGGGCTGTAACATGAGAGTTGATGATGCCGTCGGCCACAATGACAAAGTCCTCCGCCATGACTGTGGTATTCTGGATGAATTTTGCCCACAGGGACTTGCCAGCTTGAATGACACCCTCGTCACGTCCCATGATGCCCAGAGACACGATAATATTGCCGTCCGCAATCAATGTGCAGCGTCCAACGGTTCCATAGACCTCGATGTTGCCAGAGGCCTTGATGTCAAAGCCGTCATCAACATTGCCCTTGACAATGACCGTACCAAGGAAGGTGATATTGCCGGTCTTGATAGACACATCGCCCTCAATCTCCATAACGGGCTCCACACTAATCTTGTCGCCAACCAACTGCACCTGCCCGTTCATGGCCGCAAGGATGGTGTGACCGTCGGAGTCAACCACAACATTCTTTCCCAGAGGGAGGTTTATGTCCTTTCCGTTCTTTGCCTCAAGGTAGCGCCCGAAAATGGTCTTGCCACCCTTTCCCCGCTCAGCGGGGATTTTCTGGGCAAGGGGCTGCCCCTCCACGACGTTCTGAATCAGGTTCAACTCCTTGAAATTCACCTGTCCAGTCTCGGACTCCTGCATCTTGAGCTTAGACCTGTCCGTCTCAAAGTTGTACTCGATGTAGGCATCACGGCCATCCACCGGCTTGATGGCCTCGGCCACCACATAGGGCAGTCCATATACCGGGTGGTCAACGAACTCATCGATTTTATCCATATCGACACCAGCAACCACACCCTGTGAATTCAATGCATTGGCGATGGTGTCCGCCATGATCTCCGCACCGCCAATGCCAGGAGCCGTGGCAGTGATGGTGGCCTGCATCTCGTCCGACGCAATATCCACCACAAAGCTTGCATCTGCGGAGGACTCATGCTGGAAAATCCCGACGGACTCGTACACTCCCCCGGTACCGCTTTTCACATACTTCTTTATGCTCTCATTCTCAAGAGAAACCGTGTCTGGACGCTGGAGCCTGCCAAGAACATCCTGATAGGAGACAGGCTTTCCGTCACCAACCGGCTCCGTAACCTTCAGATAGATGTCGGAATCAAAGTAGCGGATGAAGAATTCTCCGTCCTTGCTCACATTCTCTACGACCTGATCCGCCGCATCAGCCACATCCCCCGCCTTCTCCGCAGCCCTCGCCTTCTTCGATATGGCAACCTCAGTCTCGTAGACACGAATCAGCCATGGCTGCCGGGCAATTCCAGCGAACCCAGAAAAACCCTTTTCCAGCACCTCATACTCAAGGTACGGCACCCGGGTACCAAGCTGCAATGCCGCATCCGCCAAGGCCTCGTCAAGGGTGTCTGCCCTCACCTCCACACACTGCAAGGACTTGTCCTTCTCCAAGAGCTGCTCTAAATCACTACGGATCTTGTCTAATCTAACCACAGTCCCCCCTACATGATGCCTTTTCGAATATTGGTCAGCTTTGTCCGCAAGCGAAGGTTTGCCTTTGAGTGCAGCTGGGAAATACGGGATTCGCTGACATTCAAAACCTGACCTATCTCCTTGAAGGTCAAGTCCTCGTGGTAATACAGCACAAGGACCATCTTTTCCTTTTCCGGCAGTTCCTTGATGGCCTCGCTTATGACACGGCGAATCTCCTCCCGCTCAACGATGACATCCGGATTGTAGCTGGAGGGAGACTCGATGCTGTCCCCAATCGGAATCCTGTCGGAGTCATCGCCAGGGTACCACACGTCGTCCAGAGACAACATGCTGATGCCAGAAACCCGCATCACTATCTGCTGGAATTCCCCCTCGCTGATTCCCATGGAATCGGCTATCTCGGCATCCGTAGCGGGGCGGCCAAGACGGGACTCAACCTCCACAATAGCATCCTCAATTTCACGGGCCTTTTGCCGTACAGAACGCGGCACCCAATCCAGGACACGCAACTCGTCTATCATGGAACCGCGAATCCGTGTTACCGCATACGTCTTGAACTTCACATTCTTTGCCGGATCGAATTTGTTTATCGCATCCAGCAACCCGAACTGTCCGAATCCCACCAAGTCGTCGAATTCCACGTTTCCGGGCATACCGGTAGCAACCTTTCCGGCAACGTACTTCACAAGAGGCATATATTTACGGATAAAAGCATCCCGCAACTCCGGAGAGCGGGTCTTTTTGAATTCTATCCAAAGCTCGTCTTCTGTTTTTTCATCAAATATTGTAACAGCCATTCCTCCACACCTTATATTAGCTGTCTCGCGCTAAAACCGTTCTTATAGCCTGCGCAATGGTATGGGAGTCAGATGTCACATCCATACCGCCCCTGCCCTGTCTTGTCTCCATACCATTTCCAATGGCAAGATCCATGCCTCCCGAAGCAGTCTCATCACCATCATCAAATGAATCTATGGGAATATCACCTATCTCCGGCAGGACATCCTCCCCGCCAGAATCTCCTTGGGAAGCCGAGGAGGAACCCTGCGCAGGCACTCCGAGAGAGATTGGCTTGAACTGTCCTGGCTCGGAAGGCTCCGGGGCAGCTGCTGCAGGCTTGGTCTCCCCACCAGGTGCAGGCACCCCTGAAGAACTGGCCTCGTCAGAGCCAGACTCTCCGTCCTTTCCGGCTCCATAATCCGGCATATCGCTCCTAACATAGAAATCGGGCCCGTTCTCGTCCTCCTCCAAGGGCTCATCCCCTATGGACAAATCGACGATGGAACCCTGGCGGGGAACAGCGGGAGAATCCCCCCCCTCCAAGTCCGAGTCATCCGACAGGAAACGTTGGCCCACGACCCCAACTCCAAATCCAAGCGCTCCGAACAAAATTCCAAAGACGACTGCGCGCAACAGGATGACACCGAAGGAAACACCGGCCGAGAGTCCTGCAACAAAGGACAAGACAAACCCAACACATACACAGATAATTATAAATTTGGGCTTAATCATAAAAGTCCTCCACTACGTATTTTAAGGCAAAAAACCTATTAGGTCAAGTTCAAAGAGACAGGGCCTCCTTGTGGTGGAGCGTCGTCAGCCTATTTCCTGGTCAGGAATTTCTTCAGGAAGCCAGCGACACCCTCCGAGCCAACCAATTCCATCTTTTCCACCCTGCCAACAATGTGCTTTATGCACACGGCTGGCTTTGAGGACGGCAGGACATCCATAAAGGGCTTCTGCCTGATGACCGACATGGCAACAGCTGGGTCATCATAAATGAAGCCAAGGTACTCTATCTTGTAGTTCAGGAATTGGCCTGCAATGTTGATGATTCGGTCGGCAATCCTCTTTCCCTCGTCTCCTGAGTGCACACGGTTGACCAACAGCTGCAGCTTCATCTCCCTGTCAAGGGACAGCTCTGTCGTGATGATCTTGATGATTCCGTATGCGTCGGTGATGGCAGTTGGCTCAGGCGTCGTCACAATGAACACCTCGTCGGCGGCGGCTACAAACTGGAGCACGTTGTTGGAGATTCCTGCGGCCGTGTCTATGATGATGATGTCGAATGAGTTCAGGGTGTTGAATTCTGAGATGAAGTAGTCAAGCTCGTTGTCCGTCAGATTGGCTATCCTGGAAAAACCATTGGCCCCGGCAATGAACTTGATGCCGAATTCCGTGTCGGTGACAATCTCCTCCATCCGCTTCTGCTGATTCACGACATGAAGAAGGTTGTACTGGGGAACAATGTTCAGAAGGACATTGACATTGGCCATGCCAAGGTCGCCGTCAATCAGCAGGACCTTTTTGCCTGCCTGGGCATAGGCAATAGACATGTTCACGGAGATGTTTGTCTTTCCGACACCTCCCTTGCCGCTGGTGATGGCTATGATTCTCGGACGGTGCTGAGCGCCGCCCCGGCCACCGTACTCTTTCATGAGCATTTTTAACTCGGATGCCTGGTTTTCCACTTACAGGGTTCCTCCATCTATTTTATTGGTTTCAACCTTATCCTTGGATAATGGGGGAAATTTATCTTTTAAAGAGTCCACATCTATTTTAAATTCGGAGAGTTTTGCCAAAAACGTAAGGACACTTGCCTCCTCAAAGTCACGGGGAACAACCTGCCCGGAGGAAATGAAGGCCACCGGCTTCCTCTTTTCCTGGAGCACGCTGAGTATGTTGCCGATATGGCTTGTTTCGTCGAACTTAGTGACAATCACCGCCTCGTACTCGAAGGTCTCGTAGTTGCGGAATATATCCTTCAGGTCGCTGGCCTTGGTGGAGGCCGAGACAGCCAGAAACACATTGGGCTTGCAGTTCGGAATGTCCAGGATGGCCCGCATCTTTCCAATCGTCTCGTAGTCATGGGGACTCAATCCGATGGTGTCAATGAGCATGACATCAAGCCGATTGCCGTCCAGTCTCAGCAAATCCGCAATGTCCTGGGCGGAGGCAGCCGCAGTGGTGGGAATCTCCATGTGCTCGCCGTAAATCTTCATCTGCTCCTGGGCAGCAATGCGGAAGTGGTCTATGGAAACCATACGCAGATGCAGGTCCCTGTTGCCCAGGCGGTATTGGGCGGCCATCTTGGCGATGGTGGTGGTCTTGCCAACTCCAGTCGGCCCCACAAGAATCAGGACGGTCGGCTTCCGGGACAGCTCCCGATGGGGATAGAGCTCTATCGACTCGCCAATCCACTCAACAACCTTCGCCTCAACCTTCTCCTCGTCATTCAGCTCATCCAGGGAAAACTCCGATCGGATCCGGGCGGATATCCCCCTTATATAGGACGGGGTGAACTCGTTCTCCTCAAGCAGCTCCTCCATCCTCTTGATGACAGGAATGGACTGCGATCTGTCCGGCAGCCTTGCGAGGGCCGAGTTCAACTCCTCCACCTGCTTTGTAAGGAGGGAAATGTCGTTCTGGGGAAAGAGCCCGCCGCCGCCACCGGACGCCGGCCTTGCAAGGGCTGCGTCAATCAATTGCCGCAACGCCTCCTCCTTCACCCGACGGGAGCCGTCCGCACTCCCCGCCGACCGTGGAGGCTCCGACGCAATCCGCTGCATCCCCTCCCGTATGGAGGAACTGTCCGTGACCACATAGGTGACCTCAATGGCGGGCTTGGAGCCTATGCCGAAAAACTTCGGCACCGTCGTCTGATGCCTGTCAACTATGGTGTAGTCATCCCCCCACTGCTCCCGAATCTTCTCTATGCACTCGCTATAGGTCGGGGCAATCTGGGTACGCGGACGGTTCTTTGCGGTTTTACTCAACGTCAATTCCTCCCAGTGACTCCAGCTTGATGTCATTTGTTATCTCGGCGGACGAAAGCACCACAATACCGGGCAACTCACGCTCGATGCTGCTCTTGACCAGCCGGCGGACCGTCTCGGGACAGAGTATAACCGGAAAACTGTAGCCCTGATTACGAGCGGTGGCAATGGCGGTGCTGACAGCGGAAATCCACTTACGGTGAGTGACTGGGTCCAGCATGGCCACCGGTCCATCCACCGTGTCCGCCTTGCTCTCCAAAAGGGTCTCCAAAAAGGTTTGGGAGACAGTGAGGACATGGATCACACCATTCTGGTCAGCATACTGGAGACAAATCTGGCGGCCAAGGGCCTGGCGGACACGCTCCACCAGAACATCGGTCTTCTTGGTGACCCCACCATAATCAGCCAGAGTCTCCAAAATCGCAACCATGCTGCGGATGGAAACCTGCTCCCTAAGCAGCCCCTGCAGGACCTTGACAACCTCTCCAATCTTGAAGTTCTGCATGACCTCTTCCACAACAGCAGGATAATCCTTTCTGAGGGAGTCGATGAGAATCTGCACCTCCTGGCGCCCCAGAAGCTCGTCGGCACGCCGCTTGATAATCTCCGTCAGATGGGTGGCAATCATCGTGGGCGGATCAACCACCGCATACCCGGCACGCTCCGCACGGTCCCGATTTTCCTGAGCCACCCAGACGGCGGGAAGGCCGAAGGCGGGCTCCACTGTTTTCTCGCCGGGAACCTCCTCCGTCACCCCGCCAGAGTTGATGCACAAAAACCAGCCCATCTTGATGCGGCCACTTCCGGCGGTGACACCCTTTATTTTGAAGCAATACTCGCTGGAATCCAGGCGGATATTGTCCGTGATGCGGATACGGGGAAGATTCACCCCCATGTCCAGAGCCATCTCCCGGCGGATGAGCTGGACACGCTCCAGCAGCTCGGCACCCTTCTCCTTGTCCACCAGGGGAACGAGGGCATAGCCCAGCTCCAGGGAAAGGGGGTCCGGCGGGGTGACAGTATTGGCAACTGCAGCAGAGGCATCCGACTGGGCGGCGCCACCTCTTTCCGCCAGCTTCTTTTCAACCTCCACCACCTTCTGCATACGCTGAAGCCTGTAGCCAAGGAAGCACAGAGCAGCTCCCAGCGGAATCAGCACGTACCAGGGGAAGCCCGGCAGGATACCGATGACAACCATAGTTCCGCCTGCAACATAATAAATCCAGGCGCTCTGGGAGAACTGCCTGCGCACGTCGATGCCGAGTGTCTGGTCGGAGGCGGACCGGGTGACAATGATACCGGTGGCAAAGGACACCAGCAAGGAGGGCAGCTGGGACAGAAGGCCGTCACCAATGGTAAAGGAGGCGTAGGTCTGGATGGCGGTTCCGAAGGGCTCGTTCCGCAGCACCATCCCGAAAATGAGCCCTACCACCAGGTTTACGACGGTGATAAAGATTCCCACCTTGACATTGCCGGAGACAAACTTGGACGCACCGTCCATAGCACCGTAGAAGTCGGCCTCCCGCTGCACGTCCATCTTTCGCTTGCGGGCCTCTTCCTCAGTGATGGCTCCGGAATTGTACTCGGCCTCCACAGCCGCCTGCTTCATGGGCATTGCGTCTAAGGTGAACCGGGCGGCAACCTCTGCGACACGGGAGGCGCCCTTGGTGATGACAAAGGCCTGCACTGCAATCAGGATGATGAAGATGACAAAGCCGATGAGCAGTCCCTCGTCACCGGAACTACCGACAACAAAGCTGGCGAATGCCTTGATCATCCTTCCGTCGAAATTCTGGCCCTCACCCAGAATGAGGCGGGTGGAAGACACGTTGATGCCCAGACCGAACACAGTGGACACCAGCAGCATGGTTGGAAAGGAGGCAAAGTCCGTGGCCTTTGGAGTAGAGAGGACAATCAACAGCATCAACACGGCAAAGAGGAGATTCAGCGCCATCAGGATGTCCAGCAGGACGGTCGGCAGCGGCACAATCAACATCATCACCACAACGATGGCACAGATGGCTATCGTCAGGTCAGCCGTATTATTGAATAACTTAGTCTTACCGATTGACGGCATACTTTTTCCCACCTTCTAACAAAACCGGCAAGCCGGCCTTATTTCCCTTTCATATTATACACATTAGCAAGAATTACTGCTAGTGCCTGATAGTAGTTTTCCGGTACCATCTCGCCGATTTCCACCTCGGCATAGAGGGCGCGGGCCAGGGGTCGGTTCTCCACCAGCGGAACACGATTCTCCGTGGCAATCTCCCGGATTCGCCGGGCAAGGGAGTCCACCCCCTTTGCTGTCACCATGGGGCCGGCCATGGAGTCGCTGTCGTACTGGATGGCCACGGCGTAATGGGTCGGGTTGGTGATGACCACGTCGGACTTGGCCACGGAGGCAGGAAGATTGCGGCGGAGCATCTCGTGCATGTATTGCCGCAGCTTACCCTTCACCAGGGGGTCTCCCTCGGTCTCCTTGTACTCCTGCTTTACCTCCTGCTTGGTCATCTTCATGGTCTCCATAAACTGCCTGCGCTGAACGATGTAGTCGGGGATGGCGATGACAATGAAGATGACGGCGGTGATGACCAAAAGCTTTGCCGTCATTTCGGCGATGAACACAATGCCGTCCCAGAAGTTGGCCTGCATCAGGGTCAGCAGCCGGGGAACCTCGCTGCGGATGAGCAGGTAGGCCGCCATGAAAATCACCACCACCTTGACAATGGACTTCACCACGTTGAAGGCCCCCTCGAAGGAGAAGAGGGTCTTCTTGAAGTACTCACCGAACTTGGGCAGCACCTTTGAAATTTTCGGCTCAATTGTCTTTGTAGTAAAGAGAAATCCCTTGTTCTGGATGACATTTGCCACCACAGCCGCAACTATGGCCGTCACAGCGACAGGAAGCACCATCCGCACCAGGGCATAGAGGAACTCCACCATCAGCTCTCCATCGGAGAGGCTGGCGGTGGTGCAGCGCTGAATGTAGAAGGTAAGAATCTGGACAAAGCCCCGCAGGAGCCAGGGGGCCAGCAGAATCAGGGTCAGCACCGGCAGCAGCAGGACAAGCCCTCCGGTAAGCTCCTGGCTCTTGGGAACCCTTCCCTCCTCCCTCGCCTTCCTCAGCTTGAGGTCGGAGGGAGCCTCGGTGCGCCCCTCGTCCTCGGCAGAGGCAAACCACTGAAGGTGGATGGCGGGCATCAAATCCTTTGCTACCTGTGGAGGCGCTGCGAGACTACTCATCATTGCAAAATACCCCCCGCATCGACAAGGACCTGCCGCAGACCCACGAAGGCGGCGTCAAACAGCCGCATGAACAGGTCACACATGGCAGGCAGGGAAATGAAGAGGAACAGAAAGCCCAGCAGCATGGTGAGGGGAATACCTTCTGACAGGAGGTTCATTTGGGGGGCAGCACGGGACAAGAGACCCATGGCCACCGCAACCAAAAAGAAGGTGCCGGTGAGGGGCAGGGCTATCATCATGGCGTTGAAAAAAAGACTGGTGAGACCTCCCAGCAGGAGCTCCAGAAAGGCGGTGCGAGACTCGGCTGCCACCAAGGACATGGCGTTGATGGACTGGATACTCTCCGTCATGCCGTGCAGGAAAACCTGCTGGAAGCCCTGGGTCTTCAAAAAGAGCCACATGGCAATGAGGTTCAAAAACTGTCCCATGAGCGGATTCTCCACCTGGGACAGGGCATCGTAGGCCTCGGCAGCGGAGAGCCCCATCTGGAAGGAGAAAAACTGGCCCGCCGAGCTGAAGGCGGCAAAGAGGATGGGGATGTAGAAGCCTGTGATGATGCCCAGGATGACCTCCCCCACCAGCAGGAGCACATACTGGAGGGTGGACACATCATAGATGCTGTCCAGCCCCTCGTAGCCGCCGCCAAAGGCAGTGGGAAGCACGATGAAGGCCGTATATCCGGCCAGGGCCACCTTGGCGATGGTGGAGACCGACCGGGTGGAAAAGAGCGGCAAAATCATAAGCATTGCCAGGCATCGGGCCGCCACCAGCAGGTATAGGGGGGCCCTGTCAAGAAGCTGGGCCAGCACTTACCGCCCCATCTGGGAAATCATCTGGAAGAGCTGGATGGTGTATTCCCTCATAGAAGAAAACATCCAGCCCCCTAGCAGGGCGATGACCGCCAGAATCACAAAGAATTTCGGAGCGAAGGTGAGCGTCTGCTCCTGGATTGAGGTGGTGGCCTGGAAGATTGCCACCACAAGGCCAATTACAAGGGCCGCTCCTAGAATGGGCGCAACCAGGATGAGAATCTGGAAGACTCCATCCCGCAGCAGCATGACAACATCACCGACCGACATTACAATCTCCTAAAGTCACGGCTGCCTCCCCTGCTTTACGGCTCCGAAGACCTTCTTGATCATGGAGGAGGCGTAGTCCAGAGGGTTGTCACGGACCCGCAGCTCCTCCTCGGCAATCTTGGCAAACAGCCCGTCCAGAGCCTTTTCCGTGGCGAAGGTGGCAAGGTCAACCTCCACCTCCGGCATGGGCTCAGGCTGACCGATGAAGGAAGCGGCCTTGTTCAGGGGAGCGCCCACCTTGTTGTAGTTCGTGGTCAGCGTGGTCCATGCTGACTCGGCGGATATTCCCGCCACCAGGGACTTCGACAGGGCGGCCGATACCTTGGGACGGTACAGGTCCATGAGCTGGCTGTAGGTTCTTTCCCGCAGGTACTCGGTCGCGGCATCGTCCTCTCCGGTCACGATGGCAATGCCATCGCCGACGCTCATGTCGGTGATGACACTGGCAAAGATGGGGACCACCTCCTTGGCGGCCTCCTCGGCACTGCGATTCAGCCTCAGCACAACATCGTCCACCAGTTTCTGTCCACCGGGTATCCTCCCGATGTTGTCAACCATCACCGCCGCCTCGTCGGGCAGCAGGATCTTGAGGGCGGCATCGCCAAAGTAGCCGTCGGTGGCGGACAACTGGCCGGAGGACGACTTGATTCCCTCCTCCAGGGCATCCTTCATGGCCGCAACGGCCTCGGCATTGGTGAAGCCCCTCCCCCCGAACAAGCCGGAGGACGACGAACCGAAATCCGTAGTCAGGCAGGAAGCGAGCAGAACGGAACACAGACAAAAGAACCAGAGGGCGAATCTGAAGGTTTTCATGGAATCAAGTATATCGTTGGAAAGATACTTTGACAAGACAAGGATAGAAATAAAATAATGATAAAATTCCCTTGTATTGCCAAACATTTTGCCGATATACTAGTGTAGCCCTGTCCTGGCTGCCGAAAGCAGGCATGGGAAGGACAGAAAGAATTGTATTGTACGAGGATGTAAATGGGCAGACGCAGAAGACGCAATAGCATGGGAAAGACAATAATCCTGCTTTTCTTGATCATCATTCTTTTACTCGCTGGCCTCGTGTGGTTTGACTACCTCGGTGTAATCCAGGCAAAGAATGTGCTCGCCCCTGCCTACCGGCTGTTCGGCCTGCAGCCCCAGACCTCCACGTCGGCCACGGGAACCCCTCCCCTGGAGGCAGACCTGGACAACGACCGTTACCAGAAGCGGCTGGAATCCCTGAACCTGATGAAGGAGGAACTGGACAAGCGGGAGACGGACCTGGCCCAGGCGGAGGCGCTGAACCAGCAGACCGCACAGGAACTGGAGGACCGTCGGGTGGCGCAGGAGGAGCGGGAGACCGCCTTCAACAACACGGTCACCCAGTACGACGGCCGCCAGTTGAACATCGTCACCAACGTCCAGAACCTGAACAGCATGCCCCCCCAGAACGCCGTGGACATCCTGGTGGCCATGGATGACCAGGACGTGATAGACATCCTGCGCATGGCGGACCAGATTGCCCTAGAGGAGGGAGGCACATCGCTGGCCTCCACCTGGCTCATGTTCATGCCGGCGGAGCGGGCGGCACAAATCCAGCGGAAGATGCTGAGCAAACCCATGGCCGGAAACGGCGCCGCAGGGGAGTAGCCAGTCCGCCATACAAGAAAGGGGAGCCCGGCACAAGCCGGACTCCCCCTCTTCTTTTGGGCATCGACATGCTGACGGACAATCCATCATGACGGTTGAGTGCCTGCCCGTCAGCGGCCCCACCATGCCGTTGAGACTGCTCAAATCAATTCAAGGAAGCCGACGAAACCAAACTGGAGACGGCAAGGATATTTTTCGAACGAGGCGCCCCACCCGCAGGATCCGCCGATTTGACCGGGCTTTCCATGCAAGAGCCCGACACCTCACTTTCTCACTTCTCCGTGCAGGAAATCATTATAGGCGATGCTTATCCCCTCACGCACACCTGTCTTGGCTTTCCAGCCCAGGGCATTGAGGCGGGTCACGTCGCAGAGCTTGCGAGGGGTACCGTTCGGCATGGCAGTATCCCATTCCACGGCACATTTTCGTCCGTCCTTACGGACATCGGCATAGACAATGTCCTCCACGGTTTCGGCCAGCTCCTTGATTGTGCACTCACTGCCGGTCCCCACATTCACGAAGTCACCAGCCGGTGTGCGCAGATCCGAGGCATCCCTGCTCTCCATCATATAAACGGCAGCATCATCAGGGTGGCCCAAGTCATCGTGCAGCCAACCAGCGGCTGGCACTCCCCGGAGGGCCAGCCTTTTTTTTCC
>CALEFI010000029.1 GCA_937876905.1 uncultured Treponema sp.
CCCCGTTCTTTCCGATATCGCAAAGGATCTCCAGAACCAGATCCACGCTATCTACGAAAAGGCAGGTCTTACCGACCGCTTCAACCCCTTCATGATGGTTGAGGTCGAGCTTTTCGCAGAAGACCCCAACGAAGAGGATGACGAATACATTCCTGCTGCAAAGGATTACATCGGTCTCAGCGCTGAAACCTTCAAGTCTAGCGTTGTAGGCGCATTCGCTTCCGATCCTATGATGATGCCCGCAACTCACTCCCTCGTACTCGTACAGTGCAAGGACGGTGCTGACATCGAGGCAATCAAGAAGGAGATTCAGGACCGGCTCTCCTTCATGAAGAACGTGGGGCTGGACTACCTCACCCTGGAGCGGCAGGCCGCCACCCTATCTGGCGGTGAGGCCCAGCGGATTCGGCTTGCCACCCAGATTGGCTCCAGCCTCATGGGGGTCCTCTACATCCTGGATGAGCCCTCCATCGGCCTGCACCAGCGGGACAACCAGCGGCTCATCGACACCCTCACCTATCTGCGGAACCTAGGCAACACCCTGGTGGTGGTGGAGCACGACGAGCAAACCCTCCGTACTGCCGACTGGATCATAGACCTGGGGCCTGGCGCCGGTGTCCATGGTGGAAATGTGGTGGCATCGGGCACGCCGGAGCAGGTGATGCAGGTGGCAGAGAGCCTGACGGGGCAATATCTTTCCGGCACCTTGAAGATGGACATTCCCAGCCAGCGGCGGCCGGGGAACGGCAGGTGCATTGTCTTGGCAGGAGTGACGGAGCACAACCTGAAGGACGTGACAGTGGAGATTCCCCTGGGAAAATTCACCTGCATCACGGGAGTCTCCGGCTCCGGCAAATCCACCCTCCTGAGCGATGTCTTCTTTCCCGCCGTGTCCAACCGCATCATGCGCTCCTCCCTGCCGGTGGGAGCCTACCGGGAGATTTCCGGCCTGGAGCACATTGACAAGGTCATCAACATCGACCAAAGTCCCATCGGCCGCACACCCCGCTCCAATCCTGCCACCTACGTGGGAGTCTTTGACGGCATCCGGGAGCTGTACTCCACCCTGCCCGAGGCAAAGGCACGGGGCTTCAAGTCCGGGCGCTTTAGCTTTAACGTAAAGGGCGGCCGCTGCGAAAACTGCCAGGGAGCGGGAACCATCACCATCGAGATGAACTTCCTGCCCGACGTGTACATTCCCTGCGAGGTGTGCCGTGGGGCCCGCTTCAACCAGGAGACGCTGGATGTCCGCTACAAGGGGAAGAGCATTGCCGACGTGCTGGCCATGACCATCGAGGAGGCCGCCGAATTCTTTGCCCACATTCCCCACATCGCCCGCAAGCTGGACACCCTCCTTTCCGTGGGCTTGGGCTACGTCCAGATGGGGCAGTCTGCCCTAACCCTTTCCGGCGGTGAGGCCCAGCGGGTGAAGCTGGCAACGGAGCTTTCCAAACGCTCCACAGGCCGCACCATCTATATCCTCGATGAGCCCACCACAGGTCTCCACACCGATGATGTGAAGAAGCTGCTGCTGGTGCTGCAGCGGTTGGTGGATGCAGGCAACACGGTGCTGGTCATCGAGCATAATCTGGATGTCATCAAGTGTGCCGACTATTTGATCGACCTCGGCCCCGAGGGCGGCAATGGCGGCGGTAATGTAGTGGCGGTAGGCACACCCGAAGAGGTGGCAGCTACCGAGGCGTCCTACACGGGACAGTATTTGAAACGAGTTTTGTAAAACGAAAGGAAAGGGGGACAGACCTATGACAGGACACAGCACCATTGAGGGCACTGTGCAGAATGTGGTGTTCCGCAACGAGGAAAACGGCTACACCGTTTTGGCACTGGTGACGGATCTGGGTGAAGAGGTGACGGTGGTGGGCTGTATCCCCTTTGCCGCCGCTGGCGAGAGCATGACCATCACGGGCACGTGGGTGGAGCACGCTACCTACGGCGTGCAGCTTGCCGCCGAGACGGTGGACCGCCGTATGCCCAAGGATGAAGAGGAG
>CALEFI010000030.1 GCA_937876905.1 uncultured Treponema sp.
AAGACTGCCCAAGAAGAGGGAATTTCTGTCATCTGCTCCGGAGGCCGGGACATCAAAAACACCCGTGCTATCCTTGATGGAGAGCCATTCAAGGGAACAAGAATTGGCTGAATAACTCGCACTGACACAGAATGTCAGGACCATCCATGCTAGAACCGCTCAAGGTCATCCAGCAGGCCCATCAGCTTTTGGCCGTAGGCCCTGTCTGCTGCCCAGGTTCCCGCCAAGCCAAAAACATCGGGAGCCTTTCCCCGTGGATTGACATACTTGTAGCGGTTGTCCACCAGTTGGCCCCGCAGCTGCCCGGTGGTTCCATAGGCGTGGAGATGCTGGATATGCGCCCGCACGCCAATCTGCTCGGATGGAAACCACTCACCCCTGTTATTGGCATCAATGGCGCCCAGACCGCAAAAATTGTTCATCTCAGGAACAACCAGTCCGCCAAAGTTCAGGAACCCAGTCTCAAGGCACATCTGGACAAAGGCCACGTCCGAGTTGATTCCTTCCGCCACCGCCTCCCGCACGTAGTGGTTGGCCAGCCGCACCACCTTGGGACGGTCTGCCTGGGGATTGCGAGACATAAAGAAATCCACCAGCTGGTTGGCAGACTTGACTCCTGGAGCCGCAATGCGGGGGCTGACGGCCGAGCCTACAACCCCATCGGGATACTTGGTGGTAGTGCAGGAAAAAACCAGCAGACAGAGGGCCGAAAGGAACATAAACAGAGGTTTAATCAATTTCATAGATTCCCAGCATACTTTTTATTTAAAAAATATGCAATCTCAAGGTCAAAGGCATACAAAAATCCCTGAAAAAAGCGAATAATAGGATGTGAAGAAGAAACCAGACATACGGGAAAAGATAATGGAAAACGGCATAACCTATCCCACCAGCTTGGAGCTCATTATGGTCTTGCTGGGGACGGGAATTCAGGGAATGCCTGTGGCAAAATTGGCGCAGCGGGTCCTCAATATTGTGACCAGCTCTCCTACGGAAAGGCTGGTGGAAAGCCTTATGCAGTTGGAAGGAATTGGGCCTAGCAAGGCAGTAAGCATCGCAGCGGCTATAGAGTTTGGACGGCGGCAGAACATCCACACGGGAAAACGTGTCGGCAAGCCCTCCGATCTCATTCCCTTTGTAAACCATTATGCCATGCAGGAACGAGAGCATTTCATCTGCGTTACACTAAATGGAGCTCACGAGATAATAAAAATCAGGACAGTATCGGTGGGAACCATCAACAAGACCATGGTACATCCCAGGGAGGTATTTTCAGGTGCTATCAAGGATATGGCCTCGGCGGTCATACTTTGCCACAACCATCCCTCTGGAAACTGCATCCCGTCTGCAGACGACATAGAGACGACCCATCGTATGATAGAGGCAGGAGAATGCCTGGGCATACCAGTGCTTGACCATCTGGTCATAACCACCAGGGGCTATTTCAGCATGAAGGAGGAGGGCCTGATGGAGACACACCACGAGGAGGTCGAGGATGAGTCACTGCTCCAACCGCTTAGTGCTTTGGGCATCTGCTGACTCCAGCTCGGTGAGCTGGACAACAAGCTGCTCCTTCTCCGACTGGGCAATAGCTATCTTGTCCTCAAGCTCGTTGTTGCGAGCCTGAAGGCTGGCAATCTTTTCCTCATTGCCCGCAATGGTGGACCTGAACGAGGCAATCCTCTTAGAAACACCATCAATTTGGCTGGATAGGCTGATGATTTGGATCTTGCGGTTACAAACCATCTTGTCCTGTCGTATGCCGGCAATCTGCTGAAGCCGGGGTGTAATATCATCATTCTGGGGATAGCGCTCCAAAAACTCGCCGTCAGAATCCACATACCTGGCGACAAAATCATGTCCGCACGACTGGCACAAGTCCCGCTGCCGTTTGAGTTCCTGGTCAATCTCCTTGTTGATGGCCTTGATACGCTTGTCAGGATTATCTGAGGCCACACCCTTTTCCTCCAACGACTGCCTGTTTTCCTCAAGGCGCTGGAGGCTGGCGTCAATCTGCCCTTGCAGCTGAACCTCCTTGTTTTTCAGCTCACTGCATCCGGCACAGGCCTCAGCCACCATGTCAGAAAGCTGCCCATCCTCAAAGGGCTCCGCCAATACGCCGGACTCAAAAACGGACTTGCCACACTTCATGTAGAGCTGCGCAAGCTTTTTCTCCAGCTGGGCCACAGCCTTGTTTCGGGCCGTGCATTGTACCTGGGTAAGCAGCCTGTTCATAAAGGACTGGTTTGCCATCTGATCCTTCAGATTGTCCAAGGCAACCCTCGCCTCCTTGTCCTTCCTCCGAAAATCCGCAATCGGTTCCCGGAAGGAGTCAAATTCCCTGTCGTACAGCGCATTCGGTGCGTCGGCGATGGCAGCCCCCAGTGCCTCATACAGGGGCGGCCAATTGGAGGCCAGGGCATCCATCTGCTGGCGCAGGGCATCCAAGTCGTTGCGGAACACCTGCCGCTGGTCTGCCAGGGCCCTGATCAGGTCAATGTCAGAAAGCAATCGAGTCCTGCCCTCCTCGAAGGAGTCATATTCTGCCTGATGCTGGCCCACAGCCTCTGACTTCATAAGAAACAGCTGTTTGCCAATGTCCGCCTCCGCATCTGCAATCAGCGATTGGAGATGGTCAAGCCTCTTTTCGAGCTCATGGGTTGTCTTGTCACTGCTCATACAACAAATATAACACAAATGGCATAAAAAGGTTAGAAGAAACTGGCAGATTTTTTGATTTCTCTTTATACTGACAGGACGGAGGAACACGTGCTCAGCTATCGCCACGCCTTCCATGCGGGCAACCATGCCGACATTCTAAAACACTGCACCCTCACCCTGATCCTGCATTCCCTGCTGAAAAAGGACAAGCCCTTCACCGTCTTCGACACCCATGGGGGCGGTGGCCTGTACCAGCTTGACAATGAGGGCCTGCTCCACACCGGCGAGGCCCAGCGTGGCATCATCAGGCTGCTGGACCATGCGGACAAAAACCCGCCACCGGAGGCGACCCTCCCCTACCTGCGTCTCGCTGCGGAATACGTGGCAAAGGGGCTGTATCCCGGCTCCCCGGAAATCAGCAGGAGCATGATGCGCAGGCAGGACAAGCTCTTTGTAGCCGAGCTCCATCCTACAGAAATTGAGGTGCTGCGGGGAAACATGGACGGTGATTGCCAGGACCCCGGCATCTCCATCCGCCATGAGAGCGGCTTTGCCATGCTTCGCTCCTGCCTACCCCCCTTGGCAAGGCGGGGACTGATTTTGGTTGACCCCAGCTACGAGACGGACAGCGACTACACGGAGCCTGCCTCTGCCCTTGCACAGGCGGCAAGGAAATGGCAGACCGCCATCATCGCCCTGTGGTATCCCCTGCTCTCCCATCGCCAGCAGCAGCTGGACAACCTGCTGTGCCGGCTTGCGGAAGGGTTCGGACTTGCCTGCCTCCACAATGGGGACAGGAGGACACTGACTGCGGAGCTGCATGTTGCCCCGCCCCAGACTTTCCCGTCATCCGTACCAAAGGGAGAGCCAGGCGCAGGACAGAAGAAGGCCAGCCGGCTCTATGGCTCCGGCATGATGGTTTTGAACGCCCCCTACCTGCTGGAAGAGCAGCTGCAGGAGGCCCTGCCCTATCTGGCAAAGGCCCTGGCACCGCAAACAGGAAGCTGGGAAATACGTCGATGGGACTAGCCTTCCTTCCCTGAACCGACAGAATACCAGTCAATCCTTCGGGTAAGCACCATCAGCACCACCACCACAAAGAACAGTCCCAGAGTTCCAATCAGCAGGGCGTAGTCTTCTGCCTGCAAAGTCCCGAACAGGAAGATGTAGCTGACGAACTGCACTGCGGCAAAGAGCAGGCCCCACTTGAGCTTGCCGAAGATGGTAGCGGCATAAAAGAGGGTGAGGAAGCTCACTGCAGCACTGCTTATCCAGTAGGTGAGGCTGAAATCCAAGTGCTCGGAGACGGAAAGCAGCAGCAGGTAGAAGATGACATCCGCCAGGCCGATAAGACAGTACTGGATGGGATGGATGCGCACTCTGGTAAAAACCTCGAAGATGAAGATGGCCAAAAAGGGGATAATAAGGAAGAGCACCGCATACTTTACACTGCGTGAGGTCTTCTGGTAGCTGTCCACCGGAGTGACAAAGCTCACCACTACCCTCTCACTATATTTTTGCACTTCCCGAGGGGTGCCCTCCATCACCACCCACGTCTTTGGATAGACGGTGGAGAGGCCGGGAATGGACCAGGAGGCGGTGAAGCCCTCTCCAGTCAGCTCTCGCTCCGCAGGGAGCCAGCCGCCCCCAAAGCCTGGGGTTGGCCAGCTGGACTCCATAAAAAAGCTATTGTCGGTGGCAAGTGGCACCATGGACAGACTTTCCCCTCCCTGGATTTTGGCAGCAATCTGGTAGTCAAAGCCAGTCTTTGCCACCTCTTCGGGCAGGTCATAGCACAGGGTGCTCTCGAAAGGAGATGCCACCGGCTCTGTCAGGGACGGCTCCAGCTGTCTCCCCGCCACCGTGACGATTGGCAGGGCAGTGAGGCTCTTCTTGTTGGTAATGCCAAAGAGCAGGACAGCCTCTTCCCAGCGGATGGCATCCTCCGCAATCTTGAGGTGCTCATAGGCCGCAGCGGAAAAATCGCCGGAAAAATCCACCTCGCAGTCAAAGACCGGCACATCGAAGATGCCACGGGTCAGATACTCTGGCTCCACAGTGGTGGAAAAATCCATGGTCTGAGGCACGGAGAACAAATAGCGGGTTGAAATCCTCTGCTCCTGCCGCTCCTGGTTGTTGGCATCCTTATATGTATATGACTCCGCATGGTTGTAGGGAATGGCCATCACAATCCCCTCCAAGGTCGGCTCCCCACCCTTGGGCACGAGCACCGACAGAATAGCCTGCTCCCGATAATGCTCCCGGTCACGCACCAGGGATTGAATCATATTGATGGGAATCAGGAAGAGCAGGACCAGCAGCAGGATGATAAAGGGCTTTGCCCCCAGCCTGTCCATGGCTTGCACCAGCCGCCTGCGCCTTGCAGCAGACAGCCTGTCTTCCGCACCGAGGTCCAGTTCGTTTTTAGACGAATTATCCATAAAAAAGCCTCCTTACTATGAGAGAAAGTGATATGTCCCATTCTACACCCAAAAACAGTCCTTTGTCTAACAAGTCTTGGAGTAAAATGAGGGGTTTTCCATTTCCTCTACTCAATTCATATCATATAGAAGAAAGTATAAAGTCTTGTAAATTTCTTACGGATTCCACTATGTGCCGTCTGCTTGGAGGATAGCTGGTACAAATCTTGTGATGCCATGGATGTCATCAAAATATACCTTCATTTGACTTTGCAATCCGCTTCTTTCTAGCGCTTTTTTTATGATAGGGTGTTGTCCTGTCCATATTTTAAAAGCTGAATGGTTCATTACTTTCGCTGCAAGCTCTTCTACGGATAATATTACATACGGTGAGGGGCCTTTCTGACATCTTTTCTGCTGTAGCCACTCCCTCTCAACTTGGATGCAAACGAACCATGGCAGCGGATAATTAGCCTTATGAAGATGTACTGACCATAAAAAACCGAGGTGTAATGCGGCCATAATTGAGTTGATGATTTTATCTGTATGTGACATTCCAGGCACTTGCTTCAAAGACCTGCAAACATGTCTTTGATAATCGAATTTCCGAAACTCTCCCCTCATGTCATATATTTGAAGCATATTTCTTGCACAGACCTTTTGAACAAATACCTGTACTTCGCGACCAAGTTCCTTTGAACATTCATTCATTTTCGTCCCCCGTGCTCGACGGCAGCCCTCAAAACCCTCCCGCCCTTTTTGCATCCTCCACCCGGTGCCCTGTGACTCTCCAAGCCCCAAACCAGGGCCCACCAACCAGCCCACCGTGGATTTACCCTCAGAATCAAATCCTTTTCTCGTGATGCGTCTTCATTCTACCTCAACAGCTGACCTTTGGCTAGCAAATCCTGGGATGAAATGAGCGGGCTTTACCCTTCCTCCCGCCCAGTTCGTATTTGTGGGAGGAAGAACTTATTGATTCCAAGACTGGTGACACGTTATTTCAAAAATTGGATGTACTATCATGTTCTTCACTTTATTCTGTTCTAAAAAGGTATACAGGCGTTGAGATATTATGGGTAATTGAAAACATGCGAATCCATCCCCAAAAAACTCTTGGCTCAGATAAAAATCTCCGTCAAAAGTAATGTTTTGGTCATGGAATAATAAAGAGTCCTGTTTCATTACGTATTTTATATGCTTGCAATAATTACATGTATTTGTTTTCCTTGTTTCAAACTTCAATTCCAAAGGAAAAATATCTTTGATTCTTATTTGAAACAGATCTTCCCTTTTTTTCCTATCTTGAATATATTTTGAAGGTACAATTTCAATACCTGTAAATTTCTCCTTTTCCAGTATATTTTTAAATGTTTTTGAAACAAAGAAGGTATCATAAATCCAATATAACTGGGTAAGTTTCATAGCATTCTTAATTATAAAGTTTTTTTTCAGGTAAAAAGAATCACATTGAATTTTTCCATATCCACAAAATTGACAACTATTGAGCGTATCATACGTAAAATCAATGTAATTCTGTCCATCTTGGTTACGTGATTCTGGCTGGGGATAAGCACTGTGAGTGTTCACACCAAGCACTAAATATTTAGAGCCTTTTATTTCCCGTGGAGAATATTTATTAAAAACATTTATGTTTGCATTAAATTTCTCTGAACTTAATTTTAGGATTTCTTTTGCATATTTATTTTTTGAGCAGACTTCAAAAAACAGTAAGATACCAGTTTCATACTTTATATCATAAAGATTTAATAAACAGATTAATTCATCTAGCTCTTGCACACTTGCATTGATCGCAATTTGATATATCTTTTCCATTATTTAACTTATTTAACTCCTAGTTCTCTTTGTATAGCTTGCAGTAATTCTGGATGGTCTCTATATATCATTTCGGCAGATTCTAGAATATTTTCTATCAAGGAATTAGCATCCTCCCGCCCAGTTCGTATTTGCAGGAGTACCAGACCTAAAAAATCCTCCGTGGCTCATACACAAAATCAGGATCTTCACTGTCCCAAACCTGGGTGAAAATGAAGCCTTCTAGTCCAGCGTTTTCTATCAGGAGCTTTGTCTCCTCATTGACATAAATTCCTCCTCTTCGTTTATTCTTTAATTTAAAAATTGTTGTATTCATATCAAGTATTTTTTCTTGGAACACATATCGCTTGATGCGCATAATTTTCTTTCCGTCTGAAAAAAACTTTAAATCACTTTTTTCCACATCCAAGCAGTCAAGAAGGTTTGTGATATTCATAAAATAATATTGGCCATACTTTTTATTAGGCGCAAGCGGAAATATTTCTGCTAAACCTAAAAAACTATCACTCAATACATCATAGGCTTTTTGACTTATCGCCGGAACTGAAAAAACTGGATAGTCACTCATTCGTATTTCTTTGGGTTCTCTAATAGTCTTCCATTTTATCTTTTTTTCAAATTTCCCTAGTGGTTCTGAATCCAATAGTTTCCAAAAGAACTCAAACCAATTCCCTTTATATTCCATCCATCTATAATTTTTAGCATCTGGTTCTAGTAAATATATTTTCATAACGCACCTCCCTGCTTCTACTCTTTGGGCATACCTGCAAGTTTTTCAATCACCTGTTCCAGCTCTTCTTGGGGATTGGCCCAATCTCCTAAATACAGAGATATTCCCATTTTACCCTATAAGCTGACCTTTGGCTAGTAAATCCTGGGTAAAATGGCGGGGCTTTCCCCTTACTCCCATCAATTTGTATTTGCAGAGTACCAGACTTAGGAAATCTTCCGTGGCTCATATACAAAATCTGGATTTTCACTGTCCCAAACCTGGATGAAAATGAAGCCTTCTCGTTTGGCATTTTCGGTTTTATGTAAAAAAAACAGGTTCGGCGCAAATATTTTTGATTTTATTCGTGACAAAAAAATTATAAACTCGACCTGAAATCAAGACATGCCTGCAACACATAGATCCATCTCCAGTAAATTCTTGTGAGATATAAAAATCTTTGTCCAAATATTCTAGGATTTCTTTCGGGGCTGAAATAGCAGAATCAGCTCTTATTAAATCTCTCTTTTGATTGCAAGCTTTGCAATCAATAATTTTTTTTGCCTCATATTTCATTTTGACAGGAAATAGAGCATTTATTTTTAACTGGAGGATATGGTCCATTGTTTCCTTTGTTTTAATGTTCTTTACTGGCAGAAATTCGATACCTGTAAATCCTTCCCTTACAAATAAATCATGGAGTTCATTCGTAATGAAGAATGTGTCATAAACCCAGTAGACTCCTCCAAATCCCAGTTTATCGATGTTGAAGGATTTCTTTAAATAAAAGGAGTTGTTTTGAACAAGTCCACTTCCGCAATTCTCGCAGAAATTCGTAACATCATAGGTGTAATTCCTGTATGATTTCCTAACATCTATGGATTCGGGTTGTGGATAGCCGGAATATTTCCTTAACCATATTCTTAGATATTGTGCTTCTTCAAACTCTTTTTTGGAATATTCAAGCCGGATTTGGGGAGTGCTAATGTTATTTATTGTTAAGAATTCTTTGATCTCATCCAAATGGGGATGGACTTCTTCAATTTCAAAAACCGTCACCAGTTCATCAGTATATTTAATTTTATGCCCTGATAAAAAATTCCTGATAATACCTTTAGGATCTCCACGATTTGTGTTAAAAGAATACCTGTATATCTTTTCCATTATTCAACTCCTAAAGTTTGTGCCGCTGCTTTTGATAATTCAGGATGTTCTGCATACATATCTTTGGCCATATTTTTACATTCGGTACTATCTGGCAAAGAGGTTTCATAATATTCGCAATAATGCTTGTTGATAATGCAGGAACTGGTTAAAAATGCTAATAAAATGAAACAAAGTATAGTTGGAAGCCTTTGCATTAGTTCTCGACCTCTCTATTAAACAATCCTTCCTCAATTTTGTGCTCATAGAAGGGGCTCCCTTCTATGAGTTTTTACGTTTATTATTTTTCCCTTTGATACAGTTTACAAAGGCAACGAGACAAAAAAAATACCATAATAGCTTTCCTGTCAAATCATTCATTTTCATTATTGTATTTGATTGAAAAATAAACTCACAAACAAATAGTATAAAACTACTGGAGAACAAGAGCAGGAATATAGCATACGATATTGTGAACAATCTATTATCTTTAGATAATTTTAAATATTGCAAACCAATCAACTTGATTATCTTTGGGGCCTCCTTTTCTGCTTCTATAATTCTATTATGTTTGAAGTAATTGCTCGCCCATAACCAAAAGAAAAATCTCATAAAACAAAAAGAAAACAAATGGACACCTATGTTTATCAAAAAGTCAAAGTATCTCATTCCTCAATGCCTTTCCAAAAACCGTTCTTCCCTCGTGATGCGTCTCCATTCTACCATCAAAACACTCCCTTGGCTAGCAAAATTCGGGGAAAACTGGGGAATTTCTCCCGTCCCCCGTC
>CALEFI010000031.1 GCA_937876905.1 uncultured Treponema sp.
GTCCTTGCCCTCGGCCCCAAAGTCGGTGGGCTCCGGGTCCCAGTCGCCCCGCCAATTGGACCCAGCAAGACTTCCCCCGCCAAGATAGGAGGCCAAAAGGGAGGCTGAAAGACGATCGCCGCTGAGGTAGGTGAGGTCAGGAATTTTCACGGAGGACTCAAACCGCAGCCGCTCGAAAAAGGCCACGGTAAAGCTCACATCAGAGGATGCGGTGCTACCATCGGGCAAAGTCCGCTGATAGCTCAGGACGTAGGCTCCAGGAGTCAGGTCTTCCCCTAGGTCAAAGGAGGCCCAGAAGCCGCCTGACTGGGAGACATCCAGCGTCTTCGTCTCGATGGGCTCGGCCCGCCAGCGATTCTGCCGCAGGGTGAGGGTAGCCTTCCCCACGTAAGCGTCATATTCGCCCAAGGTCAGGTTGCGGTCAATGCCCCGCACCGTTACCCGCTCGCCGGGCTTGTACAGGCCACGGTCGGTGAACATAAAGGTAACCATCTGGGTAATCTGGGCCGACTGGGGATTGCGCACGGAGCCATGCCCCCACAGGGCGTTGCCAGAGGGCTCGAATACAGCCTTGTCCTGCCCCTTTTCCGCCGAGATGAAAACCTGCTGGATTTGGGAGCTGATGAGGTCATTGTCCAGATGGAGGACGGCGAAGCCGTTCTTGTCGGTGGTGCCGCTCACAGCGGCCTTTCCCAAGCCAGGGAGGATGTCCTCCTCATCCAGGTACTTTCCCATGGCGTACAGGCTGACGGTGGCTCCCTCAACCGGCTTTCCGGTGGAAAGCTGGCTCACCAGCACCACGGCCCGATTGAAGCCGTAGCGGACGGTCAGTCCCAGGTCAGTGACCTGCACCACCTGCACGTTCTTTCGGGTGGAGGTCTCCTTCTGTCCCTGCCAATTTGTCCACTGGTACTGCATGTCCGCAGTGAATCGTACCACACCGAATCCATCCTTTAAGGCGGGACGCAGGTTCACCGCCTCCACCACCTGTTGGTTCTTGGGGATGGCCGATGCATCGAATTCAACCCTGTTCACCTGCTTCCACTGGCCGCCAGAAAGGGCAGACACAACATAGCTCGACTTGGGCAGCAGGTTCTGGTAGGCAAAGGCCAGCTGAGGCGGGAAGGCAGCCTCCAGCATCACAAAGCCATAGTCCTTGAACTTGGCAAAGCTGGTGGCGGCAGGAACAGTGATGGTCTCCGGCCCGATGCTCTTTCCATACAGACGGCCGTACAGGTCCTTGATGACGTTGGCAGCCACCTCCAGCTCGAAGGTTTCCTCAAAGGTTACATCCAGCCCGTGAATCCGCAGCTGGTTGCCGAAAATGCTGATGTTTTCAGCCGTCACCTCCAGGGCAACCACCTCCCCTCCCTCCTTTCCAGCATCTGCAGGAAGCTTTTTGAAGGCAGTGATGGCAGCCGCAATAGCCGCCGTGTCCTGATCCTCTGCAAGCTGATGGGAAAACTGAAGGACAACAGGATGGGCCTCGGTGCCACGGCTGGAGCTGCCCTGGTACACGCTCTGCAGCTGAAAGGGACGTAGGGTGTGGTAGCTGTGGCTCCGGTCCTCCTCCACCGTGCCGATGGAGTCTGAGTCAGAGCGGGCACCAGCCTTGAGCACCACCGTCATGGTCGTGTTGTCCGGCGGTGTCTCCTTCAAAAAAAGCTCCACCAGATTCAGATTCTTCTTGTCCGGGTGGCTGATGTCAAACTGGTAGGACTTGCCCTTGCCATCCACAATCTCAAGGTATTTGGCGATTTCCCTGGTCTCCACCGGATAGGAAAAATACAGGGCTAGGGAGCGGGCATCCTCCACCGGCAGGTCGTTGCTGTTCACCCAGAATCCATCCAGGGCAGCCTTGTAGCCGGGAGTTATGCTCACCAGCTTCAGGGGCTCCGTGCGGAAGGTAAAGATGCGCTGACCGGTGATGGGGCTGCCGTCCACAGAGACAATCGAGTCAGAGAGGGTGACGGTGTATTCCCGCTGGGGAATCACTCCCTGGCTAGCATCGAAGCTCAAAAGGCTCGTGCCGTACCAACGGAACACGCCTTCCAGCGGCGGATCAATCCTCATCAGGTCGGAGGTGTCCGAGGGCTGCCCCAGCTTTGCCACCGGCACCACCGGCTTGGAAAACTGCACGTAGATGGCAGGATATTTCACCGCTGTGGGCAGCTGTCCTGCCGGCTGGAAGTCCATCACAAAAAGCCCCTCCTGGTCCATGGGCTGCTCCACCTCCGTCTTTCCTCCCGAACCGCAGGCAATGATTCCCAGAGCCAAGGCACAAATACAAGCCACCTTCCCAAAAATTGATTTCATACCAAAACCTCCCCACCAAAAAACAAGACGGCTCCCGCCGCTGGAAAACCGACATCCTTTAAACAGATTTCATGTGAAAAAGTTAAATTCTTTCAAGAAGAGAGTATATCACAGCCAGAGCGGGCAGGCTAGGGGCGGGACAGCTGGCGGAGGTGAGCGAAAGGGCTATACGACAGGCCGAATGACGGACTCAGCACCGTTGATACAGGCTTGCCCTCTTCACAATCAATCCCTGCGAAACAAGCTTGTCAACATGCTTCCGGGCATACTTGGGCTTGAGGTGAATTCCCCTCGCAATTTGTTCGAGGGAGCTGGGCTCCTTCACAATCGCAAGAATCGCATCATACCGTTCTGTCCGCTTGAGCATCCGCCTCCCAGACTCAGTCATTCCATACAGCTTCTGCCGTTCCCTGCAATCGAGCATGTCGAGCGTGGGGAGGCTAGTGGAGGGCCGGGCTAAAATCGCAAGGCTACAATCGTCCTGTGTCCTTTTTGAAACCACGGATTCTAGGGCCTCCTCCAGCTTGAACCACATCGTCTTTCCGTCAATGAGTGTGGTACGGTGCATCAACCTTACGATGACTGAAGCCAGTGTCTTGCTTGACTTGTGGTACAGGCTCTGCTCCGTCCCATCGGACATCAGCACAAAGGCATCCTTGTCCTTGAGCTCTCCCTTGAACAAACGCATGGAGGAAAGTGCCTCCGCAGAAGTGACGAATGTGGTGACATTGCAGTACTCGCCATTGTCAGGCGTAGAGGCGACCTTCAATCTGCCACCGTCCAGGAAGCCAATCACGCCATCTCCTATATGTGCCAAGATAAAACTTGTTTCGTTGACTGCGGCCAACAACAAGGTTGAGGCCAAGTCCCGGATGTCGCACTTATGACGCTGCGCCTCCTCCTCCAGTCCTTGTAGGAGCGTTCCCAGAAGAGCTTTCTTGACTTTTCGGCCATCGTCACAATCGAAGCACTCCTGAAAATGCTCCGCTAGATATTCCGACGCATCCCGAACCACTCGCTCCGCACCATAATGCGAAAGCCGTGCACTTCCAGCACCGTCCGCCAACGCAATGACATGAACGCCGTTCCGCACTATCTCACAGGTCTTGTCCTGACACGGCAGCCCGGCCGCCTTATGCCCGCTTCCCTGAACCTCGCAGCACACAGATTTCCACACGGTATACAACTCCTTTCCCAAGTGGACTGAATACGTCCACTTGGAGTTGCCTATGCTAGCTCCCCCCATCCTCCATCAGAGTTAGTGATGGGAGGCAGAGAGACCTTCTCTCCCGGCATTGACTGGGATGTCCGGGAGACGCTCTGACTCAGCCACTGGAAGAATTCCTTGAAATGCAGCCCCTTGAGACGCATCGGAGTACGGTTGGGAGAAAACTTCCGCAGAGTGTCCATGTCCGCCTCATTTCCAATGCCAATGGGAAAAACCACCAGCTTCTTGTCATTGACCAGCTTGACTGTCCTATTGATTGCACGGGAAAGCTCCCCGGAGTCTCCATTGGGCTGGCCATCGGTCATCAGCACTAACCACGGCTGGAAATAGTCCACGCCCTTGTCTTTGTACTCGTTCTTCCTCCGATCTAGCAGGTCAAGCCCCATGTTGACTGCCTCTCCCATAGGTGTCCCGCCATTGGCGTCCAACATGGCGACATCGCCTTGGTACTCCACGGTGGCAAAGTCTACGATACACTCAGGTCTGTTTCCTCCAAAGGCAACGATGCAGATTTCAGCAGCGTACAAGGCCGTCTCGTCCCCTCGAATTGCGTCGTAGAATATACGAATACCTTCGTTCAGCTCGCGGATTGGCTCCCCGTCCATGGAACCGCTCACATCAAGGCACAGGCAGATAGGAACACGGGCAGTGGGGTTGTTTACCAAGTCCTCCAAGCGCATCATGTCATTGTTCATTTTCAAGCCTCCTTATAGCATGGTTTTAATGTCTCGAACCATCTTCTCGTACAGTGTACGGCAGGGTTCGTATGATTTTTGCTCAATCAGCGAAACGCAGGGCAGAATATATTGCCACCATATATCCTGGTACATCTTGTCCCGCCACTCAGAAGCATTCAACTTTTCCACGATGGGCGGAGCAATCCGATAATATTCCGCAATGAGTGCAGCACCGCCAGCCTGCTTTGTAAGCCAGGCATCCCGGAAATGCCGCAGCATCGTGAGCTCATAGCAGTCGTCGCCCTTGCCAAAATACTCGCAGGCCGCAGTGGTTAGAAAGCACAGCCCGCTGCCACGGGATGATGAGGAGCTAACCACAGATGAATGTGAGGCTCCATAGGCAGTGGAGCCAGAGCCTTGCCCCTGTTGTTTTGGTTTGCGGCAGCTGGGACATTTTTTCGGCAACTTCAAGTTGTTTTGGTCGTAGTAATTCTTTTCCCCAGTTGTAATCGCAAAACTTGTACCACAATTTGAACAGGCTTTAGTTTGGAATGTCTTATTTTGACAGTCTTGGCACAATCCCAACCGTGTCCACTCTTCCTGCACTTCTTTGCGACAAATCTGACAGCGGACATACGATGCATGTGGATTTTTCTTGAATCGTGTGGGAAAGAGCTCCATCGACATGTCATCATGACTGACCATCTTACCGCTTTGAAGAAGCTCTAGATAATGCTCAAACTTTTGGAGCCAGTCCTTTGTGCTGTAGCGTTTTTTTTCCGAGTGGTGCTTTTCGTCTTTATAGAAGGTCTCGTAAAAGTCATCCTTCAGGAAGCGGGGAAGATGACTCCAGCAAAATCGCCACGGGCCTGCGGGAGTCTTTTTGTTGGTTCGCTCACCAGACGGATAAGGAAAGTCACCCTTGATGATGTTGTCAATTTGATTTTCTCCACCTTGTTGTGCATAGGGAACCTTTCCCGGAAGCATAATCATAAACAGGAGGGTTGCCACGGCAAAGTACTCATTTCCCGGCGTGCGCAAAAAAGAAGAGTATTCCTTGCGCTGGATTTCCGGAGCCGTATAGTTAATCGTACCCACCGGACACGGGAACCCTCCAACCTGATAGCTGTCTGTGTCAACAAAGTACACCTCCTTTGGAGATACCACGAGGATATTGTTCGGATTGATGTCTCCCAAAACGACGTTTCGCTCATGGAGGTATTGCAGTTTCTTCAGAATCGTGACGCACAGGGTGACGGTATCCACCTTGTTCCATGTCGGGAAATTCTTCTTGAGAAGCTGCGGGATAAACACGCTCTTTCCCAGTTCTTTTCCACGGGCCTGCTTCATCAGATAGCCCACAAACTCATTCCGCTGGTTGTACAAGAGTGCCAGCGGGAAACAGACGCCCTCACAGTCGATGGATTTTGTCAGCATCAGCTTGAGTTTCTCGAACTTGGCACGGTCAAGTTTGTCGTTCTTGTAGATTTTTGCGACAAGGCCGGGGATGCTGGTGGTGTAGACCGTGCCTTCCCCGCCCGATGACAATGCGTTGACAAGCCTGACTGTCTTTCGCTCTCCATTGCGTTCGGCAGTCAGGCTGTCACCCTCATTTGGCAGGGAGGAGACGGGCATTTTCCCGTCCACCTTCCGAACGGAGGTCGCAAGGGCAAAGCACTCGTCGGCTGGAATGCGAGACACCTTTGGTACAGGATGGGAGGGAGCGGCAATCTTGGACATCTGGGGCTTTTTATCGTCAAGACGAAAGGGACTCAGATACCCATACTGGTTGATTTGCACCACCTTGATTCGCTTCTTTGTCTTGACGGCCTCGCTCCTTCCGAGTGCGTCAATCTCTTGGGCAAGGGCCTTGTCATTCGTAATCAGCATGAGATTGTGCTGGAGGCGGAATTTGGTAAACACGGTCAAGAACACATTGTCTGCAAAGCTGTCGCTCTTTTCCCCACGAATCTGCACGAGCTTCGCCTTTTGTAAGGTGGCAATGTGCTTGAGTGCATTCTTTGCCCGCCGGTTTAAATCTGGATCACCCTTTCGTTGGCAGCGGCTGGGGTCGTCCGCAAACTTTTTCAACTCCTCGCAGACTCGCTGTGGAACAAAGACGGCCTTTCCCTCCAGTTGAAGGAACGGCGTAATATGCACCCAAAATTTGTTCACCCTATCCTCATGCTTGTGCAGGAGGCTGTTGGTATCAATGAAAATCTTGAAGTCTTTTACGCTGTCCTTTAAAAATTCCTCCGCATTTTCCTCTGGGGTCATGTCTCCTCCACACCTGCATCTGCCCTGATATTACTAATACCAAGTCTTATTACTTGTTAATAATAATTAAAACTTGATATCGTCAAGTGGAAAATACTTGCTTTTACCATGATAGTCTTAAACATGACGCAGAATGACTTGAGAAGAATCCTTTCCTCCAACATAAAGTTCCATCGGAAGCGATTTCTCCTGACGCAAGAGAAGCTGGCGGAGCGAGCTGGCCTTTCTGCCCAGACCATCAACGACATAGAGGGCTGCCGGACATGGGTGAGCGACAAGTCCCTGATAAAGATTGCGGAGGTTCTCTCCGTGACACCGGCGGAGCTGCTGCTTTCCCAGATGGAAGCACCAATTGACGACAAAGAGAGGGAGGAGCAGCTCAAGTTGATTCGGATTAAGTCGGAGGTGCAGTCAGCTGTCAGGAGGGAAATCGATTCGGTCTTTATGCGATACGGAATCAGGGAGTGAGGGAAGGGCAAGAATTTGGCACTAGAAGGTTTATACAAAAGTGCAATTGCCTTTATAAGCCTCAATATTCTATATCCCACAACTACATTATATATCCGGGATATTCGAAGCTATTCATCTAAAATAGTAATTTCTATTTCAGAAAAATAATTGCATATTTTTTTCATGTATTTAGTTTTTAACGAAAACGAGTTTTGTAAACATTCAACATAGAGATGGAACATCTTTTCTTCTATACCTAATTTCTCCTCTCCTAGTTTGTAAATTTCTTCATATTCAGAGATAGTCTTTTCAATGACATCTTCTGTTGTTAATTCTTCTCTAGAAGATAGTATTCCATAACCTTCTATTTCATTACTTTTTAATCTTTTATTATAATCACCAGATCTATGGAATTTTCTAAATTTAATTCCTAGAATATTTGAGACTTCCTCTGGATTAAATTCTTTCCCTTGCAAAATTATATCAACATAATACTTCATTGTTTATCCTCCTTTAGTCAATATACATATTTTTATTTAATGGTGTTTTTATTATTTCTCCTGTACTCCTACTTTTCAGCCATATATTTCCACTTGAATCAATTCCTATATCAGGATTCTTATTTTTATCAAGAAATTTTTTTAGTTGGTTATTACTTTTACTTTCTAGTTTAGAAGATTGTGTCAAGTTTATCATCGAATTTGTTAATTTCATTTATTCTTGATTTGCCTGATAAAACACTGATTTTTTCAATTGGAAGATTTACAATTTCTTTTCGATCTCCTAGTTCATAATACTGTCTTGCGTAATCAAGAATGGCTTCAACACCATATTGTTCAATACCTGTAAAATTCAGAGTTTCTTCCCAGTCTTGTACATCTTGAGCTGTTTTGAATCTACGAAGCAATAATTCCGCCAATTGAAGTTCTGTCTCCGATGCATGTATTAAGTCATTCCATTTCTTAAACCCGACCATCTTAGCAATTAGATGTTGGGCTCTTGCAAGCTTAATATCTTGTTCATCTTTATCATCAAATTCATAATAAAAGAACAAGGCTCCTACATCGTAGAATTTCCAATCATAGTGATAAGATATAAACCCATCACTTTCAATGGTTTGTTTTTGAGTTTTCCAATCTTTTAGGAAATTTTTGGCCTGATTGTGAAAGAAATCAAGGTTAGACATAATATTTTCTCCTTGAGCATTCACTTTATTGTATTTGCTAAATTGTCAGTACCGTAGCAACAATAAACCTGATGCTCATAGGTAAATATTAAGTAATTTGATATGGTATGGTAAAAACCTTCACACTGACCGTTAGCTCTACCACGGAACTGGTTTCAATATAATATGAGGAAAACAACATGTCAATAATGTAAGTCTAATCTTTCAAGAAAGCCTTATACAAAGCCTCAGCCATCATCTTACGCATGAATTCATATTTCTCTTTATCCTTTAGCCAAGATTCGTAAGCTTCCATATTTTCAAAATATGATTTCTGTAAAGTATCGTCAAAACTCTTGGGCATGATATTATTGGAGAACATCTGCTCACCGTTAGATAGTGCAGATGTTTTCCACTTGTCATCTTTTACCATAGAGTTGAAAATATCAGTGAAGATAACTTTATCTCGTTCAGTAAACTTTGTTCCAAATTCTTCGTTTATCTTTTTGATGACCTCAGATAGAGGAGTTTTCTTTTCTTTCTGACCTACTGCATTTTTAATTCTTTGTGGTTCAAGAACTCCATTTTCTTTTTGAAGTACAACGCTTCCCTCAAAAGTTTTTTCAAGCTTGTAATATTCAAGTTTGATTTTATTGGTAATATCTATCATTGTTTCTTTGTCAGCAGGAACAAGTCGTTCAAGATATTTACAGAAAAGAAATTCTCTATGAAGTTCTTTTGAGAACATACGAATTATTTGAGTAATGAAGTTATACCATTTTACAAAAGAACGCAGTAATTTCCGGAACTGGTATCTCTGCTCCTGATTCAAAGCATTATAGCCTTGAACGACTGGAAGTAGTGCGTTTGTAATAAGAGCCTGCTTTGACGGATTCTTCCTTTGAGTCAGATAAATATCCGTTACATTCTTAATATCATCATCATTATAAATCTTAAATGCACGGAGCATTTTCTGAGTCTGATAAATAAGATTTTTATTAAGTTCTTCTTTTAATTCCGTGGTCTGGAAATATGGCTGAAAGGCTTCCAGAATCTGTTCTTTTGTATTAACAAAATCCAGAATATAAGTATCTTCCTTTTCGTCACAAACACGATTCAAACGGCTTAAAGTCTGAACAGCTTTTACATCACGAAGCTTTTTATCGACAATCATTGTATGTAGGTAGGATTCGCTAAAACCTGTCTGGTATTTTTCCGCAACAATCAGAATGTTTCCTTCGTCATGGAACACTTTCTTTGTTTGAGCTTCACTAACAGGTCTTCCGTTATGATCTCGGTTCATTCCGCTTTCTGTGTATTCTGTTTCTGTCGGATCTTCAGGATCCTTTAAGCTACCAGAAAAGGCAATAAAAATTTCAAGATTTTTATATAAATCATCTTTTGAAGCCTGAGTTTCAATATATCTTTTTATTTCATGATAGTAACGAACAGCAGCTAATCGGCTTGCAGTAACAACCATCATCTTACCACGACCACCAATGGCGTGGCGGGTTCTATCCATATATGTTTCAACAATAATCTGAGACTTTTGTTGCAAATTATGCGGATGTAGTTCCTCATATCTCTTAATAAGTTTCACGCTCTTAGAAGCAAATACTTCAGGATCATCATTTGATTCCTGTAAAATTTTATAACAGTTTTTATATGTAGTATAATTTTCTAGCACATTCATTATGAAGCCTTCTTCAACAGCTTGCCTCATAGAGTAAACATGGAAGGGCTTAAAACTTCCGTCGTTTTGACGAGTTCCAAACATTTCCAATGTCTTGTTTTTTGGGGTTGCGGTAAAGGCAAAGAAACTTAAATTCTTATGATTTCCATGAGCCGTCATTTCCTTAATCAGCTCATCTTCACTGTCTGGAGTTTTTTCTTCGCTATCGGCTTCTATTTCTTCCCATTCTTTGAGGGCATCAGTTTTATCAGCAAGGGCAATCTTAAGTTTTTTGGCGCTGGCACCAGTCTGGCTTGAATGAGCTTCATCTACAATAACAGCAAATTTTTTGCCATTAACACCTTCAACCTGCTCATAAATAACAGGGAATTTCTGCAGTGTTGTAATGATGATTCTCTTTCCATCATTGATTGCATTTCGCAGAGCCTTGGAATTCTTTTCGCCGTCAACTTCTGTTTTATCATCAATTGTAATAACACTTCCGATTGTATGGTTAAAGCCGCTTACAGTTTCCTGAAGCTGCTGATCCAAAACTTTGCGGTCAGTAATGATGATAACAGAATTGAACATTGGCTTATCATTATCATCAAAAAGAGAAGCCAAACGATAAGCAACCCAAGCAATACTATTACTCTTTCCACTTCCGGCACTATGTTCAACCAAATAATTTGTTCCACTTCCTTTTTCGCGAACATCCGCAATCAATTTTCGAACAACATCAAGCTGATGATAGCGAGGAAAAATTACCTTCTTTACAGTTTTTGTTTTTTCTTCACCATTTTCGTCGATATATGTTTCCTGATAGTTTTCATAGTGAATGAACTTGTTTAAGATATCCAGAAGTTTGTCCTTTTGCAAAACCTCTTTCCAAATATATGATGTGACATAATCATTATCAGTGCTTTGAGGATTACCCGCACCGCCATCAACACCAGCTCCGTTTGAACCTTGATTGAAAGGCAAGAAATCATCTTCCTTCATAGGTTTCTTGGTAGCCATAAAAGCATTGTACATATCAACGCAGAAGTAAACCAAAATACGATGATTGAGCTTAAAACAGTTCTCTTTGGCATCACGGTCGTTTATCCACTGTAATTTTGCATTGTCACAGCTCTGGCCTGTAAGCTGATTCTTTAATTCAATGGCTACAAGCGGAATACCATTTACTGCAAGCATCATATCAACGGAATTATTATTCTCGGTCGTATAATGCCACTGGCGGATGCAATGACAAACATTTTGTTTGTAATGCTCAGTTGCCATCTGATTCAATGAGTTTTCTGGCATAAAATAGCAGACTTTGAATTCAATTCCCAAATGCTTAAAGCCGTGGCGTAAAACAGAAATAAGACCGTCATTGTTTACAGAATCTTCAAAAGATTGATAGAAAGCGTGTTCCGTGTTTGTCGGGTTCATTTTTTCAAAACGAACCCAGGCTTTTGGCTGAGTATCGCGGATAAAGCCAATTAAAGTTGCAATATCCAAAGCATAGCCGTCAGCATTCCCTGCACGATAGCCTGCATCAATGCATTTTATCCAACCACCTTCTGAAGAGATTAAATATTTTTCAATGTCGTTTTCAAATTGTCTTTCGCTATCTGCCATAATTAAACTCCTAAAACAAAGGTGGTATTCTTTGTCCCAAATACTCTCTTCGAATTTCTTTGATAATAATATCTGTTTTGTTTTTCATTTCCGGACTTTTTCTGTTAGTAAAATCAAGTTGAGGAATTAAAGTATTAAAAAATGCTACAGCTTCTAAAACTTTTGTCTCAAATTCTGTATTATCCAATGCAGTTTTCATTATTTCATCACAATACTTCTCAATATCTTTACCATTTAATTGAGTAGGAACTGATTTTCTTGTAATACAGTATTTTATTATCATTAAAATATGAAATCTAAAACGCCATATTGATGAATCAATTCCTCCTTCATTAAACATACTTACAAGTTTTTTATAACAAAATGCGCTTGTATAGTATGGATCATATTTGTGATTTTCAACAAACACTGTTTTACCAAGCTTTAATAACATTTTTCCATAATTACCAGCTACAGAATGAGGATTATCTTGAAACATACTAACAAATGTTTTTATTTGATCTTCAATATTTACAATTTTAGAGGAAGCAATAGAATCTCCCCTGTATTGATTTGTTCTTCTTTCATAATACATATCATCTACCGATTCTGTTCGTTTTGCAGTATAAAACATTTCAAGTTCTTTTTGAAAATCTGTTAATGCTTCTAGTTGTACTTTTTCTACAGGTGTTTGATTATTTGTGGCCCTTGTCACTTTTACCTGTAGCTTATTATCTTCACATTCTATGATTTTTACTAGAATAGAAACATTTTTTATATTAGGTTCATTTCTGCATTCAAATAGAATGTTACTTGTTTGACATCCATTTACAATTTGATAATTTGTTAAAGTAAAATCATTACCAGAGGCTGTTAATTGTTCTGTCACTATTGTTACACCATTATTTAAGAGACAAAACTCTTGTGCATCGTTGGAAGAAATTGTTTCTTTCATAGATAAGTTTACAGGATTTTTTGTAGATTCTAGATAGCCTCGAATATTATCATCAAAAACAGGTTTTAGTTTTCCAAATTCATCTTCAAGTAGTTTTCTAAATTCTGAGAAAGGTAATATTGCTAATCTACTTGATTTTACATTCGGTACTTTTGGAATAGGTATAAAATTTTCAATTGATATTGTTGCTTCAACTGGGGATTTTAATTTTTGATACAAAGCCATAGTTTTCTTATTATCTATAGGAAAGAAATCAATTTTTGAAAATAAATCTAAATCTTCTAATTCTGTAATATTTTGATCTTTGATTTTGCATAAAGATTCGTCATCAACCCATTTTCCATCACATAAATAAAATATCTTAACAATTGGATTTCTTTTTTTGAAAAATTTCGAATTCTTATAAATACTTTTTGCAATATTAATAAAATTATTAAATTCTTCTGTATATTTTTCAGACGTATTGAAACTAAAAAATTGTTTTATCCATGTAAATTCATTACCTAAATCTGGACCAGAGAAACCTGCAGTTCTCTTTGATTGTATAAATAAAAATTCTACATCTAAATAACCATTTAACTCTATCATTTCAGAGACATCTGTTTCTGAAGTACATAAACGATTGTTTACAATAATAGCTATACCATCTATACCAGGTGCATTTTCACCAGTTGATAAAGATAATAATTCAAATCTATTAACATCAAAGTAGTTTCCTACAACAATATAATTTGCAAAATGTTCAAATTGTTTATCTTCTGGAAGTTTATCTAAATTATTGTCTTGAACAAATTCTTTTAAACAATTTTGTGTAATAATATTCATTTTTTTTATCTCCAAATTACTTTTTATCAACGATAGGTTTAACATGAGATCCTGTATTAGGTGGTGTTACATTTCTCGGTGGCTGTTGTGTTGGCTGGTATCCACGCTCGGAAGAATTTCTTATTGGTTGAAATCCATCTCTTACATAACCTGATACGGGCTGATACCCTTCATTTCCTCGTTCATTATTTCCCATTTTCTATTTCCTCCATTGTAAAAAACTCTATAGTTTCTATTTCATCTTTGGAAATATACATTCCTAAACTACGTGGAACTTCATTCCAATTTTCATTATCATCCACATCATAAATTTTTTCTATATATAAATCAAGTTCTATAGTTTCAGAAGAAGCAAAAGAATTGCAAAAGAAATTTCCAGAAACAGTTTTTCCAGATTTTAACGTAACAGTTACAAAGCATTCTTCTTTTTTATTGAATATATAATCCCATGCAGTTGGAATAGGATGATTCATTTGAACTTTGAACAATCTGAATATTTTTCTAGGCACTTCGCAATGTTTTATAAGTCCAATAATAGTTCCTGTAATTATGGAAGTCACAATATTTGAAGAAGATAAAACAATATAGAACAGCACAGTTTTTGACTTAATTTTTTCAATAATGATAACATCAAGCCATATCCATAATGCAAGATTTATTATACTATAGATTATACAACTAAATATAAATTTTACTTCCCTAAAAGATTTGGGTGGAACGATGGAATCTATCAGTTCTGTTATAATAAATCCTGGTAAGAGAAATATACAAGTATAAACTATTGTTTCCCAGTTATCTAAAGTCAATTATTTGCTCCTTCAAATTTTTATCTAAAATGATGAAAAGGATTTGCAATATTATTTTTTAATTCTTCTATACTTTGTATTTGCATTATAAAAGAAGGCCTTTCTCTCATATACTGCTCAAAATCAGCTTTTGTTGGAGATTCTTTGATTTGTAAATCTTCAATTTCAAGAAGTTTATCAGCGATAGCGTTAAGTTTTACACTTATTACAGTTCCAAAAATATATTTCTCTGCAAATGTTGTAGCATATTCCAATATTTTTTTATTAATTAGACTAACAACGTCTTCATTTTCCATAATAACTTTTATTACATTTTTTTGTTGCCAACTAAATTCTCTAATTATACATCTTTCACTAAAACTTAAGTTTTGTATATTTTCTTTAATTTTTTCTTCTAATAATTTATCTGTTGTTTTTGATTTTTGAAGATTTATTTTATTATTGATTTTTGATTTGATTGTAGTTCCAATAAAACAAATTAGAAGGAATAATAAATAACATGCTGCAATTAGAAATACAATACCAAAGTAGTTCCCATATGATGTAATAAATAATTCAAGATGTAATTTTTGAATAACACTTTGAGGAAGAAATAACAATATTCCAGCCATCAATGCTATGAATGCAATAATCTTTGTAGGTAGTTTTAGCCATTCAATTAATTTAGTGAACCATTCCATATTTACACACTCCTTTTTCCTGTGACAACTTCAAAAATGAGTGACTTTTTGTATTCCGTCAAATCTGCGATGAGCGATTCTTTTTCGGTGATAAGGCTGTCGATTTGAGCACATTTTGAATCGAGCATTTTTGCGATGGATTCTTGTTCTGGGAGTGGAGGAAGCGGAATCTTAAAATTAGCAATCTGACTTGCATTAATAGCTGGATAACTTATACCAACAGAATTTGCTTCAACTTTTCCAACAAAACTTTCAGATGAAATTGCATAAAATAAAAATCGTGGTAAAATCTTTTGAGGCTTAGAAGAAAATACTACAAACCCTGTTGAAGCAATTTGCGGAATTTCAGATTCTTCAATCCTTGCAATTGCTCGAAGATAAGTCCGCACAGAAGAAATTATAACATCATCTTTTTTTACGATTCTTCGTGCTCTTGATGGAGCATCTTTGAAAATCATATTTTGAAAATTTGTTATTCCCTCGCCAAATTTTACGGAACCAATATCTATATAATTGAAATTGAATTCATCTTTTGTATTTTCTGGAAGAGTTTCTGTATTATATTCAGCAACATACTTTATTTTTATCAACTGCCATTTATCTGTAAATGTTTCATCTTTTAATTTTCTACTTTCCGTTTTAAGATTTCCTGTTACTGCTTCAAAGATTACGGACTGTTTCCATGCTTTGTATTCTTCTATGGATTTTCTTGATTCTTCGATTATGGAATCAATCTCAGAAACTTTTTTGTCGAGATATTCGGCTATACGCTGTTGAGTGGCTTTTGGAGGTAGCGGAACTTTTATCAATTTAAACTCAGACGAGTATGTTCTCCATCTCATTTGCATAATACCACGACCCTCTGTATAACACTTTCCGTTGAATTGTGGAGTCCTAAACAGATAATGGTAATATTTTGGCAGTATTATGCTTAAATCTTTTGGTACGTAAACATCATAGGCAGGACTTGTTACTCCGTCAAAATCAGAAATTCCCAATGCCCCCATCCAACAGAGAATAATATTTACAACCAAATCATTTTTGTAAACATGTTTGTAGCCGTCTGCATTTTGGGCTTTATTTCCTGTTGTTTGCTCAATATCACTATGTTGAAGAACACCTTTATCTGTGTAAACTGAAATTAAATTGACTTCTGAAAGAGGCTTATAGTTTCTTTCATCTCGTAGAGAAAATAAATATCTTATTTGTCGTGTTTTCCAATCATAAGGAATTTCCCCAATCCAATCTATTCCGCTCTGCTTCATTTATCTGCTCCGTCAGTCAGTTCGGAAAATTTTTCCTGTGCATTGGCGAGTTTTTCAACTTCTGCTTTCAATGTTTCTTCGGACGGCAAATAAAGCTCATATTTACTTGCAAGAATAGTCTTGTTGTCTTTTGGCAGAGTCATTTTTACCATTTCATCATTTTTGGCTGTACAAAGCAAAATACCGATTGTCGGATTTTCTTCAGGCAGCTTTTCGTTACGGTCAAAATAATTCACATACATCTGGAGCTGTCCTAAATCTTCGTGAGTAAGCTTCTTTGTCTTTAATTCAATTACAATAAAGCACCTCAAAAGACGGTTATAGAAAACGAGGTCTGCAAAGTATTCATCATCTTCTATTAAAAGCCTTTTCTGACGGGCAATAAAACTAAATCCGTTTCCAAGTTCCAGCAAAAACTGTTGTAAATGGTCTATAAGAGCTGATTCAAGGTCTTTTTCATAATATTCAGCTTTTCTTTCAAGTCCCAAGAATTCCAAAATCATCGGGTCTTTGATTATGTCTGTCGGATTTTCTGGAATACGTTCTTTTCGAGCAACGGAAAGAACTCTTTCCTTGTCATTGCTAATCAAAAGGCGTTCATAGAGCTGACTGTTTATCTGTCTTTCTGTCTCGCGGGCAGTCCAACCATTATTTACGGACTCAAGCTCGTAATATTCCCGTTTTGAAGGGTCTGAAATTGCAATCAGAAGTTTATATTGTGACCAGTTCAATTCCGTCCGCAGTGCAGACGGAATTTGATACAATCGATAAAACTGTCTTGCGCGTTCTAATTGTCTTTCTCCAAATCCACTTCCGTATTCTTTTTCAAGATTCTTTGCAAGAGTTTTTACAAGATATGTGCCGTAATCAGCCCGTTCTTTTCCCTGCTGTTCTTCTTCAAAAATACGTTTTCCAAGATTCCAGTACATCTGAACGCGGCAAAAGTCCACACTGCGGACAGCAGAACTTCTTGCACTGTTGATAATCGTTCTTGCATCATCAATAATGTTTGAGGTCTTTTTGTATGTGATAACTGTGTTTTCTGTTTTTCCGTTCATTTTAATCTCCCTTACTTATCCCCAAACAAATTGTGCAGTTTTTCCATAAGGCTCTTTTCGTGCTCTTCAATACGGGCGGCAATGTCGTCGGCTTTTTCAAGCTGTTTGTATTCGTAGAAAGTTCGGGTAAAAGGAATCTCGTAGCCAATCTTTGTCTTAGATTTGTCTATCCATGCGTCTTTATTGTATGGAAGAACTTCACGCTCAAAGTATTTGTCTATGTCCTGGTCAAGTGGAACATTTTCAAAATCACGCTTGTCGCTGTCTGCCTGAGTTTTCCCTTTTTTGTCTTTTACAGGATTTCCATTTTCATCAAGCAGGGGACTTTCAACAGTGATTTTGTTATAGCCCAAATCAACACTGTCCAGAACTTTTGACTTGCAGACCAGTTTTGCGCCGCTTTCAGTTGTTTCTTCATACACTTTACTCTCTGAATATTCATCATAGGCTTTGAGAATAAGATTTCTTGCATTGTCCGTAATATCAACACGCTTGTTACCAATATTCTTGCGACGGCTTTCATAACAATTCGAGGCATCTATCAGCTGAACTTTGCCAACTCGCTTTTCTTCCTTGTCTTTTGTGATAACCCAGATGTATGTCGCAATTCCTGTGTTGTAAAAGGAATCATTAGGAAGCTGAACGATTGCATCAAGCCAATCATTTTCGATTAAGTAACGGCGGATTTCACTCTGTCCGCTTCCCGCATCCCCAGAAAAGAGACTTGAACCGTTCTGGATGATTGCCATTCTTCCGCCAGTTTTATTTTCGTTCGGGTCTTTGAGTTTAGCAACGCCATTAAGCATGAATAAAAGCTGTCCGTCACTTTTTGGCGGGAGTCCTACCCCAAAACGACCTGCAGAACCTTTTTTGTTTTCTTTTTCAATATCATCTGCTTCTTTTTTCCAGTCAATTCCAAAAGGAGGATTGCTGATAATGTAATCAAAATGGTAATCAGTGAATTTGTCATCGTTCAGAGTGTCACCGAACTGCATGTTGTTCGGGTCTCCGCCGCGAATCAACATATCAGCCTTTGCAATTCCAAAAGTAAAAGGATTGAATTCCTGACCAAAACTTGTAACAACAGCTTCTTTATCAAATTGCTTCAAGCGTTCTTCCATACAGGTAAGCATCTGGCTTGTACCCATGGTCATGTCATAAACAGTTTTATTGATTCCGTCTGAAGCAAAGGCATTTTTATCACTATTCACAAGAAGGTCGCACATAAGGTAGATAATGTCACGGCTTGTGAAGTGTGCTCCGGCTTTTTCGTCATAACTTTCTGAAAAACGCTGGACAAGATTTTCAAAGATGTAACCCATGTCAACAGCACTGATTTTCTCTGGGCTCATATCGGCTTTTGTAGAATTGAAGTCACTTATAACCTGATAAAGAATCTTTCCTTCTTTCATGGTCTTTATCTGATCTTCAAACTTCATACGGTGAAGAATATCTTTTACATTGTCAGAAAAGCCGTTCAAATAATCTTCAAAGTTATCCGCAATATTCGCGGTGTCTGCAAGAAGAGTCTCAAAAGTAAACTTGCTTGTGTTGTAAAACTGATAGCCCGATGCCTTTGTCAGGAAGCCTTCTTTGACCTGCAAATCCTTTACCAGCTCAGCCATCTCCAAAACTTTTTCCTGAGTGGGCAAAAGACAATCATGAAATCTCTTGATAAGACACATGGGCAGAATGACAAGTCCATATTCATGAGGTTTGTAAAGACCTACAAGCGTGTTTGCCACGTTCCAGATTAAAGCAGCCTTTTCCTGAATATTGCTTCCTACTTTTTTTATAAGTACATCATTTGTAGACATTCGATTCATCCTTCTTATCAATTTCCATTTTTATTATACACTATGTTAGTGTCAAAGAATGACACTTATTCATTTTCTACAGAAGATTTTTCGTTCATCACACAAATATCTCCAACATCACAATCAAGGGCTTTGCAAATTTTCTGCATGCTATCCATTGAAATAAACTCACCTTTACCGAGTTTAGCTGAAATGTTTGTGGAAATACCCGCCATTTTGATAAGGTCTGTTCGATTCTTAATGCCTTTATCAATAAGCAGTTTTCATAGTTTTCTGTAATCTGCATCCATATAAAATAATCCCCAAAATATTATATCATATCTTTCGGGATTATTGAGGTAAAATATCAAGTTTTTACAATAATTTTTTGAAGACCTGATTGGTTCCACAGGCAAAAAACCTACGGTCTATAAACTTAAAGTAAGAAGTTTAAGTAAATCTTGAATTTTAGTGAATTCAGGTGAATTTATGAGATTTGCATTTTTTAAAATCTAGTGTTATATTATAACTATCCGACGGCAGAATACCACTATTTTTGGTCTTATTTGTCTATTTAGGTTCAGATAACTTCAGTTTAAAACAAAAAAGGCATCCACGAATGTGAATGCCTGATAGCAGGGGTTGGACTTGAAGCTACCGCCTGTGCATTTGATGCAAGCTGTTGCTTTACACCTTCTGCCTTCTGGTTTTCTGATTCCTCTTGGCTTTCACCGTTTATAATCTCACTGGCAGCGTCACCGAGAACAAGTCCGACTATTACAGCCCCTGTCAAAGCAACTCCCTTGGCGATGACTGTACCTATTGCAGGGAGAATTGGAATGGAAGGGGAATTACAAACTCCCCTGTAGGGTCGGTATACCTTCACCGGATTGTTCCCACCGTAGTGGTACAAATCGCTATTTACTGGAACAAACCGCTAAATTCAGCTATTTTTACCAGGAAATAGTACTAAAAACCCCAAAAACAGGCTCCATCAACCAGCCCCAGCGTGAAACTACACCTCAGAACCACGTCCTTCCCTCGTGATGTATCTCTATTCTACCCGAAAAACTGGTGTTTGGCTAGCAAAATTCGGGGAAAACTGGGGAATTTCTCCCTTCCCCCGTCAATTTGTATTTGTGGGAGTAGGGGGAGAATACATTTTACAGCTATGAGTCGGTGAAGAAGGGGTGTGGGCTTGAGCTCCCGGAAAGCATTGCCGCTGGACTTGATACGGAAAGGCCGGGGCTTTTGGAGCGGAGGAAGGATTGGAACCAGAGCACCCCAGAGGAATACGGTCTGCCGACTGAACTTTGGCGGGAGACTGTGGAGCGGAGGAGGCGGTATGAAGAAACCTGCCAAAGGATAGCGGCGGGGGAGATACGGGAGATAAACGACTTCATCACCTGCAATCTTGACATAACGGGCTTTGTGCAGGACCTGCTTGTGCAGACTGACAGCCTTGACTTTGTCCGCTGCTTCTATGAGGCCCTCCGCAATGTGAGTGTCCTGGACCCCACCTGCGGAAGCGGCGCATTCCTGTTCGCTGCCCTGAACATCCTTGAGCCGCTGTATGAAATCTGCATTGACAGGCTGGACTTTGTGCAGGCGGAGATCAAGAGCAATTACCGCAGCAATGTCCAATACTTCATCTACAAGAGCATCATCCTGCAGAACCTGTACGGTGTGGACATTATGGCGGAGGCCACGGAGATTGCAAAGCTGCGGCTGTTCCTGAAGATGGTTGCAGTGGTGGAGGCGGACAGGCGGCTGCCAAACCTGGGGCTTGACCCCCTGCCGGACATTGATTTCAACATCCGCTGCGGCAACACCCTGGTGGGGTATGCCACCAAGGAAGAGCTGCTGAATGGTTTCACCGACATGTTTGAGGGGGCGGAATGGGAGGCACGGCTCCAGAAGAAGCTGGAGGAGGTGGCCGCCACCTACCGGGTGTTCAAGGACTGGCAGCTGCACCAGACGGAGCGCATGGACGACTTCAGGACGGCAAAGGCCAACCTGCAGAAAAGCCTGGAGGAGCTGAACGAGCTGCTGAGCAGGAGGCTCTTTTCCGACAGGACTGACATTGCCTACGAGGACTGGCTTGTGTCACACCAGCCCTTCCACTGGCTGGCAGAGTTCTACGAGATTATTGTCCAGCACGGCGGGTTCGATGTGATTATTGGCAATCCTCCGTATGTGGCGATTAAGAAAGTCGATTATGTTGATGAAACTTTTTGTACTGATTTGTATGGATTTGTCATTAAAAGAGTTTTCTCTTTGAAGAATTGTCTTGGTAGACATGGCTTTATTGTGATGCATAATTTAGCATTCAGCCGTGATTTTAAAGAATTGCGTACTTTATTGAAAAAGCAAGCAGGCTCATTTTGGTTTTCGTTTTATGGCAGAATTCCTTCTGGATTATTTTCAGGGGATGTACGAGTCAGGAGTTGTATTTACATTTATGCTCCACAGAGAAGAGAAAAAAATTTTACAACGAGATTACATCGCTGGTTTTCGGAATACCGTAATACACTTTTTCATCTCATTCGATATACTCATTTTGAGTGGAAAGATGTTGTTCCAATGTTTAATTCTCAGGTTTTAGCGGATTTTTTTAATAAGGTTCCAGCTTTTCCTATAGAGATGAAGCAGAAGAAATATGGAACACCGATTTATTTCAAAAAAATTGGCTATAATTGGATAACTGTAACAGAGAAAGGTGCACCTTGTTATGATGGGAAAACAGGAAAAGAACTGGAACAGAGTGAACTTGGAACTATATATGTTGAAAAAAAATTTGTTCCCGCATTGGTTTTATTTTTCTGTGGAAAAATGTTCTTCACTTATTGGTTGACTTATGGCGATGAATTTCATGTAACGAGAGAAACCTTGTTGTCTTTTTATCCGAATCTTAAAGATTTAAGTGAAGAAGAACATGAGGAACTTGGTGTTTTATATGCGTTGTTTTCAAAGCGTCTTGATTCTACACTTAGTTTCAAATTAAATGCGGGGAAGCGTGTAGGAACTTATCAGACAGCTTCGCTGTGGGATTTAACAGACAAAAGTGATTTAATTTTTTTAAAGCATTTGGCTGATAAGCCTGAAATTATAAGGGAAGCAATAGAAGAAAATGTTGTTGAATCTGTAGTTACAGGAAAAAAGGATTCCTGTAAAGAGGTTGAAAAGGAAAAGTGATATAAAGTATAGACATCTTATAGTAAGATGATTTATGATATGATAAATCATTCTTTGCAGGGGAATACAAGTGAACCAAGAATTTAGTGAGTTGGATAGATTAGAAGATAACGAAACCGAGGAATATGAATACTCAACATCATATAAACTAAATAGTTATGGAATTGATTTTGATGTTAGTGGTTTAGTTCGTAGACAGGAAAAAAAGTCAATTTATCTTCCTGATTTTCAAAGAAATTATGTTTGGAATAAAGTAAAGGCATCAAAATTTATAGAATCTCTCTTGTTGGGGCTTCCAATTCCAAGCGTATGTCTTTATAAAGAAGAGGATAATAAGCATATAATTATAGATGGATTTCAACGACTAGAATCTATTCGATTATTTTACGCTGGAAAGTTTACAGATGGTTCCACTTTCTCTTTAGTATCTGTTGATTCCAGTTTTGCGGGAAAAACAATTGATGATTTGGATGATGAAATAAGACTAAGGCTTGATGATACTCTAATTCATGCAACTATTGTAAAAGCAGAAGATCCTCAAGAACAGAATTATAATGCAGTATATTTAATATTTGAGCGTCTAAATACAGGAGGTGTTAATCTAACTCCTCAAGAAATACGAGCTTGTGTTTATCATGGAAGTTTTCAAACATTAATTGAAAACTTGGCACAAGATGAAAATTTTAAAAAAGTTTTGTTTATTTCAAGTAAACGAAAAAAAGATCAAGAGATTGTTTTGAGATTGTTAGCTTTATCAGAGCGTTACAATTTGTATACTGGAAATATGAAAGAATTTTTAAATCAGTTTATGGACAATAACAAAAATAAAAATGAGAAAAATTTCTCATTTCAAATAGCCCTATTTTTAAAAACTTTTGAGATTCTATCAACATTGGATTCAAAAATTTTTAGACCAAGCAAAATGTTAAGCCTTGCAATTTTAGATGCGATTTTTGTTGGAACTTATATAGCTATAGAACACAATTGTATTCAAGATATTGAAATGTACAAGACCAAAGTTAATAATATTGTCTCACGTCAAGATTTTATTCAATTTATCGAAACTGGTAAAACTCATCACTCTCAACCATTAAAAGAGCGCATTAGAATATCAATAGAAGAGCTGAAGGGTTCCGATGGCTAATGATTTAAAACAAAGGTTTGAAAGAAGAATTGATGATTTAATTCTCCAAATTGAAACGGTGGGAAAAAATGATGACAATGATGAAGTCGTTTCAAATCTATCAAAATATCTTTGTATTTTAATTTCTGGTTATACAGAAAAAGTATTTGTGGATTTAATTGTACGTCATTATAATAATAGAACTTCTCCACAATTAGTTAGGTTTATTTCTCATAAATTGAAATATGTAACTAATCTAAATCTTCAAAAGATAGAGAAAATTTTAAATGCATTTGATTCAGAATGGGTAGCTGTATTACAGAAAAAAATGAATTATGACATCTACACTGACTCATTATCAACAATATATGGGAATAGAAATAACATTGCACATGGTGGTATTTCTACTATTACTGTGAGCACATTAAAAGAGGCTTATCATTATATTAAGGAACTGATAGAAGAGATACGTAAAATTATAAATACAAAAGGACTTTAATGTGTCGATATTCGACAAAATTGACACGCTGCTTGCCCAGCACTACGGGTTTACGGAGGAGGAGCTGGACTTTATCATCAACTACGACATCAAGTATCGGATGGGGCGGGAGTTGGAGGAGGGGTAGGAAGTGAAGGAGATCGAGATTGGACTGAATGAAAAGTATCCTGGCCAATTTTGGATACTGAAGGATTCCTTAAAAGAAACACCTTTCAATGCACTTTTATATGTTTCTGGAGAGGGAAAGATAGACATAGAAATTTCATACCCTGATTTTCTTGTCGAAAATGTTGAGTTGACTAATTTCTTGAACTCGTCTGATGAACTCTTTGATGTACAGGGAAGGGTCATGGTTGGGCATGTAATGTATAATGTCTCTCTCTTTTGTTGCTCAACAATAAATATTAATTCACATTTTTTTGTTAAAAGTCGTGACAAAAGCATGTTTCATCAGTATCTGAAAATTAGGGCTGCTGCATATGTTTTGGGGGTATTAGTTGACTCAAAGACAAGGATAGTCCGAGGTGAATTTAAATTTTCAGCATTATCTCATTGGTGTGATGGATTGCAATGCAAGGAGTCTGGAGGTGAAATATGTCTCCAAGCCCACAATCAATACAGTACGAAAACAAAAAACGGGGATGAGTTAATTCTACATAATGACTATGAGAAAAAAAATATGGGACAACGTGTTTTGTTTGAACAGACTGGCTCTTTGGAGATTAGGTTCTCGCAATCATGTGTCTTTGAGGAAGTTCTCGATTATGGTAGAATCTACAATGATTTCTTTGCATTAATTACGAACCAAAAATCAAACATAATGGAAGAATATATTTATTTTGAAAGTGATCAAAATAAATATAAGTTGGTCACTGAGGACCAAATGTTTTGTGCGACTCCCTCTGAACAAGTCGGTTTTAGTTTTAAATCGCTGACTAATAACATGTCAATCTTACATGATTGGTATGATTCATATAAGAATACAAATTTAGCATACGCTTTATTTTTCGACTCGTATCATAATAGGGAGCACTATAAGCTAGATGTATTGATAGATACGTATGCCCGTTCTTTCGAAGGGATGATAACACGACACTATCGTGAAAAAAAGCTCTTTATGTCTAGAAATGCAAACAAGCAGATAATAGATAAAATTAAAAAATGCATTGAACCTTGTCTTGATGCAATATTAACCATTAGCATGAAGTATTCTGGAGACATGCCTGACTATATGTCAAAATACAAACAAACCATTTTAAGCGGACTAGCCCATGTCTATGAATTATCGTTGCGAAATAGAATAGACTATTTTCTCGACCTTCATTCAAAATATTTTGAACATGATTTTAAAAAATATGATAAAGATAAGATTATTAAAGAAATAATAAAATTTAGAAATGCCTATGCCCATGCTGATGATTCAAAAATGTCTAATGAGGATATTTTTATTCTCTGTCGATTCCTAAAAAAAATGATATTGGTGCATCTTTTTTCTGATGTATTGAAAATAGACGATTTTAAAATTGAGCTGGCAGATATTTATTAGAGAGGGAAAAAGGATTCCTGTAAAGAGGTTGAAGAGGAAAAGTTTTAATGAAGTGGGGTATATTATGAGTGTAGTGGGGTAGGAGTGGAATATATGGACAAATACATTTATCATTATACAACGTTAGAAACATTATATAGGATTGTTTCAACTAAATCTCTTCTTTTAGCAAGTACTAAAAATATGAACGATCCACTTGAAGGTAGTTATAGCGTCTCCTCATTTCTAGAAGATATTGAAGGAATAGCGAAGGAGTCTGATTATTTAGCGTCTATCCCTTTTTTGCCTCAGTTATTTGACAAGGTGGTGAATGAAAAAGAATCATTTAACAAATTGTGTGAACAAGAATCTACCCCATATGTAGCTTGCTTTAGTCAAAAAAAAGATAGTTTATCTCATTGGGAAAGATATGCAAACGACTCGACTGGAGTCTGTATAACTTTTAATGTAGATATTTTAAATAACCTACAGCCTCCAAATTTTCCTATAATCAAGTTACGAAAAATTGATTATACATCACAAGAGATAAAAACAACTGTCAATGATCATTTGTCAACTTTGTATTCCCGAATACTGAATCATTTAGGAAATAAAGGTCAAGAGTTTGAATCAATTTTACTTAGAAACGGAACACGTCATCTAGCTGCTGTATATCAATCTATTCAATTTTGTATAAAAAATGAATATTGGAATGAAGAAGATGAGGTCAGACTTTATTATAATGATCAAGAGTGGCAGGATTTTATTAGAATCCTGAAAGAAATGGAAAAAGATACAGATGATAATTTTACTGAGCAGATAATTAATTATCATAAAAGTTTGGGATTAGATATAATAGAGTTCCATTGTTTTTCAACAATACGTTCTTTTAGAAGATTGTCTTTGAATACTATATGGAGTTCAGATTTAATTCCTGAAATTATGCTGGGAACTTTCTGTAAACAAAATGTGCAAGAACTTGAAGAATTCTTGAAAACAGTTGGACTTTCAAAAACAAAAATTACAGAATCAAAAATTAGAATACGGTAAGGAGAGTATATATGAACGAAAAATATAAAAAGAAGATATTAGATTTTGAAAATGATATTTATCAATCTTTTTTTGAAAATACACAGGAGTTTTTAACACACTATACTTCATTTAAAGGATTGGATGGAATATTAAAATCAAAGTCCTTGTGGTTTTCATCTTACAGATTTTTGAATGACGAATCAGAGGGAAAAATCATCAATGAAGTTCTTGATTCTGTCTTGGATGAATGTAAAGAAATAGATAACGATGAGTTTAAAAAAAGCATAAAAGAAGTTATTCCGACAAATAGTAATGAAAGCTCTTTGATACGATTTCTTTCGGGTAAAAAAAATACAGAAGCACAAGATGATAAAAGAATTTTCATCTGTAGTTTTTCCAAGAATAATGATTGTTTGCCTATGTGGAATTATTATACTAAAGATAAAGATAGTAAAGGTTTTAATTTAGTATTTCGGAAAGACGATTTAATCAAACAAATCAATGGAAATCAAGATATTACTTTTGATGAATGTAAGGTATTTAAGGTGATTTATAATGTAGAAGAGCAAGAAAAAATCATAAACGAACTATTAACTAAATATTATAACTTATGGAAAGTTAGTACAGAAAAAGAAAAATCATTTGTAATAAAATGCTTTCTACAATTTCTTGATGAAATCCGTTTCTTGTTCAAACATGAAGCTTTTCAACACGAAGAAGAAATAAGAGTTTTATTAACTATTTCAAACGAAAATTATATGAAAGTAATTAAAAATGAAAAAGTAAAAGCTAGAGAGAGTAATGGTTTGTGGATTCCATATTTAGAAGTCTTATGTATAAGTGAAGCTACTATTGAGCATATAAGAATATCTCCGACAGAAAAAGACAAATTAGTTGAACAGAGTTTACATGAGTTATTACTTATAGATGGGATTAATGCAAGAGTTCATTCTTCTTCGATACCATTAAGACATTGACCGACAGCGGTTCCCTACAGTGGCTTGAGCGAAGAAGAAGTGGCGTATATTGAGAAGCTGATTAAACCCATGGTGTAGCTTCTGCAGGCTTAAGTGGTGGGGATCGTGGGGCTTGTATGGTGTGGAATCCTGACTTCTTCTGAAACTTGTGGTATACTTGGGGTAGGGAGGTTTATTGTGTCTGATTTTGCTTTCCAGTATTTTAACACAGAGCTTGAAAAGCTGGCCTTACCGGAGCTTAACCAAATCCTTGAGAAGGTCAGTAGCCTCATCTGTGCAAAGACAGGAGGGGAGTCCCCCATTTTCTTTCGTGAGCTTGGTGGCCTGGAGGATGAATTTTACATGGCCTCTGATTTTGACGAGACTCCAGCTTGCTTTGAGGAGTATATGTGAGTTACCTTCTGGACACGAATGTTTTGATATACTCATTGTGCAGCCCCTCTCGGCTTTCACAGGATGCGAGACGAATTGTCTCAACAGATCCAAATGTCAGTGTAAGTATTGTGTCATTTTGGGAAATTGCAATAAAGCAAGGACTGGGAAAACTGAACATAAATTCAACAATTCCTCAGATTGAAAGGATTTGTCTCATGAGAAACATAAAGATTCTGCCAATCCTCCCTGTTGAAATTGAGGATATAAAAGCCTTGCCCCTTATTCACAAAGATCCCTTTGACAAAATTCTTATCTGCCAGGCAAAAACAGAAAATATGCGTTTGATGACACATGACTCTTTGCTTCCTTTCTACAACGAGCCCTGCATTTTATGTGTATAGCGGCAGTTGACCGGCAGCGGTTCCCTACAGTGGGCTTGAGTGTGGAGGAAATCGCCATTGTGGAAAGGCTGAGTAAACCCATGGTGTCGCTTCGGCAGGCCCATCCACTGTGAGGCTGGGCGACGGTGGAGTAAACTACTGCAATTTTTGCAAAAATATTGTATACTATAAATAGCTTGAAAACGGAGGTGAAATATAATGACTGTGATAAAAGCATATTATGACGGAAAAAACTTTATTCCTTTGCAGCATTATAACTTTAAGCCGCGTCAGCAAGTTTTGATTGTAGTGGACGAAAACGAAGATGACGAAACTCCTGCACAAAAGTTTTTAAAACTTTCATGGGCAGGTAATGAAAGTGCAGATGAAATTTTGTCAGAAATAGGAAAAGAACGTGTCAATTCAAGTCGTTTTGGAGAAAATAGTGCATTATTTGATTGACACAAATATTATAATTTATCGCCTAAAAAATTTGGGGAATGTTAACGCAAATTTTCTAAAAAACAAAGATAAGCACATGTCTTTGTCTGTTATTTCTTATGGAGAACTTGTTTTTGGTGCAAAAAAATCAAAAGCAGTAGAAAAAAACATGGAAACGGTTAATGCAATAAAATCAATTTTCCCTTTACTTGAAATAACTTCTGAGATTATGAATATTTTTGGAGAAATTAAAGCGTATACTCAAAAAATTGGAAAAACAATAGATGATATGGATTTGTTGATTGCAGCAACCGCCATTACAAATAACTTTACTTTGGTTACCCATAACATGAAACATTTCGAAAACATTCCTAATTTAAAAGTCGAAGATTGGTTTTGAGTTTTCCAAGACTTCACCGCAAACAGCGACATTGATTAGAGTAAAAGCATTGCGGAAATTGACCAACAGTTGTACGCCAAGTACACCTTGAGCGAAGAAGAAGTGGCTTTTATTGAAAAGATGATTAAGCCCAAGGGATAGCTTCTGCAGGCTCAAGTGGTGGGGATCGTGGGGCTTGTATGGTGTGGAATCCTGACTTCTTCTGAAACTTGTGGTATACTTGGGGTAGGGAGGTTTATTGTGTCTGATTTTGCTTTCCAGTATTTTAACACAGAGCTTGAAAAGCTGGCCTTACCGGAGCTTAACCAAATCCTTGAGAAGGTCAGTAGCCTCATCTGTGCAAAGACAGGAGGGGAGTCCCCCATTTTCTTTCGTGAGCTTGGTGGCCTGGAGGATGAATTTTACATGGCCTCTGATTTTGACGAGACTCCAGCTTGCTTTGAGGAGTATATGTGAGTTACCTTCTGGACACGAATGTTTTGATATACTCATTGTGCAGCCCCTCTCGGCTTTCACAGGATGCGAGACGAATTGTCTCAACAGATCCAAATGTCAGTGTAAGTATTGTGTCATTTTGGGAAATTGCAATAAAGCAAGGACTGGGAAAACTGAACATAAATTCAACAATTCCTCAGATTGAAAGGATTTGTCTCATGAGAAACATAAAGATTCTGCCAATCCTCCCTGTTGAAATTGAGGATATAAAAGCCTTGCCCCTTATTCACAAAGATCCCTTTGACAAAATTCTTATCTGCCAGGCAAAAACAGAAAATATGCGTTTGATGACACATGACTCTTTGCTTCCTTTCTACAACGAGCCCTGCATTTTATGTGTATAGCGGCAGTTGACCGGCAGCGGTTCCCTACAGTGGGCTTGAGTGGGGAGGAAATCGCCCCCATGGAAAGGCTGAGTAAGCCCAAGTCGTCCCTTCGGCAGGCCCATCCGCTGTGAGGCTGGGCGACGGTGGAGTGATGGCACTGCATTTTTTTCAAAAATGGAGTATAATAAAAACGATGGAGGTGAGACTATGACCATGCAGGCTGTGTCTATAAAAATCCCTGATACAATCGCAGAGTACACCCTTGTTGAAGATGAACATGATGCACTGACAAGAAATGCAATGATTCTTTTCCCTTATATAAAAAAAGAAGTGCTTTCTCATGGAAAAGCTGCTGGGCTATTAGGTATTCATAAAATGGATTTAATTGCTTTATACAGCGATTTGGGAATTCCTTATTTAGATCAAACAATGGAAGAGCTTGAAAGCGATGTGGCTGTTCTAAGAAAGCTGAGGAATAAAACCGGATGATAGTAATTTCTGATACAACTCCCGTTATATCACTGATAAAAATCAGTCGCCTTGATTTGCTTGAAAAATTATTTGGTGAAGTTCTTGTTCCTGAAACGGTTTTGCGTGAATTGACTACCAATACAGCATTTAAAAAAGAAGCGGAGATTGTACAGTCTTCGAGTTTTATAAAAACCTCATCAATCCAAAATAGAAAATCACTTGAAATATTGCGAGCTGCAAGTGGCTTGGACGATGGAGAAAGCGAGGCTATTATTTTAGCTGATGAGTTGCAATCTGATGTTCTTATCATTGATGAACGAAGAGGACGAAAAGTCGCACAAAATCTCGGTATTACCATCACCGGTACGGTCGGAATACTGGTTCAGGCACATTCTGAGAATATGATTTCTGAGGAAGAGGTGAAGATTTGTTTTGAGCATTTAAAGAACAGCGGCATACGTTTGAGTGATTCTCTTATTCAAGACGCATTGTCTATTATGCAAAAAAAAGAAGCTGAGTAAGCCCAAGTCGTCCCTTCGCCAGTCCCAGCTACCGTGGGGCTGGGCGACGGTGGAGTGATGGGACTGCATTTTTTGCAAAATGTAGTATCCTATAGATGCCTGAGCATGGAGGTGAAGAAGATGGAATATGCGGAAATTCAGGTGAAAGTTCCCAAAGAAATGCAGATATTTTTTTCTGATGATTACGTAATCGGAACAGATGATGGACTGAAACGAAACGCCCTGTTACTGTATCCCTATATTCACAATAATGTAATTTCCCACGGCAGGGCTGCGGAGATTCTCGGGATGAAAAAGCTTGATTTGATTGATTTGTATGACGAGATGGGATTCCCTTATTTTAATATGGACATCAGCGATATGTTGCAAGACATTCAGACTTTTCGCTCACTTAAAAAAGAAAAGGAAACGGTATGATTGTAATTTCTGATACTACGCCCTTAATTTCTTTTCTAAAAAATTAATCGCCTTGATTTATTGGAAAAACTTTTTTGTACAGTACAGATTCCAAAAGGTGTTTTTGCAGAACTTATAGAAAATCCCAAATATGCTGCAGAGACGGAAATCGTAAAGAAAAGTGATTTTATAAAAGTTGTAGATAACATTGACGAGCGTTATGTTTCGCTGCTTCGTCGTTCCGCTGGTCTCGATTTGGGTGAAAGTGAAGCGATTTATCTTTCTGACAATGGAAAGGCCGATTTGTTATTGATGGACGAAATTCGGGGGCGAGAAGTTGCCACGCGTATGGGAATCAAAGTTATGGGTGCCATAGGTGTTTTGGGGTTGGCGTATGAAGATTCCCTTGTTTCAAAACAGGAAATCAAAAATGCCATAGCAATTCTGAGAGACTCAGGCAGGCATATCCGCGAGAAGATGTATGCGCAGTTATTGAACTTCATTGAAAACAACTGATTTTTCCTCCAAGACTTCACAACAAACAGTGGCATTGGTTGGAGTACAAATGTAGCGACGATTGACTGGCAGCGGTTCCCTACAGTGCTTGAGTGGGGAGGAAATTGCCCCATGGAAAAGAATGTAAAGGCGATGGAGTGGCTTCTGCCAGAAGGAGGTTGCCCCTCCACCCGTTCCCACAAAGCCCACCTTCCATTACAATGATGCCATGTTTCCGCCCCTTCCCCTAGAGCCCGCCAGAACCCATGCCCTCGCCCTGATGGAAGAGCTCGATTCTGGCCAGACACCCTTTTCTCCCCAGGACAACCTGATGTTCGGGGTGCTGGTGTGCCGGGAGCCTGAGTCCCGGCGGCAGGTGGTGCTGAGGGCCTTTTCCGGCCAGTTCCGTGGTGGTTGGCTGATGGAGGGGTGGGTGCCGCCCCTGATGGATGTTGCCGCCTACCAGCAGCAGGTGGCCCGTGACGACGGTGAGATCCAGGCCATGACCGCAAGGATTGCCGGCTTGGAGAGGGAGATTGCTGCGGCAACGGCAGCGGGGAGGGATGTGGCCAGCCTTGAGGCCCGTCTTGGACAGCTTCGCCGCCGCCGCCGTGACCGTTCCCACCAGTCCCTGGCCGCCATCTATGGCTTGTACCGCTTTCCCTGTGCCGACGGCAGCACCAGAGCCTTCGCAGAATTTTATCCCGGCTTTCAGGAGGGGCGGCAGCCGCCCACCGGCACAGGTGACTGCTGCGCCCCGAAGCTTCTGGGAGAGGCCTTCCGGCGGGGGCTGGAGCCGGTGAGTCTGGCGGAATTCTTCTATGGCGACAGGAGCCAGAGCTGCCGCTTTCAGGAGGGGGCTGAAGGTCGTCGGCACAAGGAGTTCTACCCGCCCTGCGACCACAAGTGCGGCTTGGTGCTGCCCGCCATGCTGGGGCTGGAGATTCTGTACCGTGACGACTGGGTGGTGGTGGTGAACAAGCCTGCCGGCCTGCTGTCGGTGCCGGGGCGGGGGCCGGAGAACCAGGACTGTGTGGTGGCCCGCCTCAAGAGGCTTTTCCCCCAGTGCATTGGTCAGCCCTCCGTCCACCGGCTGGACCAGGACACCTCCGGCCTGCTGGTGCTGGCTCTCACCCAGGATGCCCACCGCCACCTTTCCCGCCAATTCATGGAAGGAAGTGTCTACAAGGAATACGAGGCCCTGCTGAGGGGAAGGGTGGTGGCCTCCGGCTGGCAGCATCTGGAGCTGCCCTTCCGCCTTGACCCGGACAACCGTCCCCGCCAGATATATGACCCGGTGGAGGGAAAGGTGGGTGTCACCGACTGGAGGATTCTGTCCTACCATCGGTGCAGCCAGCAGGTGTGCCGGGACAGGGTGCTGACCCGCATCCTGTTCGTCCCCCGCACTGGCCGCACCCACCAGCTGAGGCTCCACGCCATGCACCAACGGGGCATTGGCATTCCCATCCAGGGGGACCGGCTCTACGGCCGGCGGCTGGAGGGTGAGCGGCTGATGCTCCACGCCACAAGGCTCCGGTTCATCCACCCTGAAAAAAATGAGCCGGTGGAATTCATCTCACCGGCACCATTCTGACAATTATTCAGCTCGAATTGAAGTACTGGGCAGGACTTCTCCGAGGTACGACTATTCAGCTCGAATCGAAGTACTGCGGACCACCACGTCGTGGGAGGAGCCTTCCACGATGGAGGCCTGGGACACCAGGGTAATCTTGGCCTCCTGCTGGAGCTGGGGAATTGACAGCACGCCGCAGTTGCACATGGTGTGGCGAATCTTGCTAAGGGTCATGTTTACGTTGTCGTGGAGGCTTCCGGCGTAGGGAACGTAGGAGTCCACGCCCTCCTCAAAGGCCATGGTCTTTGCCCCGCCCAGGTCGTAGCGCTGCCAGTTGCGGGCCCGGTTGGAGCCCTCACCCCAGTACTCCTTCACGTAGCTGCCGTTGACGATGAGCTTGTTGGTGGGGCTCTCGTCGAATCGGGCAAAGTAGCGGCCCAGCATCACGAAGTCGGCTCCCATGGCCAGGGCCAGG
>CALEFI010000032.1 GCA_937876905.1 uncultured Treponema sp.
TTCCTGCCATGACCTATTTCAGCGGCGACCGTCTTTCTGCGGAGCTTTCTGCCTCCTACCTTGGTGGTGGCAGTCTGGCGGGTTCAGGCTGGCGGGGGGACTGGTATCGGGAGCCCACTTATTTTGCGGCGGAGGGCAAGGACTACGAGGGCTACCGCTTTGGCCCCATAGAGGGCTATGACGGCCGCTCTGCCATAGGCTCCGAGCAGGGACAGCTGGATGCCAGCGGAGAGGCTTCTACCGCCCAGTTCTCAGGTGAAGAAAAGATTGCGGGCAAGCCCTACCTGTATCGGGTGGAAACCACCGTCACCGACTCCGGCGGTCAGGCCATTTCTGCCAATAGCAGCGCCGTCGTTCACCCGGCAAGCTTCTACATCGGCCTCTCCCAGCCCAAGGACGTGAAGGGCTTTCCCAAGAAGGAGGTTCCCCTCACCTTTGACTTTGCCTTGGTGACTCCGGAAAGCCAGCTGGCGGCGGACAGCCTCTTGCCTGGCTCTGCGGAGCAAAGGCTGATTCAGGTGGAGCTGCTGCGGGAGGACTGGAAGCAGGTGCGGCAGATGGGCGTGAGCGGACGGCTCATCACCCGCTACTTCAAGGAGATGGTGGAAGAATATTCTGGTACGGAAAGATTGACCCAGACTGGTTCCATCACCGTAACGCCACCAAAGGGCGGCGCCTACCTGCTGCGTCTGGTGAGCCAGGACAGCCGTGGCCGCAAGGTCATTACGGAGCGGAGCTTCTACGTCAGCGGCTCGGACTGGAGCTACTACTACAGCGAGGGCTCCCAGCAAATCAACATGATTCCCGACAAGGAGCTGTACCAGGTGGAGGATACCGCTCAGATTATGGTGCAGAGTCCGCTGCCTGCGGGCACCTATCTGATGACCATCGAGCGGGAGGGCATCTTCTCCCAGGAGGTGATTTCTCTGAAGGAGCCCACCACGGTGCTGGAGGTTCCCATCACCGACCGCTACCTGCCGGTGGTCTACGTCACCCTGTCCTCCTATTCGGTGCGGACGGGTGAGCCTGAGCATGACTTTACCTCCGTGGATTTGGACAAGCCAAAGGGATATTTTGGGGCAACTGCCCTCCATGTGAGCCCGAAGGTACGGGAATTCAATGTGGAGATTCAGATGGACAAGACCCTGTATCGGCCCGGAGAGGAGGCCACCGTCACCCTCAAGGCAAGCTCCCAGGACGGACAGCCCCTGGCAGGAGCGGAGCTGACCCTGCTGGCGGTGGATCGGGGTATCATCGACCTCATCAACTACCACGTGCCGAATCCCCTGGAATTCTTCTATCGGGAAGGCCGCTTCTTCAGTGCGGTCTATGGCGGCGACTCCCGCTCCCTTTTGATTGACCCCGTTACCTACGAGGTGCGCAACCTCTTTGGCGGCGACGAGTCTATGGACAAGGGGCTGACAGAGAGTGCTATGGACCGGATGATGGCCGCAAATGCCGCTGATGGTGCGGAGCAGGTTCGGAAGAATTTTGACCCCACCGCCGTCTTTGCGCCGGTTCTTGTTACTGGTGCAGACGGAACTGTTACCCATAGTTTTACCCTGCCGGACAGTCTCACCGAGTATCGGGTGACTGCGGTGGGCGTGCTGGGAACCAGTCACTTTGGCCTGGAGGAGGGGGCGCTTTCCGTGAACAATCCTGTCAGCGTGCGGGATGTGCTACCACGGCGGCTGCGGGAAAATGACGTGTCCGACATCGGCGTGGTGGTGTCCAATCTGGACGGCCAGAGCCACGAGGTACGGGTTTCCATAGAGCTGGTTTCCGGCTTGGAGGCGGCGGGGCTTCCTGCCGAGGCGGGTGGAATCCGTCGCTTGGAGGGTAAGGCTGAGCTAGTGGGAGCCGCCACCAAAACCATCTCCGTTCCGGCGGGAAAGACGCTGCCCATCCTCTTTGACATGCAGGCCCAGCGTCAGGGCTTTGTCTCCGTGGTGTTTACGGTAGACTCGGCGGTGGTAAAGGAAAAAATCATCAAGCCACTGGAAATTGACCGCCCCTACATCTACGAGACTGTCACCACGGTGGGAGAGGTTTCTTCCGGCAATGTGAAGCAGCGAGATGAGGCTTCCGTCCGTGAGGCGGTCATCCTACTTGCGGGACTTTCTGGGGAGAACAGCGGTGGCCTGCAGGTGGTGCTGGATCCCACTCGGCTGGGAACCTTGACGGAGGCCATCACCTACGTGTTCCGCTATCCCTACGGCTGCCTTGAGCAGCGTGCCTCCGCCATGCTGCCCCTGGTCTATTTTGGTGACTACATTGATGTGTTCGGACTGGAAAGCGAGGTGGAAAATCCGTCCAAGGTGGTGGAGACCGAGATTGCTGACTGGGCTACCCTGCAGCAGTCCGATGGAGGCTTTCCCTACTGGAGAAACAGTCCCTACTCGTCCCTGCCGGCAACCCTGCGGGTTGCAGAATTGCTGGCGGCTGCCCGTCAGCATGGCATCAGGCTGCCCGACGGCATTAATCTGGACAGGCTCGTTTCCTTCATCAAGAAGGAGGCCGCCTCCGAGTGGTACAGGGAGAGCGGCTATGTCCAGGCATATTCGCTCTTTGTGCTCTCCAAGCTGGGGGAGCCAGTGGCCGAGTCTGACATTGACCGTGTTGTGGAGATGAAAAACCTTGGCTTTTCAGAGAAGGCCATGTGCGGCATCCTCTACCTGGAAAGGGACAATGAGGAAAAGGCCAGGCAAATCGAGGCGGATGTCCGTCGTCATGCACGGCCAACGGTGCGGGGCGTGGACATTACCCAAAGCGGCCGTTCTGCCGGATGGATGTATTTTAATGACGAGTCTGAGATGAACGCCCTGCTGCTCCAGTTCTTTACCGGGCTGGACTACGCCGATGACATGAACCAGCGGCTGCTGTTCAATCTGCTGGAAATCCAGCGGGCTGGCAATGGCTACTGGAAGAACACAGCCAGCACGGCCCGTGCTCTGGAGGCGATTGCCTGCTATATCGAAGCGAACAATCTGGAGAGCCTGGACCTTGAGGGACAGATTTCCCTTGACGGCAGGACGCTGGTGGAAGGTGAGTTCAAGGGAGCCGCTGCAAAGCCGGTGGAAAACAAGCTGACCTTTGACCAGCTGACTGAGATGGGACTGGAATCCGGCTCAGAGCTGCCACTGGAGGTGAGCAAGGACGGGCGGGGAACCCTGTTCTACACCCTGTCCATGCGATACGCCCTGCCAACGGAGGAGCAGATTGCCCGTGACGAGGGCTTGAGCCTCTACGTGGAGCTTACCGACACCGCAACCGGCCAGGTGGTAACGGACAACAAGCTGAAGGCTGGCACCATCTACAAGGCCACCGTCACCCTGTCCACCACCAAGAACAGGACCTTTGTGGCCCTGCGGGTTCCCATTCCATCGGGAGCCGAGGTGCTGAATGCAGAGTTCGCCACCATGCCCCAGCTGGCTGGAACCGCCACCAGCGGACAGGACGATGAGGTTGAGCTGGAGCGTGATGCCTGGGGCAACTACCAGTTTGGTCCCGGACACAACTTTGGCCTTTCCAGTCGGGTAATCTACGACAACGAGGTGCAGTATTTCTGGGATGCCTTCCGCCGTGGTCGTCAGCAGGTGGAATTCCTGTTCCGTCCCGTGCGCTCAGGCTCCTTTACCGTGCCATCTGCCATGGCTGAGTGCATGTACGAGCCAGAAATCTTTGGCCGCACCCAAGGAGCCGTGGTTGTCATCCAGGAGTAGGACTGAATCAGGGAAGGAGTCCGGCAGGGCTGGAGCTTGTCCTCTCAGGAGGGCTGGCTTTGGCGGCGGGAACCAGTCCAACAGGTTGACCTCCTGGCAGGGGCGGCTTGTAAGGCTGGCATTGGTGCTGGCTGGAATCTGGCTTGTGGCCCGCACCGCCTTGCTGCTGCTGCCTTGGCCAGCTTTGGACGCATTCCTTGGGCGGCCCTACAGCACCCGCCTCTATGACCGCCACGGCCAGCTCTTGCAGGTGCTGCCGCTGGAGGATGGCCTGCGGCGGGAATGGTATGACCTAGAGCAGCTGCCGCCACGGTTGGTGGAGGTTTTTCTTGCCGCCGAGGACCAGCGTTTTTACCAGCACCGTGGAGTGGATTTTGTGGCGGTGGTACGGGCGGTGATGCAGAACCTGGGGGAAGGACGGCAGGTGAGCGGAGCCTCCACCATAACCATGCAGCTGGCTCGGCTGGTGCGTCCCCGTGCCGAGGAAGGGGTTTCCCTGTGGACAAAGATGGTGGAGGCGGCGGTGGCGCTACGGCTGGAGCTGAGGCTTTCCAAGGAGGAAATTCTTGCGTTGTATCTCAACAGCCTTCCCTTTGGCTTTCAGGCGGAGGGGGTCGGTTCAGCTGCCCGCACCTATTTTGGCTGTACTCCAGAGGAGCTGAGTGACGCCCAAATCCATTCCCTTGCCATACTTCCACGCAGACCCGCAGCCTACCATCCCGCCAATCCAGAGGCATCGCTAAAGGCGGCCCTACAGCTTGGCTCGCTGACAGGTTTTTTTACCACGTCGCAGCAGTGGCAGGAAGCCCTTTCTTCGCCAGAGCCGTATCGGTATCCCCAGCGTCTGCCCCATTTTTGCCGCTATGTCCAGAGTCTGTACTCCGATGGAAACCGAATTCCTGCGGAGCTGCACCTTTCGGTGGATGCCGATTTGACGGAAAGAGTTGAAAATCTGATGAGCACACGGCTTGCAGAGCATGCGGTTGCTCGGCTCAGCCACGGGGCACTCCTTGTGGTGGACAATACCACAGGGGAAATCATCTGCTGGTCTGGCGGGGACTTTTGGAGTGAGGCAGCTGGGCAGGTGGACGGCGTGCTGGTGCGGAACCAGAGCGGCAGCACCATGAAGCCCTTTATCTACGCCATGGCACTGGAGGATGGCCTTTCCCCCACCACAGTGCTGGCGGATGTGCCGATGGATTTTGGCGGGGAGGAAGCCTATGTGCCACTGAATTTCAACAACCGATTCAACGGTCCGGTGCTGTTTCGGACTGCCCTGGCCTCCAGCCTGAACATTCCCGCCGTCTATCTCCTGCACCGGCTGGGGGTGGAGCGCTATCTTTCGGTGATGGGTCGGCTTGGAGTGGGCTCTCTGGAGGGGCTGGAGGATTATGGCTTTTCCCTGGCCTTGGGGAGTGGCGAGCTGAGCCTGCTGGAGCTGGTGCGGGCCTTCAGTGTGTTTCCACGGGGGGGACGCTCAGCCCACCTCACCCACCTGCGTGATGGCCTGGCTGGTGAGCCTGCCCTGTTGGAAGGGGAGGAGGTTTTCCTTCCAGATACAGCGGCCATTATCTGTGACATGCTGAGTGACCAGCGGGCCAGAGCCTTGGGCTTTGGGTTTGCACGGGTTTTCAGCACTCCCTATCCTGCCATTTTCAAGACAGGAACCTCCAACCAGTTCCAGAACATTGTGGCCTTGGGAGCGACTCCCCGCTATACCGTCGGTGTGTGGATGGGAAACCATTCCGGGGAGACGGTGGTGGGCCAGACGGGAAGCAGTCTGCCGGCTACCATCGCACGATTTTTGCTGGATGCGCTTACGGAAAGAGATGCAGGATCTGAAGTTGCAAGACCTTACAGCACAAGCAGTAGGATGGGTTTTCCACAGGATTTCCCCAAGCCCAGGAGCTACAGGAAGACAAGGGTGTGCTCCCTTTCCGGCATGTATCCTACAGAATTCTGTTCTTCTACGACGGAGGAGTTTGTGTTGACGGCACTTTCCGACTCTGCCTTGGGGGGGACGAGGATGGCCCCATGTAGCTGGCATTTTTCGGCGGAAGATCTGTTCCCTGGGGGCATCTCGGCTTCTGTTAAGGCGGTTTCCATCCGCTATCCGCAGGAATACCAGCGCTGGCTTCAAGGCAAGACCAGCTCCAGCGACTTTTTCCATCAGGCTCCGCTGGAAATCCTGTATCCCCAGCCGGGGGCGGTCTTTGTGTACGACGAGTCGATTCCACCGGCTGCCCAAATGATTCGGGTGGACGCAACTGGTAGTGGCAGCCAGGCAGAGCTTTTTGTCAACGGAAAGTCTGTTGGCCTCAGTGCCGCCCCCTTCAGCTGGTTCGTGTCCTTGGAACCAGGAGCCATGCGGCTGGAGGTGGTGCTGGAGGGCGGCCAGCGGGCGGTGCAGGAAATGTACGTGCGGTGAGGGGTGACGACGAGTGCGGCGGAAAGAATTTCGTGCTGGGGCCTTGCAATTACTGGCGCAGATATTCCGATAAGCAGGTGGTGCTCGTCAGAGTCTTGGCTTATTCCAGCAATCCGGCCTTGCGGAGGTCGGCCACCACACGGGCGGTGAACAGCTCTGCGCCTGGTGCGTTCAGGTGATCTCCGTCGGCAAACAGCTCCGCCTTGGGCGAAAACTCCGGGTCGTGCGAATAGTCAAAATAGGGCAGGCCGGGAAACTGTGCTTGCACGTCGGCAATGAACCGATGGAACGTGGGAAAAAAGCCCTCGTCTTTTGCATAGATGTCGTTCAGCTCCGTGCAGATGGGGGTGGTAATCAGCACGGGCCGCAGTCCCTGCTCTAGGCAGAATGCCACCAGCTGGCATAGCTCGGCGTGGTTCTGCAGGTAGCCCTCCTCTCCACCCTCCTGGTTTGGGCTGGTCCATTGCTGATGCTTGTTCAGGCAGTATTTCCGCAGCTCCTCGCCCTCAAGGTGGGTGGTGCGGGTGGTGAACACGTCAATATGTTCAGGAGGCACATCCTTGATGCACTTGAGCAGGTTTGCCCCGGCGCTAAGTACTGGCAGCTGGGCATACCGAACCGCCTCCATCGTCTCCCACCGGTCAAAGTACTCCCGCCGCAAAAAGCGGTAGTAACGTGGCCGTAGGTCGTCATAGTTGGTGCGGCCGGTAACGCCAAAGTAGGAGACGGGGAGCAGCACCACGGCCCCCGGCGCAAAGCTATCGGCATATTGCCGCAGGATTCCGTAGTCCCAAAAGTAACGCTGGCTGCCCAGCCCGAAGTTGAAGGTGGTGTACTGGGGGAACCCGTCGTATTTGAAGCCAACCTCGCCGTGGCTGGAGCCGAAATTGGCCAGCTGGATGTCGTCTGGCACGAAGTTGAACTTCCACACGTTGTTCTCCTTTTTCCAGTGGTTTGTCTCCACATACCGCAGGTTTGCCGCCAGCACAACTGCGAAGGTAAGCGCAAGAAAAAGCAGTGTTTTTACCAGAAGTCTTTTCATGTCATCCTCCTCGTCACATCAAAATTGAAAGTAGATGAATTCGCTGGGTGACGAAAGGTGGCACAGCACCATCACTCCCATCCCTACATAGCAGGTCCAGCGCATCGGCAGGGAAAGGTGCCCCAGCCCCAGCGGAAGGCGATGGCCAAGCCAGTCAACTAGGAACAGCAGGAGAATGTTCATCATGCTCGCCAGTGCCATCCAGGTTCCAAATCTTGGTGTCAGGGTGTTGAAGCCGAACACCTGGTAGGCCACTGTTTTCAGCCCCTCCTCTTGGAGCAGGGCGAAGGTTGTGCCGAGCTCCTGCGGCATTGCCAGAAACTTGCCCCAGATGACCGCCGCGTCTGCCATGGAATTTGCCCGGAATAGCATCCAGGCCAGCGCCACCAAGCAAAAGGTACCGAGCATCTGGAGCGTCCGCCATCCGCTAGAGACTCCGGTCGCTGTTTCCAGCCGCAGCCACAGCCGTAGTTTTCTGCGGGCGTTGGCAGTGTTGACAGCGACAACTTGAAGGAGGCCGTGAGCCAGTCCCCAGGCCACAAAGTGCCAGGCCGCTCCATGCCACAGGCCGCTGACCAGGAAGGTTGTCATCAGGTTCATGCTGTGGCGCAGGCGGCCGCAGCGACTTCCGCCCAGAGGAATGTACACATAGTCCTTGAACCAGGTTGACAGCGAGATGTGCCACCGCCTCCAGAATTCCACGATGGAGGTTGCCGTATAGGGACTGTCAAAGTTCTTCATCAGGTTGAAGCCCAGAATTCTTGCCGCACCGATGGCCATGTCGGAGTATCCAGAGAAGTCGCACCAAATCTGGAAGGCAAAGAAGAATGTGGCAAGCAGCAGTGCCAGTCCCGTGGCCGTCCCAACCGAACCGTAGATTGGGTCCACATACAGGGCCAGCTGGTCGGCAATCACCACCTTTTTGAACAGACCCCAAGCGAACAGGCGCATTCCCGACGTAGCCCGGTTGTAGTCGAAGGGATGGTTTTCCTTGAATTGAGGCAGCAGGTTGTAGCTGCGCTCGATTGGGCCTGCCACCAGCTGGGGGAAGAAGGTGACGAATAGGGCGTAGGTTACGAAGTTCCGTTCCGCCACCACGTCGCCCCGATACACGTCAATCATGTAGCCGAGGGCCTGGAAGGTGTAGAACGAGATTCCCACCGGCAGCAGCACGGAAAACCGGGGCAGTGCCCAGCCTTCGGCCTGTCCGCCGCCAAGCCGGGAGGAGAGCCAGTCCAGCGAGTCGCAGAGGAAGTCGTAGTATTTGAAGAAGAGCAGAAGCCCCAGATTTGCCAGCACCACCAGGGCAACCACCGCCCGTTTCTGGCCAGTCGGCCTTCCCTCCAAGGCCAGTGCCCCAAGCCAGGTTGCTGCCACAGAAAACAGAATCAGGCAGAGGTACCAAGGATTCCAGCAGGCGTAGAAATACAGGCTGGCGGCCAGTAGTAAGGTTTGGCTTGCCATGCTCCGCCTTGCAAGACGGCCGCAGGCAAAATAAGCCGCAGCCACCAAGGGAAAGAACACAAAAAACGACAATGAGTTGAACAGCATAGAGCCCCTTTGGATGACACCATCAAATAGATAGATTTATCTGTCAGATAATACTGAATTTTAGGAACTTATAAAAGTATTTCACTATTTATTTGATATATTTATCTGTTTAATTGATGGTTCACTATACGTAGGGATTGAATCATTGTACCGCTATGACAATAGACGAGCTGAATCGGATTTACAGGGAGAATTTGCGGACGTTGCGAACACAGTCGGGGCTGAGCCAGGCGGCGCTGTCTGAGCAGGCGTCGATTACCGACAAATTCTACAACGATATAGAGACGGGCAGGAAGTGGGGCTCCTTCGAGACCATGGTGGCCTTGGCGAATGCTCTGGGAGTGGAGCCCCATGAGCTGCTGGCCCCACGGATGCAGGCCGGCTCCTACGACACCAAACGTACCAAGCAGCTGCTGTCCAGCCTGCGTAGACACCTTGGCGACTTGATGGACACCATGGATGCCTACTTGACCCGCTAGCTTTTGCTTCGTCCGTGGTAAGGAGCCTGTGCGGACAAAATTCCGCCCACTTTTCCATCCCGTGTCCACGTGCTATACTCAGGCCATGAACTACGACATTCTTTCAAACGACTTTACCAACGAGCTTTTAGAGCGTTTCCTGCGATATACCCGCCAGTGGACCACCAGCGACTCCCTCATGGCAGACCAAGGGATTGTTCCCTCCACGGAGCGGCAGTGGGAATTTGCCGCCCTGCTGGAGGGCGAGCTGCGAGAACTGGGGCTTACCGATGTTTCCATCAGCGACCACTGTTATCTCTGTGCCCGCCTTCCTGCCACGCCCGGTATGGAGCAGGTGCCGCCAGTCGGCTTTTTGGCCCATCTTGATACCTCTGACGAGGTAAGTGGCCAGAATGTGCAGCCCCAGGTGGTCCGCAATTACGACGGCAATCCTGTCCGGCTGGCAGGCGGTGCCGTCCTTGACCCCGCCATAGACACCAAGCTGCGCCGTGTGGTAGGAGACACTATCATCACCAGCGACGGCACCACCCTCCTGGGCTCCGATGACAAGGCAGGCATCGCCATCATCATGACGGGACTGGAGCGCATTATCCGGGAGGAGCGGCCCCATGGCACCATCGAAATCATCTTCTCTCCTGACGAGGAGACGGGGCACGGCATGGACTTTGTCCCTCTGGACTGGCTCACCGCCAAGCAGTGCTACACCTTTGACGGCAGTACCGGCGGCGAGATTGAGGACGAGTGCTTCAACGCCTGGAAGAGCGAGGTGGTTTTTACCGGAAAGGCAAAGCACACCGGCTACGCCCGCCCCGACATGGTGAACGCTGTGTCCATGATGGCCGACTTCCTTTCCCTGCTGCCCCGCCACGAGGCACCAGAAACCACCGACAACTACCAGGGCTTTTACTGCCCCATGGATCTCAGCGGACACATCGAGGAAGCCCGTGTCACCGTCTACCTGCGTGACTTTGATGCCAAATCAATGGAAAACCGCAAGAAGGCAGTGGAAACCTTTGCTCAGGCGGTGGTGGCCAAATATCGTGGCTCTGCCGTGGAGGTGAAGCACACCCAACAATATCTGAACATGAAGGCCAAACTGGACCAGCAGCCTCACATCATGGCAAACCTGGTAAAGGCGGTGGAGCAGGCGGGACTGGAGCCGATTTTCCGACCTATCCGTGGCGGTACCGACGGCTCCCGGCTGACGGAGATGGGCATTCCCTGCCCCAACATCTTCACCGGCGGCCACAACTTCCATTCCCGCATGGAGTGGGCTTCCCTTTCCCAAATGGCCTATGGAGTGCTGACCCTGCTTAACCTTGTGTCCTTGCAAGCCGATACATTGAGTAAGTAGTAATACCCGTGGGAGGGGATTAGTGAACACAATGTATAGTTATCTGATTGAGGGTGGCTTTCCCACCAAGGGAACCATCACGGCCAGCGGCAACAAGAACGCCGCCCTGCCGTGCTTGGCCGCCGCCCTGCTCACCAGTGAGCCCGTTGTCCTGGAGAACATTCCCAACATCAAGGACACCGGTGTAATGATTGAGATTATGCAGGCCTTGGGAGCCTCTGTAAAAAAACTTTCCGAGAACAGCTGGGAGATCTGTGCCGGCGGCAACCTGGGAGAGGAAATTCCCCAGGAGCTGTCCCAAAAGCTTAGGGCCTCCATTCTCTTTGCAGGACCCCTGGTGGCTCGCACCGGTAAGGTGAAGCTTCCGCCTCCTGGTGGCGATGTCATCGGGCGGCGGCGGCTGGACACCCATTTTCTGGCCCTGACAGAGCTGGGAGCCAGGGTGGCGGTAAATGGTCAGTTTACCTTCAGCACCAACAAGCTGGCGGGAGCCGACATCTTCCTGGATGAGGCATCCGTCACTGCCACCGAAAATGCTGTTATGGCCGCCGCATTAGCGGAGGGCCACACCACCATAACCAACGCCGCCAGTGAGCCCCACGTTCAGGATCTGTGCAAGATGCTGAATGCCATGGGCGCAAGAATCAGTGGCGTGGGTAGCAACATCCTGGAGATTGACGGCGTGAGCGAGCTCCATGGCTGCACCTACCGTATCGGCCCCGACTACATGGAAATCGGTTCTTTTATCGGACTGGCTGCGGCTACTCGTGGCAGCATTTCCATCAAGGGGGTGAATCCACGGGACATGCGGCCCATCAAGCTGGCCTTCAACAAGCTGGGAATCACCTGGCACATCGAGGGGGACACGCTCACCGTACCGGAGCGGCAGTCCATGCAGGTGAACACCGACCTGGGGGGAATGATTCCCAAGATTGACGACTCTCCGTGGCCGGGATTCCCGCCAGACCTTACCAGCATCATGACGGTGGTGGCAACCCAGGTGGACGGTACGGTGCTGATTCACGAGAAGATGTTCGAGTCACGGATGTTCTTTGTGGACAAGCTCATTTCCATGGGAGCCCGCATCACCCTCTGCGACCCTCATCGGGCGGTGGTTTCAGGAGCCTGTACCCTCCATGGCGACAAGCTGGTGTCTCCCGACGTTCGGGCCGGCATGGCCATGATTATCGCCGCTATGGCAGCCCGTGGCGAAAGCATCATCAGCAACGTGTACCAGGTGGAGCGTGGCTACGAAAACCTGACCGAAAGGCTTCAGAGCTTGGGAGCTCGCATCACCAAGGTCTGTCCTGCGGATTGAGCCTGCCGCTATCTTGCCTGCAAATGCCTTGAAGGGGTTTGACAGAGGGGCCCATGTTTTGTACATTTTACTTATATCTTTTAGGAGGAAATAAAGATGAAATACGTGTATGCAAGCCGTAACGGCCACACCGAAAAGCTGGTGCAGGCCTTGGGACTGGATGCCGTAAAGCTGGAGGAAGGAACTCCCGCCATGAGCGAGGACTTCATCATCTTCACCTACACGGACGGAAAGGGTGTTGTGCCCAAGATTGTGGAAGGATACCTGAAGACTTGCGGAGACAAGTTGAAGGGAGTTGTGGCTACCGGTAATATGGAGCGCCATGCGGAGACCTTCTGCTGGGCAGGAGACATCATCGCCAAGGACTACAATGTTCCCTGCCTTGGAAAGCTGGACGGAGAGGGAACCGCTGAGGACCATGCCGCTTTGAAGCAGGCATTGGGACTGTAAGAGCCTTGCTAAAAGCAAGAAGGCCACCGTGGAGCAGTTTGGCTGCAACTCGGTGGCCTTCTTTATGCATTCTGCCCAAGATTGTGGAAGCATACTTGGGCAGCCTTGTGGCGGCTTAGAAGCCGTAGAATTTTGTCAGGGTGGAAACCTCTTCACGGCCGGTGACGACGGCGTTGGCGGCAAAGCTGGGGTCTGGATGTCCCAGTGCTACTCCCACGACAAAACTCTTGTCGTCGCCGATTCCCAGATGCTTGCGCAGGGACTTCTGGTACATGATTGCCTGGTACTCAACGCAGGTTCCCAGTCCGTGGTCCATGGCGGCAATGGTAATCAGTTGTGTTACGGCTCCCACGTCAAAGCGGGTCAGGGCATTGTCCATGCTGGCATCAACGTACAGAATGATGGCCACCGGAGCGTCAAAGAAGCGGAATCCCCGCTCCATCCACCAGTCGCGCTTTTCCTTGTCCTCGCGGCCAATCTCCATGGCGGAAAACAGCTTCTTTGCACAGTCAATCTGGCGGGTGCGGTAGTCGCCCTCATACTTCGTGTCAGGAACGTCAAATCCATCGCCATTTTTCAGCTGGGCCACGTTCTCCTCCCCAATCTTCTTGAGGACATCGCCCGCAATGACGGCGAACTGCCAGGGCTGGGTGTTCTTGCTTGACACGGCGTAGCCCGCAGTCTTGAGGATGTCCTCAACCACTTCCTTGGATACCGGCTCGCTGGTAAAGCCCCTGATGGAATGCCTGTCGATGATGGCCTTCTTTACTTCCATTTCTTCCTCCTAATGAATTGGGATTTGCCCTCGAACTCGTCCCAGTCGGACTGAGCAAATCCCTGTAGCTGAGGATACTATACAATGGAAATGAAATAACAGCAAGCCTTTTGGCAAAAAGCCGACCTGTCTATAGCAGGCCCTTCCTCTCCTTTGCGGCCAGAATCAGTTCCGGGCGGTATTCAAAGTGCATGTTGTCCCAGATGCCCCACTTGCCGCCCCAGATGAATCCCTCGTCCTCAAAGATGTCGATGATTGGCTGCGGCGGCATCCAGCGGTCTGCCAACGGAGTCAGCATCCAGTCGGGGTTCTTGTCCTTGGTCCAGCTCCAGTAGATAGCCTTTCCTCGCAGATCCTTCGGCAGGATGTCAACGGCAATTCCCAAGCTGTGGAAGGACTTGCGGTTTGTTCCGGCAATGAGCCGCCAATAATAGGCATCCAGCTGGTTTATCTCTGCGATGAAGGGCTTGAGGGTGGGATCCGTTTCCGATGCCGCATTGATTCTGGCTTCCACCCGCTTCAGGGGCTCCTTGAGACGGTGGTGGACACGAAGTGGTCTGCCCAAAAAGGTAATCTGCTCGATATGCTGCTCTAGGCTGGATTTGGTGTGGCTTTCGTAGAGGGCGTCGAAGAAGAACATGGGCGTTCCGGCCCCTTTTCGTCGGTTTTCTGATGAGCCAAAATTCTTCATGCGGTCAATCTGCTCTTGGGTGAAGTTGGCGGGATCCTCCAGCGGCTCACCATACTTGTAGTTGTACAGCAGTGTCCAGTATTTTTCCTTGTTGCCCAGCTCAGACTCAGGCAACATGCTGCCATTGCTCCAGTATAAGACCTCTGTCCGGCTTCCCTCCCCTTCCGGGATAATCAACTCTATCTTCCAGTCCGCCATGTCCCGCTGGTAGATGGCGTTGAAAAACACATCTGGGTAGGCGCGCCGAAAGATTTCCAGCTCTGCCGGGTCTCTGGGTGGCTTGCCGGCCTGTGAAAAACGAAGCCCCGCCAAGGCGAGGCTTAAGGTGAGTAAAATAATTCTCTTCATCCATACCCCTTGATAAAAAGTTAAACTACACTTTAAATCTCGGAGAGAGGGATTCGTTACATAATTTGTTACTTTAAGTAGGGGATCAGCACTGCCTGGCTTCCTTGTGAGCCGGGAGCCACCTGGTACTTCTGGAAATAGACGGTGAGTCCCTTGTCTGAGAGGGTGAACACTGTGTAGTTTTCAGGAATTGGCTCTGTTCCCTCGTGAATCATTTCCTGCAATTCGCTGTCATTTCCTGCGGAGAGGGCAAGGGTCAGCTCCTCCCGGCAAATTTCGGACAGGGAGACGAGGTCGGGCTGCTCCAGCACCAGCGGCAAAAGCTGCTCCAGCGTCACCAGGCTGTCGGAGAGCTTGTTCCAAGTAAAGGAGGCCATCCGTTCTTCTCCGTTTGCCCCGCCGGTGAGTTGGTAGGCGGTGAGCAGGACGCTCACGCAATCGTCGGTGTTTAGCGAAACCTTCCATTGGTTCTCGAAGGTGAACGGCTGGCCGTATTCTTCTGCCATCTGGCGGTTCAACTCAGCTGCATCAATGAATTCGTCGTACCAGCCGTTGATTTTGTCTGAAATCATGGTGTTCAGCACAGGCTCGCCGTCAATCTCAGGAATGTCCAGGTCGGCCTGGTAGATGTCGTTCCCCGGCATGGAGCGGATGGAAGAGACTCCCGGAACAGAACTTTTCTGGGAGACACAGGAGGTGAGCAGTGTCACCGCAACCAACAGAGAAACAGTAATGGATACATGGAATCTTTTCATACGATAAAATATAAGAAAATTTGAAGGGGAAAGCTAGGTGGTGGAGGAAAAACCTCTGACGCAATAGTTTCATAGTGAGAAACAAACAGTTTCACAGTGAGAAACAAATGGTTTCACAGTGGAAAACAAAACGTTTCGCAGTGAGAAACTGCTGGAAAGGGAAATTGTGGGTTCATGCAAATAATAAATTTTGTGCAACTTCAAGTCCAAATAATTTATGGTAAGAATCTTCTTTATTTTCTGTCCTTGCAAGTTTTTCAAAATCGATTGAGTTTAAGATTTCTGTTTTTATAGGTCTTTTTGCTTCCCAGGAAATTCTGGCATTTAAATATTGTTGTGCAGGTTCGCTTTGTAGAAGCGCTAAAATAAATTCAGCTTTTTCTTTTGAATCGAATGAAATAAAATTACAGGTATCGTCCAACAGTACCGTTTTACCTTCAAGAGGAACTATGAGTTTAAAATTCAAAGATTTATAAAGGCCAGAAATTGCAACCTTGTATGGCTTAAAAGTATAATCTCCCACAGAAAAAATAGAGTATCTGCATTTGTTTTTGTAAATAATGCTCTTTCGTTTTTTGAAGTCTTCGGTATGTTCTATCAAATAATTCCATGTTTTTGGATATTTCACCTGAATATAATCAGTAGGCTCATTGATGAATCTTTGCGTCACTAAAATTCTTTTTCTGTCAATGAAGCTATCTTTTACCAAGTCAGAACTTTTTAAATACGGAAAAATCAAATCTGATTCAATGTCTACAGGTTCGTCATAGCCATTTTTGAGACAATTATTTTCTATAGTGAATTCCATTACTTTTGAGCAATCGTGTTTTACTCCGTTTCTCCAGATAAACTGACTTTTACCGTAAACATCAATGGATGATTTTTTTGACAAGTTCTCGAAATATACATTTTTATAGAAACCACTCGTATATTTTCTTATAGGATTTTCTATTGACTCAAAAACAGATAGTTCAAAGGTTTGCTGTTTTTCTGAGCAATCTAAATAAAACAGACAGGCATCGACTGCGGCTGAAAAATATTTTTTTGAATCAATTGGATAGATTTCAGCAGATTTGTATTCAAAGTTGTTTTTCCACAATCTACGCATAATTTTTTTTGCAACGCTTATCTTGCATAAAAAGGCAAATATAGACTTTTTGTTAGAAAAATTGTCAATTAGAAGTTTGATGATAGACTCCGAAATATCAAAATTACTTTTTCCAGTTATTGCTTCAATGCCACGGATGTTATCAAAATTCGTTTTATTTGGAAGATTGTTGCTTCCGAGGATAGAAAGCTCGGAATTTGTAATCCAAGGAGGATTTCCAATAAACAGAATGTTTTCATTTTCAGAAACAAATTCTTCTATGTTGTGCAGAGAGGCAAAAAAATCTTTGTTTAGAATATAAATATTATGAGCAAGATTCTTTTTTAATTCATCGGTATAAGATTTTTGAATTTCAATGCCGAGGGTTTTTTGAGGAGCAAATGATTTGTGAGCGGAAAAAAGAATCGAACCTCTGCCACATGTTGGCTCTACAATGACATCAAGAGAAAGATTCTTTGTTTTTATAACGCTCATTAGTAAATCTGCCAAAACTGTTGGTGTTTGAAAATCACCAAATTCTCTTTTCCTCATTATACCAACCTTGTGATTCCATTTACATTACCTGCGTATTCAATAATCCTTGAATATTGCAATCTCCACTGGAGCGCATTTGAAATAGTAAGATAACCGATTTCTGGTTTACATGATAGAATTTCATCAGCGAGGGAGTCTGCTGAAATAGCATCTACAGGTAGGTTTTTATCATGGAATAATGCAATGATATCATCTTTGTTGGCATTATTTTCCAAAATTTTGTTCAGGCTTGTTGTAAGCTGATAGTCTGCTGTTCGGTTTTTAGCAACAAAGATTGTATGAAAAATGTTAAGCCTACTTGTCTTTGTTTGTTGATTATCTTCTTTTTTGTAAACAAAAACGAGCAAATTATATCCAAGCCCAAAGATTTTTTGTCTTGCTGATTTAAAAGGACACGAAGACTGGGGTTGAATTATACTTGTTGTTTTTATATCTACTTCAAGTTCTGGCAAATCTATACCGCTTGCAGAATTGCCGCTATCAAAATCATATTTGTGACTTAAAAAAATCTTGAATTTATGTTCCAGATATGTACCAACAGCCTTTCCGTCAGTCGAACCATAAATTGAAGCTTCATCATGTTCTGACTCCAATTCAGAAAATATCTTTGCTTCTTCCTGAAGCTTCTCAAGAGTCAATTTGATTCCCATATTCTAAATGTAGCATATTTCTGGAAAACCGTATAGCAGCATATCATCCTAATGACTACCTTGCAGTGACGACAAAAATTACCATCTGCTAACCGTTGACGTTCGATTGTTTTCAGTGTATTTTAGTCAATATACTTGTTGTAGAAAGGAGTGCGTATGTCACTGGAAGATAAAGTAAAGGAAACATTGGACACCATTCGTCCCCAGCTGCAGGCTGACGGCGGCGACTTGGAATATGTGAAGATGGAAGAAGGCAAGGTGTATGTTAAATTGACAGGAGCCTGTGGAAGCTGTCCCATGGCCACCATGACCCTGAAGCAGGGTGTTGAGCGCCGTCTCAAGGAGGCTCATCCAGAGGTGACTGAGGTCATCCAGGCCTTCTAGTTTTCGGGATTGGAACAAGTCCCCATCAATTTTTCAGGAGTTGAAATGACAATCTCAAAAGACAAGATGGTGTCCATTGAGTACACCCTCAAGAATTCAACTGGTGAGGTTATTGATTCCTCCCAGGATGCAGGACCACTGGACTACATCCATGGTCGTGGCGATTTGATTTCCGGCTTGGAGTTCGCCCTGGAAGGCAAGTCTGCTGGCGACGCCTTTGCAGTGGAGATTGAAGCTGCCGATGCCTATGGCGAGAAGAACCCGGAGGCCGTATTCGACGTTCCCAAGTCCCAGTTTGACGGTGCCGACATCGAGGTGGGAATGCAGTTTGAGGCTTCCTCCCCAGAGGGCAGCCACGTTGTGACGGTGGTGAAGATTACCGACGAGAGCGTGACCGTGGATGCAAACCACCCGCTGGCCGGAGAAAAGCTTTTCTTTGACATCAAGGTTGTGGAGGTTCGTGAGGCTACTGCCGAGGAGTTGGCTGGTGGTGGCTGCGGTTGTGGATGTGGCTGCGGCGACGATGACGACTACTACGACGATGACCACGGTGGTTGTGGCGGCGGCTGCAGCAGCTGTGGATGTGGCTGCCACTAATGGTTGCCAGTGAATGATGAAGGGCCGGAGCTCCTTGACGGAGTTCCGGTCCTTTCTATTTTAAATCATTGGCAACGTGAAGGTTTTGTCTGGATGGGGCCTAGTCCCAGCGGCAGTCCTGGGAAAAGAGGGCTTCCCGCAACAGCTGGCAGTTTTCCTCTGGAGTCTCGCCCTTGAGTCGGCAGGTGATTTGGGCCAGCTTGCGGTACCGGGTGGTGCGCTCCTTGTAGAAGCCGCTGAAGATTGTGGCGACTTCTTCTGGTGTGGAAGGATTCTCGCTGGCGATGTAGGCAGGAAGGTTTTTCATCGTGCCGTCCTCCCACTCAATCTCATCCAGGATTCGTTGGGCGGCAATCTCCTCCGGCACCTCCAGAAAGAGGGAGAAGCCCAGCCGCTGCAAGGAGTCCAGTGCCCGCTGATTGTTGCAGATGCCGCCTCCTGTGGCGATGATGTATTCGTCCTCCCCTAGGGAAGCAATGTGGTGCTCCAGATGCTCGCAGGCACGGGCTTCCGCCTCCATAAAGGCTTGCTCGCCCTCTTCCTGGTAGATTTTGCGGGGGGGGCTGCCGGTCATTTCAGTGATGATGTCATCGGTGTCAAAGAAGGGGCAGTTGAACTGGGCTGCCAGCATCCGTCCCAGGGTGGACTTGCCACAATGCTTTATCCCTAAAAGAATGATTCCTTGGCTCATAGTGAGATTATATCCTGTGATTGTGTCGCTTGCAACAGAAATTGATTTCGGAGTATGGTGTAGGTATGTCTGTGTATGCAATGATGGGATTGAGCTTTGTGCCGCTGGTGGTTTTCCTTGTGCTCTTTTGTCTTGTGGTTCCTGGATTTAAGGTTCGGTATGGCTTGGCTTCCACCTTGCTTGGGCTCCTTTCTTTGGTTCCCATTGTGATAATCCAGAATCTTGTGGGGGGGCTGCCGGTCTTTACCGCCAACACCATGATTTCCGCTCTCATCACCGTTATGGTTTTCAACGGACTCATAGAGGAGACGGTGAAGATGTTCACCATGCTGCTGCTGCCCCATAGGAAACCGGGCTTTGCGGCCTTCTTTGCCATGGCCTTTATATGCGGCCTGTCCTTGGGATGCTTCGAGACGATAATCTATCTCTTTTCAGGATACCATAATATAGAGACGCGGACTCTGACGGCAGTCCTCATGCATAGCTTTTGTGCGGGGCTTTCGGGAATCTATGTGTGGACCTGGCGGAATCCCGTGGAGAAGCCCGATGGCACGAGAAGCCCCATGGTGATGCCCTTTGTGCTGTCTACCCTGCTCCATGGGGTCTACAATTTTTTTGCGGGATTTGGTGGCTGGTTCTACTGGTTTTCTATTGTGGCTATAATCATGTCCGCCCTTGAGTGCCGAATCTGGTTTCGCAGGGCATCGGGCGTGGACAGGGAGTAATTGGAAACAGGACAAAGGATAGATGTTGGGGGGCAAGGAGTGATGGTTCGACTTGACCCGCCGGAGGGCAGGAAGTATTTTTAATCTATGAGCACAATCCTTGACTACATAGCTTGGCGGGGGGACCTGTCTTTTGATGTCGCCCCGTTCAACGAGATTGACGCCCTGATTTGCTGTGAATTCGCTTATCTGAAACTACAGGGCATTGTTCCAGATGAATTTACCAAGGATGGCATTGCCCTGTCACAGGCTGCCTCGGCCTTTTTTGCAGCGCCAGACATTATGGAGCGCTCCGACATGGGGCTCCTGTTTGGAGAAGAGGTGGTGGGACTGTTCCGGGCGATGGCGGCGACCCGTCGGTATGGCCAGATGAGGCTCTGCGGCTTTGTGGAGCGGCTGGATGAGGTGCGTGAAAAGCAGTTTGCCGCCCTCACCCTGTTGTTGGAGGACGGCAGTTTTTTTGTGGTGTTCCGTGGTACCGACGACTCTCTGGTTGGCTGGAAGGAAGACTTTAACATGACCTTTATGGCGTCGGTTCCCTCCCAGAAGGAAGCCTTGGACTATCTTGTGGCGGCAGCCAGCCGCTTGCCGGGCAAAATCAGGGTGGGTGGCCATTCCAAGGGAGGAAATATTTCCATTTATTCCGCCGCCTTTTGCGGAAGGAAGATTCAGAAGCGGATAATTAGTGTGTATAATTTTGATGGCCCCGGCTTTGAGATGGACATTTCTGCAATGCAGGAGTTCCAGGCAATCGGGGGGCGAGTGCGAACATTTGTCCCAGACCACTCTGTCGTGGGGCTTTTGATGAAGCATGACGGGGACTATACCGTGGTAAAAAGCCAGGAGACCGGATTGATGCAGCACAACCTGCTTTCCTGGCAGCTGGATGGACCTCGGTTTATGGAGGTTGAGCAGGTGGCTGATGCCAGTGCCATCATAGACCGTAGCGTCAAGAGCTGGCTCAAAAATCTAACCGTTCAGGAGCGTGAACGGTTTGTGGAGGCATTGTTTACGGTGCTTGCCAGCTCCCAGGCAACCAGCCTTTCCGAGCTGGCGGACAACTGGAAGAGGAATCCCGCCAAGGCGATGGGAGCCCTGCTTCAGGTGGATGGCAAGACCCGCAGGATGGTGTGGAAGGCATTCCAGCAGCTGTTTCGTGCCACACACCATGAGATTAAGCTAGATGTAAAGCTGTGGCTACAGGAAAAATTTCAGGATGGAAGAGCTGCCGATTCCATGTCCCCCAATCAATGAGTCTAAGATATTGCATCTAGTAGCAATATGGAAGGATGTCTCAGCCCTCTGGGAGGCTGCGGCCGAGACTTGCTCCCGGAGCCTGGGTTAAGGGGCTTTCAAAAAATAAAATTCCCGCCGCAAAAAACGCATATTTCCTCCGGTTTAAAGCGAATAATTGTATGTGAAACAAGGAGGAAAAATGCTTAGTGAACAGGAGCTTGAGCGGCGCTGGCAGGGCCTCACCTTCACCGACGACTTCATCTTTTCCCGTATCATGTACGACGAGGAAATCTGCCGGCAGGTGGTGGAGCTGATCCTGGGGGTAAAAATCGG
>CALEFI010000033.1 GCA_937876905.1 uncultured Treponema sp.
CAGCCGATAGGTCTCCTCGCCGATGGTCACCTGATTCTCGGCCATAGCCTCCAGCAGGGCTGATTGCACCTTGGCCGGAGCACGGTTCACCTCGTCAGCCAGCACTAGGTTGGCAAAGACCGGACCCTTGTGCACAGAGAATTCCCCCGTCCCCTGCTGGTAGATGAGGGTTCCGGTGATGTCCGCCGGCAGCAGATCGGGAGTGAACTGGATTCGCTTAAAGCTCAGTCCGCAGATGTCGGCCACGGTCTTTACCAACAGGGTCTTCGCCAGCCCCGGCACTCCCTCCAGCAGCACGTGGCCGCCCACAAGCAGGGACACCAGGATTCCCTCCACTACATCCCGCTGGCCCACCACACGCTTGGCCACCTCTTCCCGGCAGGCATTCAGCAAACCCATGACCCTCTGAAATTCAGGGGGCAATGTATTTTCTTGCAACATAAGTCTTTCCTTAACCTTCATCCCTAAAGTTCCCAAAGATGTCCGCAACACCGGGGCTTGGCCACATGGATATGAGCATTGACACAAAAAGCACCTTTCAGGATAATACACTTTACCATGTTACACACTTTAGCACAAGAATTGAATCAGATTCTGGAGGGTACCACCCCAGGCTCCTTGCTGTCCGACTTTGGCCGCCGGATGTATTTTCCCAAGGGCATCATTGCCCAGAGCAACGAGGCAAAGCAGTTCGGCAAGGTTGCCAACGCAACCATCGGCATGACCCTCCACAAGGGAAAGCCCGTCATCCTCCCCTGCATTCAAAAGCAGACTCCGGATTTTACCCCCCAGGAGCTGGTTGCCTATGCCCCCACAGCGGGCAACCCGGAGCTTCGGGAAATATGGAAGGAAAAGCTTCTGGAGAAGAATCCCACACTCAAGGGAAAAAGCTTTTCCCTGCCCGTGGTGGTTCCCGGACTTACCGCCGCCCTGTCCTACTTGTGCGACCTCTTTTTGGATCGGGACGAGGTGCTGCTGGCTGGAAACCCCTCTTGGGACAACTACACACTTATGACACAGCGGCGGCAGGCCCGCTACAAGCAGTTCGACCTGTTCACCGGCATGGGGCTTGATTACGGCTTCAACGTCGCCCATTTGCAGAAGGCCCTGGAGGAGCACGCCGCCGACGGCCGAATCTGTCTCCTCTTGAATTTTCCCCAGAACCCCTCTGGCTATTCTCCCACCAAGGAGGAGGCCGCCGCCATCTGCCAGGCAATCAAGGAGGTGGCCCAGACTGGCTGCAAGATTATGGTCTGGTGTGACGATGCCTACTACGGCCTGGACTATGAGGACAACATCGAACGGGAATCCCTATTCGCCTGGCTTTCGGACATCCACGAAAACGTCTTTGCCGCAAAGATAGACGGCCCCACCAAGGAGGACTTCGTGTGGGGATTCCGCTGTGGCTTCCTGACCTTCGGCGGCAAGGGCCTCACCAACGGACACTACGATGCGCTGGAAAAAAAGTTGATGGGGGACATCCGTTCCTCCGTGTCTTGTAGCTCCACCATCCCCCAGTCCATCCTGCTTCGAGCCTTTAAGGAGCCTAGTCTGGAGGCTGAAAAGAAGTCCTGCCGTGACATGCTGGAGGAGCGCTACCACAGGGTCCGCGCCTTTCTGGAGACACGGCGTGACCACAGGGTCTTGCAGCCCATGCCCTTCAACTCAGGCTACTTTATGAGCCTCCATTGTACAGGGGTAAATGCTGAGGAGCTCCGCCAGCATCTGTTAAAGGAAAGGGGCATTGGAACCGTCTCCATCGACGAAAAGACACTGCGGGTGGCCTTTTCCAGCATCGACGTGGAGCTCATTGATGAGGTCTATGGGGCCATCTACGCAATAGCCGATGAGCTGGCTCAGTAGCGGAGGAAAGGCTGCCTGGCGGTGCGCCGTACTTGTCCTCCTCCTATCCTGTCTCGTTTCCTGCTCCAACAATAAGGAGCCGGTAGTAATATGGACGGACCGACAGGAATTCGCCTCCTACGCAGAGCTATTCAACGCTGCCCAGGATGCCGTCAAGGTTGTGGTGGTCTACAAGGAATCCCCCGTGGCGGCCCTGCCTCCAGACCGAGACCAACAGCCACCGGATCTTGTGGTAGGCTCGTGGCTTAGAAATGACACCACCATCAAGCAGTTCCGGCCGCTTGACTATCTGTTTACAAGGCGGAAAATAAACAAATCCCTCTTTTATCCCCAGCTCCTGGACTACGGCAGTGTCCAGAACAGGCAATACCTCCTGCCAGTGAGCTTTAACCTACCCGCCATCATCTTTGCCACAAAGAACAGCCACCTGGTGACAGAAAACCATCTGCTTACCCTGGACCAGATTCGAGACATAGCCAGCAAATTCAACCGGAAGGGGAATTCCAATGTCCACACCGCCATGGGATTTGCACCCAGCTGGAGCCCCGACTTCCTCTATATTGCCGCACAACTAAAAGGGGGTAATTTCCGTGGTTCCGAGAACTCTCTGATGTGGAGCCAGGAGAAGCTGGAGCTGGTTATAGACTACCTCCACCAGTGGACACAAACGGTGAACGATTCTATCCAGGAGGAGCGGGACTTTGCCTTCAAGTACCTGTACACCCCCAAGGCACGGCAGGTTCTGTCCGGCTCCTGCCTGTTTGCCTACACCACCAGCAGCCAGCTTTTTTCCACCCCGCAAAATCTGCTCAAGGAAATTGGATTCCGCTGGGTCCATCAGGACAACAGGATTCCGGTGGAGGATGATATTGTATTTATGGGAATCCACCGGAATTCCCGGAACACGGCAGGGGCAGAGGCATTTGTATCCTGGTTCATGCAGGAGGAAAGCCAGCATCAGATGATGGAGCGGGCCACCATCATGGACTTGAGCATCTCTACATTTGGTATTGCAGGAGGCTTTTCCGCCATGCAGAATGTGACGGAGCGGGTCTTTCCCATCTACTGCAAGCCCCTTCTGGACAATGTGCCGGCAGCCCAGTACATTGTTCCGCCCACCTCCCTGCTGCCCCGCTGGGAAGGCCTCAAGGACAGGGTCATCATCCCTTGGCTTTCCGACGCGGCAGCCGCCAAGGACCTGTCCACCATCATGTCGCTGGAGCAGCGTCTGGCGGAATGGTCCAAGCAGCACCACTAGCCTTCTCTCGCACCTGCCTTTCGAAAATATTTCGCTAAACTGCTTTGCGTTGCAACCGATATAAGGTTTAGGGAGGCGAGATATGGTATCCAACATCAGTAACGTAAATATCTTTTCATATTCTTCAGTCGCCGCAAATTCCGGGAAGGTAAAGGTTCCGGTGCAGCCGAATCTTGTGGTCTACTCACAGCTGGAACACATTTCCGGCGTGGCGGCAAGACAGAACCAGCGGGGAGTCAACATCAACAAGATTCAGATTCTCAACACCCTGATTGACCGGCTCACAGCGGCAAAGCAGAATCCCACCCCTTCTTCCGTAGACCCAGTTACCGACACCAAGCAGATTGATGCCCTTATCAAGAACTTTTCCGACCAGGTTCAGCTGGCAGTGTCCGCAGCAGACTCCACCATCTTTGCAGTGCCCACAGTGCCGCCACAGACCGGTGCCATCTTTAGTATTGCGGTGTAGCTACCTTCCTCCCCGCCCCCTCCAGACAGATATGGACGAGGACCAGCGATGAGCGACCCCTGACGCAGAGCGTTCGGGGTCGCTCTCATAAGGTAGCAACTTCCCTATTTCTACTCAAGATTGGGGCATGTACCCCCGCATGAGTCAGTTTTTTTTCGATACACATGCAGTTCCCTTCTTTTGGTTGAATAAAAGCCAGAAAAGGGATATTATTTTTACGTGCGCCAAGCCAAGAAACAGGCCAGCAGCCTGTCTAAAATTAAGGAGGTATTATGACAATCAATGACATCAAGCATCCCAAGATCAAGGCTTGGGTTGAAGAGGTCGCAAAGATGTGCCAGCCCGATAATGTGTATGTCTGCGACGGCTCAAAGGAAGAGTATGATCGGCTCATGCAGGACATGATCAAGTCTGGACTTGCAACTCCTCTGAAGAAGCGCCCCAACAGCGTGCTGTTCCGCTCGCAGCCTTCAGATGTGGCCCGTGTCGAAGGCCGTACCTACATCGCCAGTGTCAAGGAGGAGGATGCCGGCCACACCAACCACTGGATTGACCCCAAGGAACTGAAGGCCACCATGACTGGCCTCTACACCGGCTGCATGAAGGGACGCACCATGTACGTCATCCCCTTCTCCATGGGCCCGGTCGGCTCCACCATCGCCAAGAACGGCATTGAGATCACCGACTCCGCATACGTTGTCTGCAACATGGACATCATGACCCGTGTGGGCACAAAGGTTCTCGACGTGCTGGGCACCGACGGGGAATTCGTTCCCTGCCTCCATTCAGTGGGAAAGCCCCTGGCTACCGGCGAGAGCGACAACGGCGAGTGGCCCTGTGCAGACATGGACCACAAATACATCTCCCACTTCCCCGAGGAGCGCACCATCTGGTCCTATGGCTCTGGTTACGGCGGAAACGCCCTTTTGGGCAAGAAGTGCTTTGCCCTGCGCATCGCATCCGTTCTGGCCCGTGACGAAGGCTGGCTGGCAGAGCACATGCTGATTCTGAAGCTCACCAATCCAGAGGGCAAGGTGAAGTACGTAACTGGAGCCTTTCCCTCCGCCTGCGGAAAGACAAACTTGGCCATGCTCATCCCAACCATCCCCGGCTGGAAGGTTGAGACCATCGGTGACGACATCGCCTGGATGAAGTTCGGCGAGGACGGACGGCTCTACGCCATCAACCCGGAGAATGGATTCTTCGGCGTGGCTCCCGGCACCAGCGACAGCTCCAACAAGAACGCCATGGAGTCCATCAAGGAGAACACCATCTTCACCAACTGCGGTCTCACCGAGGACGGAGACATCTGGTGGGAGGGAATCGGCTATCCTGCCAAAGGAGAGCTGGTGGACTGGCACGGCAACAAGAAGAGTGCCCCAGAAAAGGACAAGAGCCCCAAGGGAGAGGAAATCGCCCATCCCAACGCCCGCTTCACCGCACCCGCCAGCCAGTGTCCCTGCATTGCCCCCGAATGGGAGGATCCCAAGGGTGTGCCCATCAGCGCCTTCCTCTTTGGAGGACGCCGCGCCACCACCGTTCCCCTGGTGCACCAGAGCCGGGACTGGAACCACGGCGTGTTCCTGGGCTCCATCGTTGGTTCCGAGGTCACCGCCGCCGTCATCTCCGACCAGGTAGGACAGGTTCGCCGCGACCCCTTCGCCATGCTGCCCTTCTGCGGCTACAACATGGGTGACTACTTCCAGCACTGGATCAACATCGGCAAGAAGACCGATGCCGACAAGCTGCCCAAGATTTTCTACGTCAACTGGTTCCGCAAGGACGAGTCCAACGAAAAGCTTCCCGGCGGTTTCATGTGGCCCGGCTACGGCGACAACAGCCGTGTCCTGGCTTGGATCTTCGACCGTTGCGACGGCAAGGACAACTGCGTGGACACCGCCATCGGCTATATCCCCAAGGAAGGAGCCTTGAACTTGGATGGTCTTGAAGACATCTACAAGGAGAACGTTCCCGCCATCACCTCCGTGGACAAGGAGGGCTGGCTCAAGGAAATCGACGACATCCGCACCAATCACTATCCCAAGTTCGGCTCCCGCCTGCCCAAGGAACTGGCCGCCGAGCTGGACAAGCTTGAGGCTAATCTTAAAAAATAGGAATTAATCTGGCAAGCATGAGCCTTCCGATGGAAGCCATTCGTCGGGAGGCTTTTTATTTTTGGGAAACAGTATATAAATGGCTATCGCAGCAAGGAGCAACAATGGCAATAGAAAGAGTAAAAGCATTTTTCAAAGAAAGGGGAATGGCAGAGCGCATCCAGGAATTTGAGGTGTCCAGCGCCACCGTGCAGCTAGCAGCACAGGCATTGCACTGCGAGCCCTGCCGCATCGCAAAAACCCTCTCCTTCCTGGTGGACGGCAAGCCAATCCTGATTGTTGCCGCCGGGGATGCCAAAATCGACAACCCCAAGTACAAGACTCAGTTCGGAGCCAAGGCCAAGATGCTCACCCCGGAGGAGGTGGAAACCCTGGTGGGCCATGCAGTGGGTGGTGTGTGCCCCTTCGGAATCAATGACGGTGTGGCCGTCTACCTTGACGAATCCCTCAAACGGTTTGAGACAGTCTTTCCCGCCTGTGGCAGCAGCAACAGTGCCATCGAACTGACCATTCCTGAGTTGGAGGAGCACTCCGGCTCAGGACAGTGGATAGATGTGACAAAACTCCCCTGACATCCAGATTGCACCTCAGGAACCTTCAGGATAAATCCCTCCCCAAATAAAAAAGCCAGGCATTTGCCTGGCCTTGTGCCAACTAGTTCTGGTTGATTTTGAACCGCTTGTTAAACCGCTCGATGCGTCCCGCTGTGTCAACCAGCTTCTGCTTGCCAGTAAAGAAGGGATGGCAGGCAGAGCAGATTTCAACGTTAATATCCTTAACCGTTGAACGTGTCTCGATTACATTACCACAGGCGCAGGTAATCTTTGTCAACTCATAGTTGGGGTGGATACCCTCTTTCATTCTATCCTCCATAAATTACAATCGCCATGCCCGAATACAGGGATTCGAAATCATCTGTACCCACACGGCGAATAGTCTCCGAAACTATCGCTCCAATCAGTCGTTACCCATGCTATTCATGGACTTGAGGAACGCCTCATTATTCTTGGTTTTCTTCATTCTGTCAAGCAGGAGCTCCATGATTTCCCCGTCGTCCATGGGACTAATGACCTTTCTCAAGACCCACACCTTCTGCAGCTCCTCCTCGGTCAAAAGCAGCTCCTCCTTGCGGGTGCCGGACTTTTTGATGTTGATGGCGGGAAAGAGACGACGGTCGGCAAGCTTGCGATCCAGATTGATTTCCATATTACCGGTTCCCTTGAATTCCTCAAAGATAACCTCGTCCATGCGGCTGCCAGTCTCAATCAGGGCGGTGGAGATGATGGTGAGGCTTCCTCCTTCCTCCACATTCCGGGCAGCACCGAAAAAGCGCTTGGGCTTGTGCAGGGCGTTGGAGTCCACACCGCCGGAGAGCACCTTGCCGGAGGTAGGCGCAGTCTGGTTGTAGGCCCGTGCCAGGCGGGTGATGGAGTCCAAAAAGATGACCACATCCCTCTTGTGCTCCACCAGCCGCTTTGCCTTTTCCAGCACCATCTCCGCTACCTGCACATGGCGGGTAGCCTGCTCATCAAAGGTGGAGGAAATCACCTCCGCCTTGATGGAGCGTTCCATCTCGGTGACTTCCTCCGGGCGCTCGTCAATCAACAGCACGATGAGGTAAACCTCCGGGTGGTTTGCGGTGATAGCGTTGGCTATCTTTTGCATCAGGATGGTCTTACCAGCCTTGGGCGGCGCAACGATGAGCGAGCGCTGGCCCTTTCCAATGGGACTGAACAAGTCCATTATTCTGGTGGAAATCTCGTCGGTTATTGTCTCAAGATTAAGCTTTTCATTGGGATAGAGGGGTGTCAGGTTCTCAAAGGGAATACGGGTCTGGGCAACACGAGTCTCGTCAAAGTTGATAGTCTCAATCCTTAGCAGGGCAAAGAAGCGCTCACCCTCCTTGGGAGAGCGAATCTGGCCGGAGATAGTGTCCCCCGTCTTCAGGTTAAAAAGCCGGATTTGGCTGGGAGAGATGTAAATGTCGTCTGGACCGGGAAGGTAGCTATTCTGGGGAGAGCGGAGGAAGCCGTAGCCATCAGGCAGAATCTCCAGGGCACCGCTGGCAAAGATGATACCGCCATGCTCGGTATGGGCCTTCAGGATGACAAAGATCAACTCCTGCTTTTTCATGGGAGCCAGGTCATCGTCGGAAAAGCCATACTCATTGGCCATACTCCGCAGTCCATGCATTCCCATACTGGTCAACTCATTAATGGAAAGGCGTGGCTTGGAGTCCATATTCGGATCTTCCGCCATGGCAGCGGCACGGGCAGCCTCCATCTCGGCATTCAACTGGCTGTTCCGATCATAGCCTCCACTGGGAGCCCCACGGCTGTAGGATGGTCTGAAGCCTCCGCTGCGTCCCCGACCACGGGGCATGTACTCGCCATCCCCGGACGGTGGCCTGCCGCGGCCATAGTGCTCCGAATCACCGGAATTCCTGCTGCGTGAATAATGCTCTCCCTCCCCCCCAAATCTTGGTGAGGGGCGGCGCACCGGACGACGCACCGTCACCCGCTCCCGTGGGGATGGAGCCGATTCCGCTGCATTCTCTGTGGCAGACATTTCTGATAATGGTTGGCTGTCTTCCTGGGTGGGAGAATTGGAGCCTTCACTCCTCGTTTCAGTTGGTTCAACTTCTTTAGGTGATTGAAAATCTGTTGCAGGGCCTTCCAGCTCAAGCTCCGGGTGGTCATCCTGGGGCTGATTTTCTGACGTGTCCACAAAACGCCGCCTTTGAATCGGTGCCATTAAAACTCTCCATGTATTATGATTTGATTAATGAATCAGGAAAGATGGTTTCTATCAATTTGTTATCCGTACTCTAGCAAAACGAGCGACTCATGTCAATAGGGCAGCGGCAAACCGGCACAAATCGGAGTCTCCACGAGTATCCTGAATCTTGACTTTAGCGCTCAACCATTCTATAGTACGGTAAATTATGGCAAGCACCACCCCATTTCCTCCCGGCAGCATCGGATACCTCGCCTTTCCTGGCCAACTCGACTTCCTCCTTTCCGAGCTGCGGGAGCGATTCGGACTCTCTCCCCAGGACATCCGCAACGCACAGCGCCACGAAGACCTCCTTCTCCTCAAGCCCGATGTCCTGCCGGAAATACTTTGCGGTCCAAATCCAGCGGCCATTCCCTACTGGGCAAGCACCATCCTGCTGGAGCCGGTGGAAATCAGCTTCACCTCCATCGGGGATGCGGCAACGGCCCTGAAATCCATCCAGCGAAGCTGGGCCCCCTACCCCACCACCTCATTCCGGCGCAGCCAGCTGATTCAGGAGAAGCTTCCCTACATGAACCTAAAGCCCCGCAAATTCCCCTGCAAGGTTCCCTCGTCCACCTGCGGACTGTACAGCCTGACAGGGCACAACACCCTGATTGCCTCTGCAAGGACGTCCAGCATCTTTCCCGGCGGACTCATCCAGCTTGTGGAGGACCACGAAAATCCTCCCAGCCGGGCCTACCTCAAGCTTCAGGAGGCCCTGACCCAAAGTCAGGCTATTTTCCAGCGGATGCCCCAGGAAGGCCAGCGCTGCCTCGATGCAGGAGCCTGTCCCGGCGGCTGGACCTGGGTGCTGGTGCAACTGGGATGCCAGGTCCTGTCCGTGGACAGAAGCCCCCTGACCCCGCAGCTGATGGAGCACCAGCTTGTCAGCTTTCAGAGGCACGATGCCTTCACCCTGCCGCCAGAGGAGCTGGGGAGCTTTGACTGGATTTTCTCCGATGTCATCTGTTATCCCAGCCGTCTACTGAAATGGATTCATCGCTGGTTGGAAAGCGGCCTCTGCCCCAACATGATATGCACCATAAAGATGCAGGGAAGGATTGACTGGGCGCTGGTGGATGAGTTCGCCTCGATTCCCAACAGCAAGGTCCTCCACCTCCACTACAACAAGCACGAGCTCACCTGGATCCACTGTCATTGAAATTGGGAATGGACTTCTGCCGGAGGGTCAGTCCCAATGGATGTCGGTGAGGTTGAAGGGCGTCTCCTGGTAGACGTAGTAGTTGAGCCAGTTGGAGTAGAACAGATGGGCAGTGCCCCGCCAGGTTGACAGGGGAGCCTTGAGGCTGTCGTTGTCGGGAAAGTAGTTCACCGGCATTTCGATGGGCAGCCCCAGGCGCACATCCCGGAAATACTCCTGGGCCAGGGTCTCCGTGTCGTATTCCAAGTGGCCGGTCATAAAGATTTCTCGGTTTGACTTGGACTTCACCAGCAGAATCCCGGCCTCCTCGGACTCAGCCAGAATGTCCAGCTGGCTTTGGGCCGCAACCTCCTCCCTCAGAACGGTGGTATGGCGGGATTGAGGGACGAGGAACACATCGTCAAAGCCACGGAGCAGGGGCTCCGCCGGAACAGTGCGGCGGTGAGGAAAGATGCCGAAAAGCTTTTTCTCCAGAGGCTGCTTGCCCACCCCGTAATGATGATAGAGCCCCGCCTGGGCGCCCCAGCAGATGTGCAGGGTGCTGAACACATTCTCCCTAGCAAAGTCCATGATGTCGCAAAGCTCGCTCCAGTAATCCACCTGCTCAAAGGGAAGCTGCTCCACCGGCGCCCCGGTGATAATCATGCCGTCATACCGGGACTTCAGCACGTCCTTGGAGGGAATGTAGAAACGCTCCAGATGGTCGCTGCCCACATTGCGGGACTGGTGGGAATCCATGTGCACCAGCGAAATCTCCACCTGCAAGGGAGTGTTGCCCAAGAGCCGCAGCAATTGGGTCTCCGTGGCAATCTTGGTGGGCATGAGATTGACGATGGCAATCTTGAGGGGGCGGATGTCCTGCTGAGCGGCCCGCTGCTCCGTCATTACAAAGATGTTCTCCCGTTCCAGAACGGAACAGGCAGGCAAGTCAGACTGTATCTTTATGGGCATGATTTGCCGAGTATAGCATATTCTCCATAAATTTGCTATACTGGGACTTATGAGATTTTTTCCCTACACTGCAGAAAGTGGCGGCGGCGCGGGGAAGGCGGACAGGCGGAGGGCTATCAAAAAGCTGCGAACCCTGGTTTTGTCCCCCAAGCTGGAGCCTGAAGCCATCAAAGAGAGGGTAGAGCAGGAATTCTCCTCCCCCTATCTTCCCGCCCGGGTGGACTGCCGGGAAAAGAGTTTTGGCGGCATCACCTGCGACGTGCTGTCTCCGGAGGTGATGGCATCGAACCGGCTCATCATCTATATCCACGGCGGCGGCTTTGTCGCAGGCTCCAGGGCCTCCTGGCGCAGCTTCTGCGCCTCCTTTGCGGCGGAGGCCTCGACCCAGCTGATTCTGCCGGAGTACCGCCTCTCCCCCCAGTTCCCCTATCCCGCGGCACTGGAGGACCTGCAGATGGTCTTCGGAAAGATTCACGAGCGAATCCTGACGGCTGGCCAGGAGATGCCGCACATCATCCTTGCCGCCGACGGTTCGGGAGCCTCCCTGCTGCTGGCCCTAGTCCAGAATCTCAAGGAGGAGCTGCGGCAGACAATACGGAGCGCCATCCTGCTCTCGCCTTGGCTAGACCTGAATCCCGACTCGGAGTTCCTGGCAGACAAAAGGCTGACCGACGGCATCCTCTCGGCGGAAGCCATCACCAGCTGCGCACGACTCTACACCAGCGAGGAAAATCTCAAGAACCCCCTCATCTCGCCCCTGTACATCGCAAAGAACAACCTGGAGAACTTTCCTTCAATTTATATCCAGTGCGGCGGCGACGAGCCGACGGTGGAAGGCATCAGGCACTTCCACAAAAAGCTGGAGGAAAGTGGTATCCCCTGTACCCTGGACATCTGGCCGGGCATGATGTTCATGTTCCAGATGGCCCACGAGCACCTGCCCCAAGCCCATCTCGCCGTCCAGCGGGTAGGCTCCTACATCCAAAATTACAACAAGACAGAGGAAACAGAATGATGGAACTTGTTGCACCAGCAGGCAATTACGACAAGCTGTACTACGCCTACACCTACGGGGCGGATGCCGCCTACATCGGACTGAAGAATTTCTCGCTGCGGGTGAAGGCTGACAATTTTTACGAGCAGGAATACCAGCGCATCATCAGGCTGAAGGAGCAGCATCCTGACAAGAAGCTCTTCTGCGCCCTGAACATCACCTTCCACAACAAGGACATAGACAAATTCCTCAGCGAGCTGGACTACTTCCGCTGCTATCCCATTGACTCCTTCATCATCCAGGACATCGGCATGGTGAACCTCATCCAGAAGCACTTTCCCCAGGCGGCGCTCCACCTGAGCACCCAGGCCAACTGCATCAACCGCGAGGCGGTGAAGCTTTACCGCCAGCTGGGATTCAAGCGGGTGGTGCTGGGGCGGGAAGCCTCCCTGGAAGAGATTCGTGAAATCAAGGATGCCGTGCCGGAGATGGAGCTGGAGGCCTTCGGGCATGGAGCCATGTGCATCGCCTACTCCGGCCGTTGCCTGCTGAGCGCCTACCTGACCGGCCGCAGCGCCAACGGCGGGGCCTGCGCCCACACCTGCCGCTGGGACTTCAACCTGCTGAGCACCCAGCCCCTGCCCAGCCAGCAAAGCCTGCTTCATGCCCCCGCAAAGCAAGGGAGGCAAGAGATGGCGGTCAATTTTCTGGGCGGTCCCGTGGTGGACAAGGAGCTGGCCCAGTCCGGAACCCTGGTGCTGGAGGAAAGGAAGCGGCCCGGCGAGTACTTCCCCGTCTTTGAGGGGGAGGACTTTACCGCCATCCTCTCCTCCAAGGACCTGTGCATGATTGACCATCTGGAGGACATGAGGGCTGCCGGTATTGACTCCCTCAAGGTGGAGGGCCGCATGAAAAGTGTCTACTACGTGGCCCTGGTGACCCGTGCCTACCGCAAGGCCATCGATGCCCTGGAGGGAAAAATCAGCCGGGAAGAGGCCGCCCCCTTTGTGGACGAGCTGTACAACACCAGCCACCGTGCCTTTGGCACCGGCTTTTACTACGGCAGCGACGATGCCAACGAGACCACCAGCGGTGCCACCACCAGCCCCTACGACCTCTGCGCCGCCGTGGGCACCCAGGTTTCCACGGAGCAGGTCCTGGCACAGGCGGCCCAAACCCTTGCCACCCGCCAGCAGGAGCTGGAGGCCCTGCACCCCGCCGCCCGGGCAGCACGGGAAGCCGACCATGCCGCCCATCCGGAAAAATGCCCGCCAGTAGCCGTCCACCGGGAAGGCTGGCACTTCTATGTCTACGACTCCATGAACAAGATTTCAGCCCCTCGGTCCGGCAACACGTCGGCTCCAGCCACGGAGCTCCAGTTCATAGCCCCGGATACCGCCGCCCTCACCGCCTCTGGTGCCGACTACCAGTTGGTGAATCCGGCCACCGGAGAACTGATGGACTGGGTATGCCACGGCCACCCCTGCCTCATCTACACCCACCTGCCCTTGTCGCAGGGAATGCTGGTGCGGTGCAGGGTGTGAGGCGTGGAGGAACTTGGAGCGGGTGACTTCTCATTGTTCCCTAGCTTCTCGCCCCCGTCTCCAGCCCCACAAACAGTGCCACTGTCCACCCACACCAATTTCTCACTGAGATTCGGCGGCTTCTCACTGAGAAACCAATGGTTTTCCAGTGAGAAAAAATTTTTTCTCACTGAGTTTCCAGCCCCTTCTCAGTGAGAAATCACCCTGTCGATGAAGTCCAATTGAGCCGACGGCAAGAAATGGAAATCAGAGAAATTATTTTTGACAATCCCTCTTTTTGATATTACTATGTTTCCTGTAAGTTTATAGAAAATCACATGACATAATGCTTTTCTAACGGCATAGTAACCCACAACAGGAGATAATATGGGGATTGAACTAAAAGCAATTGGGGACTTGAAGGACATGAAATTCTTCATTCCCAACTACCAGCGGGGCTATCGATGGACAGAGCGGCACAACAGGGAAAACAACTAGACTAGCTTATGCGTTTGTGAGATAGTTTCAGTTAAGTGGAAAAGGGGGAATTAGTGAGCGAGTTAATTTATTCTGTCGAAGAGCTTTTTACTGATTTTTTAGAGGCAAATAAACAGTTCAATATTCCAGACTATCAGCGAGGATATAAATGGGATGCTGATGATATAAGGAAGCTGCTAGATGACTTACAGAAATTTGAAGATTCATCTCCTAATGAGGAGGCATTCTACTGTTTACAAAATATTACGCTAATACAAGATGGCAAAATGCTAAATGTTGTCGATGGTCAACAGAGACTTACCACGCTCTATATTTTGCTTTCATATTATAAGAATGTTAAAAACGAAGAGTTTCCCTTTAAGTCTGAAATCTTGGAGTACTCAATCAGAAGTAATACTGCGGAAAAGTTAAAAAGTTTATACGAGAACAAAGAGATTTGGAGTTCCCTCAATCCTTCTAATGTAAAACACCGAGATGAGTTTTATATTCTAACAGTGGCCCAAGCCATACAAGGTTGGTTTGAAAATAAACAATTAAACTTCGATATTATTTGGAAGAAAACACAACTTATTGTAAACAAACTAGACAACAAAATAGAAGAAGAAGAAAAAGAAGAAAAGGTTTTTGCAAATATCAATGGCGGTAAAGTGCCTTTAGACGGTGCAGACTTAGTTCGTGCTGTGTTGATAACAAAATCTGCAAAAGAAAAATCTCCTGAAAAACAAAAAATAAATGAATTCCGTGTTCGCATGGGAATGGAGATTGATGAAATGAATCGATGGTGGGACATCAAGGATGTGCAAGACTACTACCAACAATTTCTCCCAAGTGAATTGGAAAGAGAGGTTAGTTTCAATCAAAAAGAATACCCCATAAGTCTTTTATATAAATTTTTTTATGAAATAAATCAAAATTCAGACAACGAAAACAAAAAAATCTCATTTGATTTTTTTGAATATGGCGTTGACTTCGACTCAGAAAAGGGAAATGACTACTATGAAATGTATAAAGAAATTCTTTCTCTCCATCTTACCTTGAAAGATTGGTTTAACCATCAGGAGATATACCACCTTTTAGGGTATCTATTTTTTAATTTCAAGCAGAAGGTCTCTCTAAAAGAAATTTGGCAAAAAAAATGGAAGGCATCCACAACAAAGAGTGATTTTATAAACAAATTAAAAGAATTGGTTTCATCAAACCTAGGGGATCTTGTACAAACACAAAAGGGAACCTCTGAAAAGCGTGAGGAATTGTTGGCTAAAATCGAAAATATATCTGAAGACTGGTACAACTCTCAAGATACATTGAAGTTGCTTCTTCTGATGGATGTCGTCTATTTCATTGATAAAAAGACGGATAGACTTCCAGTGCCTTATTTTAAAGCGCATGACGAAGACAAAGAACATATCATGTGCCAGCACCCTAGAGAAGAGGAAGAGCAAATAAGCAGCTGTGATGCCAGAAGTTTCTTGGAGCATTTCTTTAATGATGAACAGGATGAAAAAATTGAAGTAACATCCTTCATCGAAGAACTTCAACGAAAGGAAGGTGAAAAATTATCAGCAGAAGAACAAAAAAAATTTGATGACCTTCTTCATCGTTATTCATTGAATTCTATTGGCAATATTGTTCTTTTGAACAAACAAGTCAATAGAAGCTACAAGAACGCACCTCATAATGAAAAGATAACCCGTATTGTTTCTGAGTTCTTTGGAAACAAGCATTATATTAGACCTTTTACAGCAGCTGTTTTTCTGGAGAAGGACTCCACAGAAATAAAAAAAGAGTTTCGTTGGGGCATAAAAGAAATAGAGGCAAATGCGAAAAATATCAGCAAGCAGATTTCTGATTTCTTAGGATGGAGGAAATAATGAAAGAAATGTCAATTAAGGAACTCTTGAAACAGACAATGGTTGTTCCTGAAATTCAGCGTGAATACGTTTGGGGAAATTCCAAGAATAGACTAGTTCTGGAAAAATTTCTTGACGAGTTAGACAGCTCCCTTAACAACAACAAAGAGTCAAACATTGGCTTTCTATATTCTTACGGTGCAGAAAGCACCTCTGACCCCAAAGATGTGCCGCATTATATCATTGATGGGCAGCAGAGATTTACAACAGTAGTACTGCTGTTGTTCTACTTTGCTATAAAAGCCGGCAAAACAGACGAATTCGAGGGGCTTCTTGGATGGAACAAGCCAATGATGCACTTTTCCTACAGGGTTCGTCCTTTGACAGAACACTTTTTAGTTAATCTCTTCTCAAAAACGACTTCAATTGAACAGCTTAAGAATGTAAAAGACTCGATATGGTATATATCAGAATATGACAACGACAAAACAATTGCATCCATTTGCAGTTTGTATAAGTATGCAACTGAAAAAGAATATACTGAAAAAGAATATAAAGAGATAGACTATGATTCATTGCTGAATCGTGTAAGATTTTATTATTTTGATGTAAAACAAACATCCCAGGGAGAGGAATTGTACATCACCATGAACAGTCGTGGTGAAAAATTGAATGACGCAGAGCAAATCAAACCCTACATATTGGAAAACTTGGAAAACTTGGAAAACTTGGAAAAGTTGGAAAAGTTGGGAAAGGAATACAGACTGGACGCTGCGAAAGAATGGGATACATGGGAAGATTTCTTGTTTGAAAGACTGGAAACAAAGGATTTAGATAACATCAATAAAATTGACATCGCACTGGAAAACATTATCAAGATAACATTGGAATTATATGGTACAAAAAAACTAACAAACTCTTCTGATGAAAAATGGGAGTACAATGAAATCAATCCTGCCATAGATTCCCAAAGAATTAAGTTCAATCAGATAAAAAAAGTTTATGATGTCATCAAAAAACTTTTAAACTCAGAAAAACAAGAAATAAAAGCTCTAAACCTATTGAATTTTCTTTTCTCATCTAAACGAGATGAAAAAATTCTGTTCACCACGGAAGCTCTTGTAAAAGCATTGAATATTGGTTATACAATCGAGGATGAAAACATCCATAGATTGATACGTCTAGTAAGGAATTCCTGTGCTTACAGTGTCATGGACCATGTTCCACTATTGAAATTTTTATCGAGACTAGAAAAATCTGATAATATTTATGAATACATTCTCTCTCACAAGGATTTAGTCCAAGGAGTATTTGAAAAGGGAAATAATTGCGAGGAAATCAACAAGCTAGAGGGAATTGTCAATAAAAAGGTTTCAGAACAAGAAATTGAAGATGCCGAAGGAATCCCCATATTTGACGGAAAAATTCACCTGCTCTATAAAGACTCCGCCCAAAAAATCTCATGGGAAAAATTCAAGGAAAAACTTGCAAAAGCAAAAGAAGTATTTGAAGCATCTGGAAACAAAGCAATAAAAGAGACACAGTATGTTGCATTCCTCCAATGTTTTATCAAATCGTTTAGCAATTGGGGACAACTTTATAACAGACGCTTTTTCAATAACAACTTAAACATTTGGAAAGAATTACTCACTGACTACAACTATCTTCTTCCTCTTGAAAATGCCCTCTTATGCAAAGAGACAGACATTACAAGCCAATATGACAAAAATAACGATACCTATCCAATCTATGTTTTTTTTATAAATAAAAAGAATATTCAAAAGATTATTGAGAAGAACAAGGAGGGAAGAATATACAATTATCAAAACAATCTACTTGTTTTTTATCCTCCATATTCACCAACTGATAAAGATATTATTTTGGATACCAACCGAAAAAAACAAATTGATTATTTAAAAGATGATTTAGGCGCCACAATTAACAATGAGCCAATAGGTGAATTTTATTTTGGTTGGGATATTTCATTTTCTTATAAAGACGAAGAATATAAATTGACATGGGGGAATGAACTCACGAAGAATGACGGAACAATAATTTCCAAGAACGTTAAAGATGTAGAGGCTCTGAAGAATTGTTTTAAATCGAGCAGATCATAGCCCCCACCGCCCTCCCTGTACACGGCGGATACCTCCTGCCCCAGCGGTCAGCCACCCGCTGGGAACATCATTTCCTGCACCTCACCCAGTCATCCTCCATACGCCCCTTTTACAATTGGCTGAATCCTGCTATACTGCCCCTCATGGAGAAGCAGCTTTCCCAGCTTTTGCAGGCGCTGGAGCAATGCCTTTCCGCTACAAGCGGCGCAAGGTGGCATCCGGCCCTCCCCCAGTCCCAGACCTCGGAGAATCCTCTTATCACCAGCCTCTGCTTTGACTCCCGCTCCGCATGTCCCGGAAGCCTTTTCTTTGCCCTTCCCGGCATCCACGTCCACGGAAACACCTTCATCCCCCAGGCCTTGGAGCGGGGGGCGGCGGCAATCATCTATCAGGACCAGCTGCCGGATAACGTGCAGGAGGCCATCAGCCAGCGGAGGCAGCAGGGCGTGCCGATGCCGCCCCTGGTGCAGGTGCCGGATTCCCGCTTTGCCATGTCCCCCATCGCCGACTGCTTCTACGACTCCCCCTCCTCCAAGCTGGTGGTCATCGGTGTGACGGGCACCGAGGGAAAGAGCTCCACCGTGTCCTTTGTGTGGCAGCTTTTGCGGCTGATGGGAAAGAAGGCAGGCTTCATCTCCACCGTGCAGTACTCTTTAGGAGGTGAGGCCATCCCCAACCCGGAGCATCAGACCACACCGGAGGCTCCCATTGTCCAACGGCAGCTCCAGGAAATGGTTCAGGCGGGCTGCGAATATGCCGTGGTGGAGTCCTCCTCCCACGGACTTTCCCCCCGCACCAACCGACTTGGCGACGTGCAGTTTGACGGTGCACTATGGATGAACGTCACCCAGGAGCACCTGGAATTCCACAGAACCTACCAGCAGTACCGGGACGACAAGGCAAACCTCTTCCGGGCACTGGACAGGCATGACCACAAAAAAAACATCGGCGGACAGCTCCGTCAGGTGCCGGCCTTCGGCATCGTCAATCTGGAGGATCCGGCGGCAGAGCACTTTGTGCAGGCCACCACATCCCCGGTGATGGGCTTTACCAGCCACGGGGAAGCAGGACGGGGCTCCTCCTTTGTGGCGGAAAATTCCCCGGACATTCCCTTTGTAGAGGCAAAGAATATTGGCCTAAAACAAGATGGCACAGGAATTAGCTTTAGGCTTGGAGGCAATGCAGCTGGTCTGGCAGGTAAGGAATTTGTCGTTGAAGCCCCAACCAGCGGAGCCTTCAACGCCTACAACATCATGGCAGCAGCCCTAGCCGTCTCCACAGCCACCAGCCTGCCGCTGGAGCAGGTGCTGGCACAAGCCGCCAGTCTGGAGCCAGTCACCGGCCGCATGACCGTGGTGGACTGCGGGCAGCCCTTCCAGGTCATTGTGGACTATGCCCACACCCCCTCCTCCTTCCAGACCATCTTCCCGCCCCTGCGCAAGGAAATTGCAGGCCGCATCTTCGCTGTCTTCGGCTCAGGCGGCGAGCGGGACACCACCAAGCGACCGGAGCAGGGCCGAATTGCCGCCCGCTGGTGCGACGTGGTGATGCTGGCGGACGAGGATCCCAGGGGTGAGGACTCCATGGCCCTGCTGGAGGACATTGCAGCAGGCTGCCGTCAGGAGGGCAAGCTGGACGAGAGCTCCGGCCTCCTCATCATCCCCCATCGGCAGACCGCCATCAGAAGGGCCTTTTCCATGGCACAGGCGGGGGACTTGGTGCTGCTTTTGGGAAAGGCCCACGAAAATTCCATTATATACAAGGATTTTGTGATGCCCTACGACGAGATTGCCGAGGCAAAATCTGCCTTGGCTGAAATGGGCTACAAGGGGAATACATGAACATAGCAGTGATTTACGGCGGACGCTCCGGCGAGCATGAGGTCTCCATCGTCTCCGCCACCTCCATTGTCCGCCATCTGGACAGGACAAAATACCAAACCACCCTCATCGGCATATCCAAGGAGGGGCGCTGGTTCTACCAGGATCCCAGTCAGATTGACAAGGTTCGTGAGGAGGAGGACACCTTGCTGGAAATCGTGCAGGATGCCCAGCGGGAGGTGATGGTGATTCCTGGTGGCGGCTGTGCCGGCGGACTGCGGGTGGCAGGAGCGGGAGGAACCTTTGTGCACATCAAAATCGACCTGGCCTTCATCGTCCTTCACGGAACCTACGGCGAGGATGGAACCATCCAGGGACTGTTCGACATGGTAGGCATCCCCTACACTGGCTGCGGCTGCCTTTCCAGCGCCATTACCATGGATAAAGAGGTTACCAAAGCTATTTGGAAAAATGCGGGCTTACCTGTGTTACCCCACATCTGTCTTCATAGTGGAGATGTGGAAAAAACAGGGTGGAATGCTGCTAAACTGCAAGCCCTAGTGTCTTCCGCCGAAAGGGACTTTGGCTATCCCCTCTTTGTAAAGCCCTGTAGTGCAGGAAGCTCCGTGGGAGCTGCAAAGGCGGCAAGCTTCCAGCAGCTGGTGGAGGCATTGAAGGAAGCCTTCAAGTGGGACTACAAGGTACTGATTGAACCAGGATTAAATCCCAGAGAAATAGAATGTTCTGTTACCGGAAATGGAGCGGACTTTTCTCCAATAGTGGGAGAGGAACACCTCCATGAAGAAAGCCTTTCTGTGGACGAATTAAGGGCGGAATTACAGCAGTCAGAACCAGATGTAAATAAGGTTCGAGCCTATATTCCCGGGGAAATAGCCCCCACCCACCAGTTCTACGACTACGACGCAAAATACACCGACCCAAATGGTGCCCGCCTCATAATTCCGGCCGAGCTGACGGACCAGCAGCGGGAGGAAATCCGCTCCATCGCCATCAAAGCCTACAAGTCCCTGGACTGTACCGGCCTCTCCCGGGTGGACTTCTTCCTGGAAAAGGACACGGGCAGGCTCTACCTGAACGAAATCAACACCATGCCGGGCTTTACCTCCATCAGCATGTTCCCCAAGATGTGCCAGGCGGCGGGACTTGACTACAGCCAGCTGCTGGACCTCATCGTCCGGCAGGGCCTGGACCGCTTCCAGCAGCGGTCAGCATTACAAACCAGCAGGAGCTAGACCATGAGCAAAGCACACACATATCCGCCGGGCTGTAGCATCCAGTCTCTGGAAGACATTGCCGGCAAGAAGATTACCGTCATGGGGCTGGGGCTCCACGGCGGCGGCGAAGCCACCACCCGATTTTTGTTGGAGCATGGAGCCATTGTCACCGTCACCGACACGAAAGGCCAGGCCCAGCTAGCCTCCACCTTACGGAACCTCTCCCCGGAAATGCAAAAATACGGCCGCAAGCTCAAATTCACCCTGGGATGCCACCATGAGGAGGACTTTTCTACCGCTGACATCGTGGTGAAAAATCCAGGCGTGCAAATCCAGGGAAATCCCTACCTTGCCCTGGCCAAGGTCATAGAGACCGACATCTCCATCTTTTTGAGCCTGACACAGGCACCCATCATCGCCGTCACTGGCAGCAAGGGCAAGTCCTCCACCGTCAGCGCCATTCATCATGGACTAAAGGCCGCTGGATTTAACGCCTTCCTTGGCGGCAACATCACCGTCAGCCCGCTGTCCTTTCTGGAGGAAACAGACGCGACAACTCCAGTAGTGCTGGAGCTTTCCAGCTGGCAGCTGGCGGACCTTCGGGGCAGGGGCCTCCTCAAGCCAAAGATTGCCCTCATCACCACCATCGTGCCGGACCATCAGAACTGGTACAGCTCCATGGAAGACTATGTAGCAGACAAGAAGCTAATTTATGCCGACCAGGGCTCCAGCCAGTGGACTATCTGTAGTATGGACAGCTGGGGCAATACCTTTGCCGCCGAAACCAAGGGAAAGGTCATCCGTTATTCGGCAGAGCCAGTGCCAGCAGGGACATCTGGCGGCTCCACCAATGGGGGCGGCTGGATTGATACCGACGGGAGGGGCTGGGTAGCCCTTCCTGTAGACCAATTCCCTAACTTTGACCCAAAGGCCGAGCAAACCACAGGACAACTCGGCCAGCCCCAGCTCGTCTTGGACAACCTCCAGGTTCCAGGCCAGCACTCAAAGCAAAACGCCCTTATGTCCGCCCTGGTGCTTGCGCTGATTCAAGTGCCTCCTAAAAGAATCCGCGAGGTGCTGAGCCAATGGCGTGGAATCCCCCACCGGCTGGAATACTTCCACAGCTGGAATGTGTTCATTCGGGAAACCAACAGCCAGCAGGAATTCCGCTTCTTCAACGATTCTGCCGCCACCATTCCAGAAGCAACGGTTGCAGCGGTACGAGCCTTCTCCGGCTCCGTCCAGCTGATTTGTGGCGGCACTGACAAGGAGCTGGACCTCCAATCCTTTGTGGAGCAGCTCAAGGAGTGCCCCCCGGCAAACATCCATCTTCTGACCGGAACGGCCACCAACAAGCTGATTCCCCTGCTGGTGCAGGCGGGGCTCCCCTACCGCGGCCCCTTTCCCACGCTGGAGCGGCTGCTGCAGGAGCTCAAAAACCACCTGGAAACAAATGCCTCCCTCCTTGCAGGACGGCTAAAGGTCGATCGTTATCTGGAGGCAAGCGGCAACCAATCCCCAGGCCAGCCAAAGGCAGCTGCCACAGCGCATCCCGACTTCATCCCCGTAGTCTTCTCTCCGGGAGCGGCCTCCTTCGGCCTGTTCCAGAATGAGTTCCACCGGGGGGACAGCTTCAAGAATCTGGTGAAGACCCTCTTCTAGGCTACAATTTTGCCCAGCAGCCCCAACCTGTCCCTTGCCACCCAGCAGGAATCTTCCTTAAAATGAGCCGACTCAAAGGAGGCTCCATTGAACAGAAAGGAACAGAAGCGATTCCGCATGGCCATGGACAAGGAAATCAAGGAGCACCGAAATTCCTTCATCGTGTTCTCCGTCCTGCGCCTGCTGGTGATTGCATCAATGGTGCGGCAGGTGATGCTGGGAAATTACGAAGGGGTCTTCTTCTGTGGACTTACCTTCCTGCTGCTCTACATCCCCAGTTGGGTGCAGGTGCGCTTCCACGTGGAGCTGCCGCCACCACTGGAGATTACCATCCTGTGCTTTATCTTTGCGGCAGAGATTCTGGGCGAGGTAAATGCCTTCTACGTGCTGATTCCCGGCTGGGATACCATCCTGCACACCCTCAACGGCTTTCTGGCAGCGGCGGTGGGATTCTCCCTAGTGATGCTCCTCAACGACAACGAGGGGCTTACCTTCGACCTTTCGCCCTTCTTTCTGGCCCTCACCGCCTTCTGCTTTTCCATGACCATCGGCGTGCTGTGGGAATTCTTCGAGTTTGCCATGGACTGCTTCTTCCATACCGACATGCAGAAGGACACGGTCATCCACAGCATCCATACCGTAACGCTGGACGCCAGCCGCAGCAACAAGGTGGTGTCCGTGGAGCAGATTGCCCAGGTGCAGGTGAACGGACAGGAGCTGGGAGTCGGCGGCTACCTGGACATCGGCCTCATGGACACCATGAAGGACCTGCTGGTGAACTTTGTGGGTGCAGCAGTGTTTTCCATGGCAGGATTCTTTTATGCCAGGAGCAAGGGACAGAAAGGCAATCCGGCGCTGGGCTTTGTGCCCCGCAAGAAGTCTCCTAACCACGACTACCTGCGGACGGAGGGCAGGAGTGAGGACTGAGAAGCCGGGGGGATAGGGTGTGGCTCCTTGTCGCCCAAACCATGAGCACATCCATACGGTTATAGCCATATCTTTTGGTTATTTTTCTTATTTTAACAATTATAACCGTTAAAATAATAATATTATAATTGACTTACGGTTATAACCGCAGTAAAATGATGACATGACGGAGCGAAACACTTACTTTCATAAGGTAAAGCCCTTTGTGGACACGGATCTCATCAAGGTGCTGGTGGGAATGAGGCGGGTGGGAAAGTCCGTCCTGCTGGGGCAGATTGCAGACTACCTGAAGGAATTGGGGGTGCCGGAAGACCATATCCTGTACTATAACTTCGAGCAGATTCAGAACGCATCCTTCTGCACCGCCCCCTCATTGCACCAGGAAATCACCCGGCGAATCAAAGCCATTCCTTCCCCGTCGGAAGGCCGGAGGAAATTCTACCTGTTCTTTGACGAGATACAGGAGGTGAACCAGTGGGAAAAATGCATCAACTCATTCAGACTGGACTTTGACTGCGACATCTACATCACCGGCTCCAACTCACGGCTCCTCTCTGGAGAGCTGGCAACGTATCTGGCCGGACGATACGTCAGGATTCAAGTCTTTCCCTTCTCCCTAGCCGAATTCATCCAGTCCTGCAATGAAAATCCCCACCTGCAGGACAGGTCCACGGCGGCATTATTCCAGCGGTATCTGGAAAGTGGCGGAATGCCCTTTGTCTCCGCCATCCAAACCATGCCGGACTCCTGCCTGCGCTACCTCCAGGACATCTTCAACTCCGTGATACTGAAGGACATAATCCAGCGGAACCGAATTCGAGACGCGGACTTGCTGGAGCGGGTCATCGTCTACACCCTGCTGAACATATCCCACACCTTCAGCTCCTCCAGCCTGGCAAAATACTTCAAGAGCGAAAGTCGCAGGGTTTCCAACGAGACTATTATGAACTACCTGAGCTTCTGCGGGCAGGCATTCCTCTTCCACAAGATTCCCCGGATGGAAATCTCCACAAAGAGGCTGCTGACCGTAAACGAAAAGTACTACGTGGCAGACCACAGCTTTGCCACGGCAATCTACGGCAGCAAGGCCAATTCCATAGACCAGATTCTGGAGAACCTGGTGTGTGTGGAGGCGCTGAGGCGAGACTACGAGGTGAAGGTGGGCAAGGTGGGAGACCGGGAGATTGACTTTGTACTGGAGAGAGGCGGGGAAAGAATCTACGTCCAGGTCTGCTATCTGCTGGCAAGCCCAGAAACGACGGAACGAGAATTCGGCGTGTACCGTCACGTCCACGACAATTTCCCCAAATATGTGGTCTCCCTAGACGAATTCGACATGGGCCGGGACGGAATCCGTCACCACCACCTGCGGGACTTCCTGCTGCTGGAGCAGTGGTGAGGTCGGAGTGCAAGTGGTGGTGGTAGCACTTGATTTTCTGGTTGGCGACCTTCTTCTTGACGCAATCCACCAATTGTGCTAGTCTTCCAGCAGGCACTGGAAAGAGTGGTACTTGTTCTAAAATCAGTCTGTTTGTCATGTTTCGATGCAAGTTGGACATAGCAAAAAGAATTTTCTTAGTATTCGTATTTCTATTTTCCAATCCTAACGCAAACTTATTTTCTCATGTTGCAACAGGGATGTTGTGCCTAAATTTTATTTAGGAGCCTTCAATTACATGAATAGAGAAGAGATTGATTATATCCAGAGCGCCATTGGATATACCTTTAAGAATGTGCGATTGCTGGACCAAGCGTTTACCAGAAAGTCTTATGCAACGGAAAATCCCAGTACACTGGACAACGAGGTTTTGGAATTCTATGGTGACAGGGTGCTGGATTTATACGTCACACGAATGATGTACCAGGAATTCTCCAGCTTGACAAAAAGTGGCATGGAGTCAAGGATGAGTGAGGGGGAACTCTCGAAGATTCGTTCCTCCTTCGTCAACAAGGAAACTCTCGCCAAATGCATACAAAGCTTTGGGTTCCAGCAATATCTGTACCTAGGGAAAAGTGACATCATCAACGAGGTTCAAAAAAATCCATCGGTACAGGAGGACTTGTTTGAGGCCATTCTCGGAGCAGTGGCTGTAGACTGCAACTGGGATTTTCAAAAACTTGACCGAGTGTGCGAGACTATGCTACAGATGGCGACAATCAACAGTCACCTAACTTTTTTAGTAAAGAAAAAGTCCCATTTACTTGGATTTGGAGAACCACTCTATAAACCAGGTCGTTACCAACAACTCTATCAAGAGATAGAACCCTACAATCTCTTCAACATCAGGTTTTCGGTAGGATTTGGACATTCGCCAAAGAACCCCAAAACTGGTCTTTACGAAATAGCAGTAAAAATCGGAGAACAAAATTTCCTAGGAACAGGCATTGGTCCTTACCAAGCATTCCTCAATGCAGACCAACAGGCATACCAATTCCTATGCCAAGAGGAAATCAAACAACAGTTCCAGCAGCTTGACCTTGCCAATCCCGTAAGCCAAATCCATGAGCTGGTGCAGAAAAAGGTTATCCCCAATCCGGTCTACCGTTTCATGGAATACCACGACGGTGATGGCAATCCAATCTGGCGGTGCACCCTTACCTCCCATGGATTTAGCGGCGACTTTATGGCGGAAGGAAGCGGAAAGAAGGAAGTGAAGCAGCAGGCTGCCCTCAAATTCCTACAGGCACTGGCTCATCCAAAAGACGAAAATGAAGGAGGTGCGGAATGATTAGGCAAATCATGCAGATGGCTATGGACTCGGAAGGAAATCCCCTCCATATAGACGATGTTGCCAACGGTGTGAAGTGCAACTGCTTTTGTCCAGCCTGCGGCCACCCCCTTGTAGCAAAGAATGAGGGGGAAATCCGTATCCATCATTTCTCCCATCTATCCAGCCTAGAGTGTGAGCACGGATACCAGTCTTCGATTCACCTGATGGCAAAGGCAATTTTCCTTGAGATGAAAAAATTCCTATTCATCAAGCAAGGACAGGCAGTATACTACAAGATTGACCAAGTGGTACTGGAACGGAAAATCGGCTCCATCATCCCAGACATCCTCATCACTAGCGATGGCAAACAGTTCATGGTGGAGATTTATGTCACCCATGCTCTTGATGACAAGAAGAAGCGAAAGATTGAGGCCATAAACATTTCGACCATTGAAATCGACCTGTCCCGGTTCACTTCGGCAACACTTACCCGTGAGGAATTGCAGACGGAGCTCCTCAACAAAGAAAACGTCAGCTGGCTGTACGATGCCGATGAAAAACTCATTCAGGCGAAGCGGGACATACTCCTGCAATATGGGTCGAAAATGCAGGTTGGAATCGGAAAATCGGTTTCCTGTCCACTGGTAGCGGGTCAGAAAAATCAATTCCATCGCTACATCCCGCTGGACTTTTGCCAAACCTGTCCACATCACTGCCCCGACACCCAACGGGGATTCATCCGCTGTGGAGTCAGAATTCGCCATCCCGCTCCTGTCAATCCCCGCATTCTGCAGCAGGATATTTTTGTGCATTCCGGCAAAGTCCTTTTTCTCAGCGAATTGCGGGAATATCTCAGAAATTTCGACAGAAGCCTAGAGGCAGCTGTAAAAAGGATGTATTATACGCTCACCATCATCGCCAGGAATACCTATGGTGGCATTTCTGTCCCGCAGATGCCGTCCCCCAGGAGACCGCCCAGCAAGCCAAGACCATATCATAGGGGAAAAAGGAGATTCTAACGATGAAAAGATTTTTTGTATTGATGACAAGCGTTTTGATGGTTCTGTGTCTCACCTCCTGCTTTGAATTCGTCCAGACAATTTCCTTGGAAGGAGAAAGCTACCACATCAAGAGACAAATAAGCTTCTCAAAATATTTTTTGGCGATGATGATGAGCGGGGAGAGCGATTCCTCAGAAGCATTGTCATTGAAGGAATTTGAAACAGAATTTGACAAGCTGGCAGAAACCATGGGGGCAGAGTCCTTCCACACACCTTCTGAGTCTGGCATCATCAGTACGATGACAATCAACAGGAACACACAAGTTGAGGAAGAACTGGCAAGCCTACCCCGCAAGGACGGTACAAAATTCATAATTCCTCTTATCGACATGACAGAAACGGCGGAAAAGGCGCAAACGGACTGGAATTCCTTATCCATGGCTTATATGTTTCTGACCACTGCAGAATATCAACTGACCCTTGGAAAGGAGATTGTCCCGCACATTTCCTACGCATACCTCATTGAGCAGAATTCCAACGAACAATACCTTGTCTCTGTGATGGACAATGGGAAAAACTATCTCATTGAAATACCAGTTATGCCTTTGTTCGAGTATCCAGACAGCATTTCCCCGCTCATTGTGGAAACCGATCCGAATACAATGCTTACTCAAAACACCATAGATTACGCCAACAGGCCATCAGATTCAATGGAGGATGAATCCATAAAATCAATAGTTCTGCCTACGGAACAAAACACCGCTGATTTGCCGTACACTACAAAGGAAACAGAAAGGCATTCTTCCACAGGAGGTGGAATTGGCAACGGTCCCTTTGGACTGGAACAGGGAATGACCTACGAAGAAATCATTTCGATGGGAAGCAGTGTGCAATTAAGTCATATTGATGATGACAGGTATTGGATTGTCCCTCCGAAGAGGCACCCCTCATTCGAGCAATACATAATCTGGTTGGGGCAAAACGAGGGTCTCTATTGCATCAAAGCCACCAGTGCAATCATAAAATCCTCAGATTATGGTACTGAACTCAAACAGTCATTCCATGATGTTCTACTCCCATTGGAAAAGAAGTATGGAAAATTCAAGATGATTGACACTATCGCACCAGACTTTATCCTTTCAGATGACCAATACTGGATGTCTGCCTTGAGGGACGGAGCGAGAACATACCAAGCACGATGGAAAGCACCAGACAACAACCCCAAGTACAATGGAATTGAGGAAATATGGCTGGGAATCGAGGCTAAAAACACTTATTCTAAAGAGGGGTACATTTGGATTGAATATAAATTCAGCAATGCAGACAAGGCTCAAGAATCCTTTGACGATATCCTGTAAATGACACTGCCAACTGAGCTGCCCACAGTTCCTCCCCTCATCCCTTGCCCTTGGCGGGCCGCAGGTTGTACAGGTAGCGCTTGATTTTCTGGCTGGCGGTCTTCTCAAAGTCCTCCACAGGGCGGACGGAGCCGATGCGGGCATTTTTGTTCACCCGGCGGTTCACGAAGTACTGGATTTCCGACAGCAGCTCCTCCCGCCGGTACAGAAAGTCTTCCTTCACGTCCTGCACGGCCTGACCAAGCTTACTTCCCACTGCCGTGGCAGTGTTAGCGACGGCATTCTCCACCAGCTTCACCAGGGCCACCAGTCCCCCCTTCTCTCCCTCCACCACCAGCGATTCCGCCACCAGCGGGTGCTGGTTCAGGACAAACTCGATGTCCTCCGGGTAGATGTTTTCTCCCGACGGCCCCAAAATCATGTTCTTGGAGCGGCCCTTGAGGGAAAGCCAGAGGCGGCCACGACGGTCTTCCAGCGTGCCCAGGTCCCCAGTCTTAAACCAGCCCGGCCCGCAGGAATCTCGGCTGGTGGTAAAGGCCGCTTCTGTCAGCTTGTAGTCCCGGTAGTAGCCCTTCATCACATTGGGGCCCCGGGCAACCACCTCCCCCACCCCACTCTGCGGGTCGGGGTGGAGAATCCGCAGCTCCACCCCCTCCAGCACGGGGCCCACCCTTCCTAGAACCGTGTGCTTAGGACCGCTCCCCGCCAAGAGCGGAGAGGTCTCCGTCAGGCCATAGCCGATGGCGTAGGGAAACCCCGCCCGCTTCAAAAACAGCTCCACGTCGGGATCCAGTCGGGAGCCGCCGATGCCAAAGAAGCGAATCCTTCCTCCCATGGCCCTCCGCAGCTGTCCGCCGGCAATCCTGTCCATCAGTCTTCCGGCAATCGGAAGCCCATGGAGCCAGCGACGGAATCTGGAACCGGTGAGACCCGGCAGAATCCGGTGCTTGTAGATTTTTTCCATCACCATGGGGACGCTGAGCACAATGGTGGGCCGCACCTTCTGGAAGGCGGGCAAGAGGCTGGACACCGTGGGCGGCCGCTCCAGATAATAGATGCAGCTGCCGTTGAGAATCTGCAAGACAAAGCCGATGGTAAACTCGTAGACATGAGACAGGGGCAGGAAGGACAGGCAGCGGTCGTACTTGTTCACCCGGTGGATGGTCTGGCACTGGAGGGCCGTCCATACCAGGTTCCTGTGGCTCAGCTCCACACCCTTGGGCTGTCCCGTTGTGCCAGAGGTGTAGATAACCGAGGCAGTGTCATCCTCCTGTACCTCCACCGCCTTGGGCAGAAATCCTCTGCTCATGTTGGCATTCCGGCCCCGCACGGCCGTGAAGTCCTCCATCACGATGATGACCGGCAGCAGGTCCTCCCCAAGGCCCTGCACCTTGGGATAGAGGGAGCGGGACACCACCAGCATATCCACGCTGGCATGCCCCAGGATGTTCCGCAGCTCCTCGGAGGCAAAGTCTGGCAGCAAGGGCACAGCGATTCCGCCACGGCAGACGGTGGCCAGATACACCGCCCCCCACTGGCTCATTCCCGGCCCAAGGATAGCCACCTTCTTCCTGGGGGCAAAGCCGTTGGCCGTCATCACCCTGGCCACCCGGTCCATCATCTGCTGGAACTGACCGTAGGTAATGGGTTCTCCATGCGCCAAGGACAGGGCCGGCCGCTGGGAAAATTTTTCTAGGCTGTGCCTCAGCAGGGCAGGAAAGGTACAGCGGCCCAAATCTTGCAGTGTTACCATAAAAAGCCTCCCCACTAAAGGATAGCGGGGGAACAGAGGATTTTTCATCAGGCCAGCCCAGCCTGCAGAAGCAATTTTGACGGATTTAAGGCCGTCAGCCTCCCGAATCCGACGGCAATCCCGCCAGCCCCACCGCCTGTATCATTCTGCCCTACGGATTGTTATTCATGTATCATCCCATTAGATTTGCAAGGAGAGCACTCCATGGACTACTATCAGATTGGTCCGATTCTGAAGGAATTCCGCATCCGCCATCGCATCTCCCAGGAAGAGCTGTGCTTCGGACTCTGCGCCACCTCCACCCTGTCCCGCATAGAGAACGGACGGGTCCTGCCCTCCCGTGGACTGTGCGAAGCCCTCTTCCGCCGTATGGGAATACAGCCGCCCACAGGACAGATTCCCATGGACAAGGACGAATTCCGCCGCTACCAGCTGGAAATGCAAATCTTCAATGAATATGTGAATGGCAACTACGATTTTTTCCTCCTTCTGAACACCTACAACCAGTTGCGGCAACCGGAGGATATATTCAGCCAGCAGTTCCACGGCTTCTTCCATGTCATGTACCAAAAGGAGCACAACCGGGTGCATCCCTGCTTTGTCCATGACCATCTGGTACACATCCTGCGGCTGACGCTCAAAGACTTTCATCCAGACTGCGACTTGACCTGCCGCTACCTGTCCAGCATGGAGCTGCTGATACTCGGTGGAATTGCCGCAAACCTCCATGACCTAGGTCGCTCCGCCGCCGCCTACCGCCTGATGGAATTCCTAAAAAGCTACTATGAGACCAAGATTCCAGACCAGCAGGTGAAGTCTCGCAACTACACGGCCGTGCTGCTGCACCTTTCCTGCTGGAGCCTGGAGGAGGGACGGTGGCAGGATGCCCTGGAGCTGGCGGACGGAGGCATACGCTTCTGCGTGGAGCAGAACTCCCTCTATCTGCTGCCGCAGCTGCTGTACAACAAGGGACTCTGTCTGGCACAGCTTGGAGAGGAAGAGAACGGCGGAAAGCATCTCCACAATGCAGCCTCCCTGCTGGACTACATAGGAAGGCATGAGGAGGCCGCCCAGATGATACGGAGTGCCAGAAGCCAGCTTGGGTCGGATTTCCTGGACAGCCAGAGTTTGCCGGGCGGATTCACCGGCCTGTCGGAAGAGGAGCTTGGCGAGGTGGGCGGCGGCTTTGCTCATGGGGACTTTCTTGCATCTGGCGCTCCCCTTCCTGTGTCCGCCTCCAGCTGATACCAAGGAGGCCGGTGGATTCCACCCTTCCCGCCAAATTTTTTTTGAAAAATTTTGCCATTCCCTGCAAATTTGCACAAACTGCTATGGTGTTTCCTACCCGCCTGCCCCATACTGAAACCATGCCCCGGCTTTGGGGTAAGAAAACTACAAGGAGATTTCACTATGAAACTGAAACGAATCATCGCCGTATTCTTGCTGGTGGTGCTGGCCACCTCTCTTTCTGCCCAAACCTTCAACGCCGACATGCTGAACAAGCCAGTCGCCACAGACCAGCCCATTCTCATCCAGATGCCGGGACTCTTCCTCCATAAGTGGCATGACCTTTCCTCCAACCAAGAAATTTCATCCAAGGAGGCCAACCAGCTGCTGAGCCAAAACCCCTACAGTGCCCCCTTCCAAAAGAAAGTACTGCCGGCCAGAATTGCCAGCTGGACGTTCTTGGCGCTGAGCCTGGCAAGTCTCGCCGCAGGGACGGCCTTCCTGCTGATGGACGACAGTCCCGTCTCCAAAACGGAAGCCTACGCTTTCATGGGACTAGGGGCAAGCGGCTTTGGCGTGGCTGCACTCTATGAAATATATGCAGAGGACTTGCTTGACAAGGCCCTCTACAACTACAACCTTTCCGTGAACGGGCAGACGATGCCACAGTATAACAAGTAACCTCTAGGAGGGAGAGGTTTTCTCTCCCTCAATCTCACTCTATCCTACAAGGAGCAAGTTGTGAAACCATTTTTTTCAAAAAACCATCACCACTGGCAGGTTATCCGCACCTTCCAGGCCCTCCCCCTCCTACTGGCAGCCCTCTTGGCGGCCTGCTCGTCAAACAAGGCTGTCCCGGTGGAGCAGGCAAACCCCGCCGCCTACCCGGAAGCCCGTGCAATCATTCCCATCGCCTACTACGACGGAGGCTACATCCCCGTGTTCCAGGTACAGGACACGGAAAACGGAAGGACATTGCACCTGGGCTTTGACAGTGGCTTTTCCTACAACGCCATGTACAGCTCCATGGTGGACGAGGAATTCAAGGCGGAGTCCCAGTCCCTTGTGGAGGAGCATATCCGCAGCCAGCACCCGGAGCTTTCCCCAAAGAAGGTGGAACGGCTTGCCCGGCAGATGATTGAGGCAGGCTACATAGGTGCCAATGTGTCCGGCTTGCAGGTGGACAGCATGGACTTTGCCACCCAGGAATTCCGCTACGAGCCGATAACACCCTTCAAGGACCAAACCATAGACGGCATGGTGGGGCTGGAATTCTTCGGTGAATGCCGCACCGTCACCATCGACTACGCAAACCATCTGATTGTGCTGGACGCACCGCCCATCCAGGGCGAGAGCCTGCCCCTGTCCCGCAGCGAATTCCACACCCTCTACACCATTCCCGTCACCATAGACGGAGTGCCCCAGACCGCCATCGTGGACACGGGAGCGGAGTGGTTCATGAAGGCGGGCAAGAAGGCCCTGTCCATGAGCGAGGAGGAGAAGTGGGATTTTGTTCTGAACGGCAGGAACGTCGTCAAGTGGACGATGGGCTGGAAGACCATGGAGCTGGGCTACGGCAGCACCACGGAGAAGGTTCGCTCCATTGCCGCCACCAACATGTTCGCGCGAGCCTCGGCCATGGCCACACGGGTGGCCACTGTCTACAACCTCTTCGGCTGGTCGGTGATGAAGGAGCGGGCAGTCCAGTTCGACTTTGAGAACAGCCGCCTCATTCTGGGCCAGCGGCGGGGAGGGAACGGGCAGTGAGCTATTCCATTGAGCCGGCCTACACCATGGTCATGGAGCTGTCCCGTCAGCTGGTTCTCCCCAGACCTGAACAGCTCCACAACATCGAACATGTCTACGCCACCGTCGCAGACCAAGCCTACAGCGCAACGGCAGAGGCTGCGGTACGCCAAGCCCTCTACAACTACTCCCTTGCACCCTTGCTCAAGTTGCAGTCCCGGCAGAGCATCTGACAATTGTCCGGCACCGTCCTTCCTCCCTTGGACCAGGGTATGATGTGATCGGCCTGCATCTGCTCAAACTCGAATGTCTCGCCGCAGATGGGGCAGGAATGCCCCTGCTTTTCGTAGGCAGCCAGAGCGTCACGACGGTCAAAGGCACGGATGGACAGGCTCCGCTCTACTCCTGTCAGCAGATATTCGTAGACGCCTGATTTTCTCGTCACGTCCTCGTCGCCCATCAGACGCTGGATTTCCGTCTCCAACCTCTTGGAATCCAAGTCTGTTCTTTTTCCATGCACATTAAAGAACAATCCCCACGGCAGCCCCTTCATCTCCCTACGCTTCCTTGGGAAGACGGCCTGCACCCAGTCGATGACAGAACGGAAATAGTTCCAAAGCACTACGGCGTTCAAGTCATTCTGATGCTGCGCCATATACGCCTCAATCGACTTATCCTCTCCACGAGCCGCCCAAGAGATAGCCGTCTCTAGGTACTCCTGACGGATGGAAGCTCCTTTAAGGTAATCTCCGGCAAGCTTATCTGCGGCACATCCGGTCTTAGAAAAATAGCGCTTGGCATCAGAAACCCACGGCCCGGCGTACACCGCATTCCGCAGCTCCTGGTCGGTAAGGCGTTCCCCAGCAATGTTGATGATTCTAAACCAGTCAAGCTTTTCAGAATCCGTGCCATCACAGGTATAGATGAACAGGGGGTAGTCCAAAATCTGGCGCTGCTTGTCGGAGGGGAGATTGTAAAAGTATTTGTCGTCAACGGAAAAGGAGCCGTCCACATACTCGCACACAGAAATTGTCCGTTGCTGGCCGTCCAGCACCTCAAATCCCTCCGTTCCGTCCGACCTCCTGACCCTGCACCAATACATGACATTCAGGGGCAGGCCCTTCATCACAGTGCGGACAACCTCGTCCCGCTGGGCATCCTTGTACACGAACTCCCGCTGATACCGAGGCCGGATGTCCAGGCTCCCGCCGTAGCCTACCACGCCCTCCTCAGCATCGTTAAAATAGCCCTCGCATACCTGGCCGACGGTAACTTTCAGCTCATTTATCTCCATTAATACTGCTCTCCTTTGGTGGTTCAGGATTCCTATTGCGGATAAGAATTCGTGCATAGGCTTGTATAAAATATTCATCATCCACAATGTAATAGGTTTTTTCAGCAGGCGGAGATGAGACTTTCAAAACTGGCCCGTCATTCAGCTTCGTAACCGAAGACCTCTTTCCATTCTTATCAACCTGTATTTGCTGGCCATAAATCTTGGTGGCTGCTCCAAACCATGTTTTCGAAATACCGACAATCTCAAACTGCTCTGGATTATATTTGTCAAGAAATGTGATGGGAACACCCATCATGCCAGCATAGTCACAGGGAATGTCTGTTGTCTTGTCTACATTTATGGCATCGTAATTATCATAGCGAAGGTATTCTTCTGGATTATACCTCCTTACGAGAATCAGCTGTTCATGTCTCTTTTTTATATCGAGGTTTGTAAACCACATGACACCTGACACCCGAATCATTCCCTCCTTGTGTTGGGACGATACTGCGGTGTCCTCGTATGGAGACGAGAAAAACCCGACATTTCCCGCAAATCCATTGCCCAGCCAAATTTCATTTTTCATTAAATACGGGAAAAAATCCTTGTAAGTTATCGCATTCTGATTCCCGATGATGATGAATTTCTTCTCATGCTCCATCAAGGTTCCCACATATTCCCGGAACAGGGAGAAGGGCGGATTTGTCACCACGATGTCAGCCTCCTCCAGCAGCGCCAGACATTCCCCGCTGCGAAAGTCACCGTCCCCCTCAAGCTCCGTCAGCTGGTTCTCCCCAGACCTGAACAGCTCCACAACATCGAACATGTCCACGCCACCGTCGCCCGTCTTGTCGTACACCACCGTCACCACGGCCTTGTAGGGACGCTTGGCACCGTCATCCGCAGGGGCATTCTCCTCAAAGGAAAGCTCCATCTGGCCGTTGGTGTCCGCACGGCACCGCAGCTGGCTTCCCATGATGGGAGAAGAAAAATAACAGGTGGCGACAAGCTTTTTTAGACCAAGCCGGTTGAAATTCAGCACAAAGTACTTGAAGAAATTGCTCTCAAAGGGATCGTCGCAATTGCACAGAACCGTCTTGCCCTTGAAGTGGCTGCGGTAGTGGCGCATCTCCTTTTCGATGTCGGTAAGCTGGGTGTAGAACTCGTCCTTCTTTGCCGACTTTGCCGCCCCCAGGCCATTGTTGCGAGCCATACAAGCCCTACTTTTCCCAGGGATTTCGCCGGACAAAGGTTTCGTTGCGCTCGTAGCCCACGGAGATGATGTCCACCGGAGTTGCAGTATATTCTTCTATAAATTCCACGTAGGTGCGGGCGGCAGGGTGCAGCTCGGCGTAGGACTTGCAGCTTTTGAGGGGTGTCTTCCAGCCGGCAAACTTCTTCAGCACCGGCCTTGCCCGGTTCAGCTGGGGGATGGAGGCAGGAAAGTCCGTCACCTCCGTGCCGTCGATTTCATAGGCTACGCAGGCTTCAATCTCCTCCAGGCTGTCGTAGATGTCCAGGTGGGTCAGCACCAGTCCGTCGATGGAGTTGGTGTGGCAGGCGTGGCGGAGGGCCACCAAATCAAGGTAGCCGCAGCGACGGGGCCGCCCGGTGGTGACACCGTACTCACGGCCGGTTTCCCGCACAAAGCGGTACAGCTCGCTCTGGCTCTCCTCGTCAAACTCCGTGGGCATGGGGCCGTTGCCCACACGGGTGGAATAGGCCTTGAACACGCCCAGCACCCTGTCGATGGCACGTGGCCCAATGCCAGAGCCAATGGCAGCACCAGCGGAGCAGGACATACCGGAGGAGACGTAGGGATAGGTGCCGGAATCCAAGTCCAGCAGGGCTCCCTGGGCACCCTCCATCAGCACCCGCTGCCCCTTCAGCTCCTGCATCTTGGCGGTGAGGTTCACCCGCATGGAAATGAGCCGCTCCATAAAGGGAGCCAGAAAGTCCAAGTCCTCCTGCTCCAGCTCCTCCAGCTTTTCCTGCCAGTCCAGGTCCGCCAGCCGGATGCCGTCACGGTCACTTTTCATGGAATAGGTGATGCCGATGCCACGGCCGGTGGTGCCGATGGGCTTTTTCCGCTGGGCATCCCGCTGCTTGTCCAGCTCCCGGTAGCGGGGTAGCACGATGTGGGCACGGTCGGAGATGAATACCCGGCCCTCCCAGTCCACGCCCCGCTCCTTCAGCATGGCCAGCTCCTTGAACAGGGCATCGGGATCGATTACCATGCCGGAGCCCAGGTACACCACCTTCCCCGGATACAGGATGCCGGAGGGAACCAGGTGCAGGGCATACTGCTGGTCTCCAATGACAATGGTGTGGCCTGCATTGGCCCCGCCGGAATACCGCACGATGGCGGCGGCATCATCGGCCAAAAAGTCCACAATCTTACCCTTGCCCTCATCGCCCCACTGGGCACCAATCACAACCACATTCATACAATCATCCTCCATCTGGGAAAGGGCTCTGGAGCCCCTTCTAAAAGAACCCGCCGGGCCATTTTGAAAAAAGCCACTTGCTGGAATCACCGGAAGGGATTATACCACAAAGCGGCCTCCTAAGCAAAGGCTGGAACAGGACGGCACACGACCATTCACCTCAGCACGTCCTCCACATCCTCCTTAATGAAGGCATACAAATCTTCTCGAAGCCTGGTGTAGAGTTTTTCTATTATCTCTTGAGCCAAGTCTTTCCGCTCAGTAAGGACAAGGTTCTCCAAGCAGGCCCGCTGGTCAAAGAGTTGAACGGGCTCTATTTGCAGACACCGAGAAATCTGCTCGATAGTGTCCAGCGGCGGAAAATACTTTCCATTCTCTATGCTGTTGATATAGTTCGAACTCTTACCAATTTCCAGAGCCAAGTCCAGTTGGCGAAGTCCCCTGGACTTTCTGAAATACTTCAGATTGTTGATGAATACCCGTTGCAAACTGCACATATATACAACACTACGTAAAATTCAAAATCACCGCATACTCTTATAAAGTGTATAAAATACAAATACTATTTACAAACATCTTATTTAAATGTATTATACACATAGAAACCAATCATATTTTGTGCATTAAAGCTGGATAATAAGTCTAAACCAATGTATCTACAATGTGATTTCGGTCAATCTTTCGGTAGCGGGCGACCAGAATTACTCCAGTATGGTTGTTCCGTCCGTATTTCCCAGGAGGAGTATGATGAAGAGTTTTGGAAAGGGGACTTCCCTTTTGGCAGTCGTAGTAGTGGTTCTGTCTCTGGCAGGCTGCGCGTCTCTGAGCGTTCAGGAACAACGCATCAAGTTTGGCACAGAGAATTCTCCCGCCATCCTAGGAACCATTCGTTTCAGCGAGCAATTCAAGTACAGAATCTTGTCCGACCGGTTTACCGTCGTGGAGGAGATTCCTGTGGAAATTCCGCAGAACATGGTTGTCCAGGCTGCCGACGACATACGAAGAATTTATGCAGAAACCAGCGGCTTCTCATTTGTTGAGCACAATCTGGAGGTTCAGGAAAAGATTGACAAGGCCATCGAAAGCAAGCACACCAAGGACGGATTCACTGCCGCCGGAAACGTATTGAAATCTCTTACCGGCAACAAGGACAAAATCAAGGAGCTGGCAAACGAGTACACCTATGGAAAAAACTATCTTCCCCATGCCCATGAAGATGGACTGTTCAACATTGTCCCCGCTGGGTTCAGAGCCTTTGACCCTGAAGAGGATCTGCAGAAGTCCATTATGAACAAGACAAACACAAAAGCAGTCATTTCCTATGGCATCAGTTACGAGGTAGAAAACAAGAAGTCAGAGCTAGGCATCGCCACCCGTCTCATCGTTCACACTGCTGTAACAGTGACAACCAAGAAGGACACCCGCACCATGAATACTATTTTCCGGAGTGACTGGCTGCCCTATGCTGACTTCATAGAACAGCCTGATAAACTTATTGCCCAAACGGCAGACCTGTTCAGAGACTGTGTAACATACGACGCAGAGAATATGTACGACAGATTTACAAAATAATGTTCCAAAGAAACAGGCGGGCAACCAGTGGTCACCCGCCTGTTGACATAACGTCAGACTTTAGGCTTTATCAGCAACTTAGTTCTGGGAGGCGTAGCTGAACACAAAGTATCCCAGAGGTGTATAGAATGCACCATCAATATCCTGCATGAGGTATTTCTGGGTGTAGAAGTAGATGGGTCCCAAGGCCCAGTCACGTCCCATGATGATGTCCTCGGCCTTGTGCATAGCGGCCATGCGGACGGCAGGATCGGCGGAAGCCTTTGCCTCGGCAATGGCAGCATCATACTCGGCCACGGAGTACTGGGCATCGTTGTTTCCGCCACCTGTGAGCCACATGTCCAGGAAGGAGATGGGATCGTTGTAGTCGGCAATCCATCCGTTGCGGGCAATCTGGTACTCGCCGTTCTTGCGGTTCTCCAGGAAGGCGTTCCACTCCTGGTTCTGGAGCTGCACGGTGACTCCCAACTCCTTCTGCCACATCTGCTGCAGGGCCTCGCCGATAGCCTTGTTAGCGTCATTGGTATTGTACAAATAGGTTACGACGGGAAAGCCCTCTCCGTTGGGATAGCCGGCATCAGCCAGAAGCTGCTTTGCCTCGGCCACGTTCTTTGCATAGATCTCGTCGGTGGTGGGAATCTCCCAGTAGTTGCCACCAGTGGTGCGGAAGTCAGCCCCGGAGGGATCTGCATCGTAGATACCGGCGGGCACGAAGCCAGCGGCAGGAACCTCACCGCTCTGGGTAATCTGTTCCACAATGTAGGGACTGTCGATGGCCAGGGTGAAGGCCTTGCGCACACGCCAGTCATCGAAGGGGGCCTTCTGGGTCTGGTACACCACATAGTAGGTGCCGATGTAGTCAACAATGTCAAGCTCACCGGAGGCCAAAAGCCCTGCCACCTCGTCTACCGGCATATCATCGATGAACTGAAGGTCGCCGGAGCGGTAGCCAGCCAGCATGGCGTTCTGGTCGGCCAGCAGGCGGAAGGTAATGCTGTCGGGTCCCAGGTTGGCCACATCATAGTGGTGCTCGTTGGGAACCATCTTGATGGAGGAGTCATGGACCCACTCGGCCAGCTTGTAGGGGCCATTGGTGATGTAGCTGGCGGAGTTGTTGGCGGTGGTCCAAGTATCGGGATTTGCCTCCACAATGTCCTTGCGAACAGGGAAGGTGGCGGGGAAGGCACAGACCTCCAGGAAGTAGGGGCAGTCGTAGGTGATGGTCACCTGGAAGGTGCTGGCATCGGGGGCGGAAACTGCCAGGGCGGAGGGATCAGCAGCACCACTGTTCACCTCGGCATAGCCCTGCACCATGTCAATCATGTAGCAGTAGTCGGCGGCAGTCTCAGGATTTGCCAGCCGCTGCCAGGTGAACACGAAGTCATGGGCAGTCACGGCTTTTCCGTCTGACCACTTGGCATCGGGGCGAATCTTGAAGGTGTAGGTGACAGTTCCGTCATCGTTTACGGTCTTCTCATAGGAGGCGGCCTGGCCACTCACCAGCTTTGCGTAGTTCATGTTGCCCTTGTCCGTGGCAGGATTTCCACTGTCAGCCCACTTCATCAGCCCCTCAAACAGGTGCTGCAGCATGACGGCTCCGTCAACGGCGGAATTCAAGGCCGGGTCAATGGTCTGCGGCTCGGAGGCAAAGCATACGGACAGGTCAAAGGTTTCACCCGCAAGAAAGGAAGAAGGAGCCCCCTGCTTACTGCATCCAACAAAGGTCATACCAAACAGCACGGCGAAGGTCAGCACAACCAGAAAAATTTTCTTGAGATTCCTCATCAATTTCCCCTCGATTTAGATTTTGTACAATGGTTTGAATTATACTATAAACGACTATATCACACCCTATATCTGATGTAAAGCCATTGCGGGGGAATTGCCACCGATGGTGCGTCACAGCACAGCAAATTGACAAGGAGTTTTTATGATTGACACAGTTGTCGCCCTCTTTACCCCGGAAATCATGGCAAAGATTGTCACCGTCATTGCGGGACTTGCTATTTTCTTTCTGGTGTACCTAGTCATTAAGCACCTAGCAAAAAAAATTGGTGAAAGAAAACTCAAGCCACAGACAGCCAGGATTGTGCTGAAAGTGGTTCGCTACGCCTTCTATGTGCTGGTGGTCATCTATGTCCTGGGAATCTTCAACATCAACCTTTCCGCCCTGTTCGGTGCGGCGGGAATTGCCGGAGTAGCAATCGGCTTTGCCTCCCAAACCTCCATGAGCAACATCATCAGCGGCTTCTTTGTCGTTACCGACCATGCACTCAAGGTGGGGGACGTTATCACCGTGGATGACATTTCCGGCACCGTCCTCTCCATAGACATGCTTTCTGTAAAAGTCAGGACTTCCGACGGCAGGATGGTTCGCATTCCCAACGAAACCATCATCAATACAAAGCTTCAGAATGTGTCAAGCTATCCCATCCGCCGCTACGACCTAGTGGTTTCCGTGTCCTACGAGACGGACTTGCGCAGGGCACTGGAGCTGCTAAAAACCGTGCCCGCCAAATGTCCCTTGGTGCTTGCAGACCCGGAGCCGATTATCTTCTGTACCAGCTTCTCCGCCTCCAGCATAGACATTACCCTGGGAGTCTGGCTGAACAACAACGATTTGCTTACTGTGCGCAACCAGGTCTTCCTGGCCGTCAAGGAAACCTTCGACCAGGAGGGAGTCTCCATCCCCTTCCCCCAGATGGACGTGCACCTAGTCTCCTAGCTCCTCCCATCATCCCATCCCAGAGAGATTTTCAATTTTTTTCCGTCAATTTGATTTTCTATGATATAATTGAAAAGAATAGGAGGAAAGTCCATGGAACTTGAGACTGTATTGTACCGTAAGGATGGAAATGTGGGAATCGTGAGCCTCAACCGCACCAAGGCCATGAATTCGCTGAACAAGCAGTTGTTTGCCGACCTGACCACCGCATTTGAAGCTGCCAAGGCTGACGATGAGGTTCGCTGTGTGGTGCTGAACGGCGAGGGGCGGGCCTTCTGTGCCGGCGGCGACATTGCCGAAATGAAGGGAATAACCACAGAGAGTGCCTTCTTTGACTTTATGAGCGTGGCCGGCGGATTTACCAGCCTGCTGAACAGCTTCCCCAAGCCGGTGGTAGCCGCTGCCCACGGAGCCATTGCCGGTGCGGGCGTGTCTTTGATGATGGCCTGCGACATTGTGCTGGTGGCGGAGGATGCGGCCTTCATCGTAGCATTCGGCCAGGTGGGACTGATTCCCGACTGCGCCTGTCATTATCTTTTGCCCCGCATTGTGGGCTTGAACAAGGCCAAGGAGCTGATGCTGACCCAGCGGCCGGTAAAGGCGGCGGAAATGAAGGAGATGGGCCTTGCAAACCACGTGTATCCCACAGACCAGCTACAGGAGGAGGCAATGAAGCTGGCAAAAAAGATTGCCGCAGGCCCGCTAAACTGCTATACGGCAAGCAAGGCCATGATGAACAAGTCCTTCCAGACCGACTTTGAGTCCATGCTGAAGGAGGAGACTGCCACCCAAGCCTCCGTCCGGATGCACCCCAATGCCGGGGAGGGACTTTCCGCCTTCTTGGAAAAGCGGAAGCCGGAATTCAAATAAAGTTACAATGCCCAAAAGCCCGCCATCAGGCGGGCTTTTGATACTAGGCACCCAGACGGCGGACGAGCCAGGGGAGAGCCTTTTCAAACTTCACGCCGTACCAGTGATCCTTGTCGTCCAGCGTGGCCTTCATGGATTCCACCACAAAGTCTGCACCAAGGGCAGCAGCGTCGATGAGCGGCTTGCCCCGACACAGGGCACCGGCAACAGCGGAGGCAAACACGTCTCCCGTGCCGTGCATCTGGGCGTCCAACCGCTGGCGGAAGTAATACTCCAGTTTCTTGCCGTCAAAGCAGGCGCAGCCCAGCTGGTTGGGCTGGTAGCTCACTCCAGTCAGTAGCACGCTCTTGGTTCCCAGCCCCATCAGCCGCTCCAACAATCCTACAATGTACTCCTCGTCGTAGTCCTTGCCACTGAGGTTATCGCCGCGGTACTCCTCCCCCAACAGGAAGGCGGCCTCCGTCAGGTTCGGCATGATGACATCGGCTCCCCGGCACAGCTTGGCCATCTCGGAAGGAAAATCAGAGTCGAAGCCAGCATAGAGCTTGCCGTGGTCTGCCATGACGGGATCCACAATCCGCAGGGCACCTGGATTGGCCGTCTCCTCCATAATCTTGAGAATGAGGGGAATCTGAGACTTGCTGACGTAGCCGGTATAGAAGGCATCGAATTTGATGCCCTCCTTGTTCCAGTGGGCAAGAATCGGCTCCATGTCATCGGTGAGGTCACGGAAGGTGTAGCCTGAAAAACCAGCCGTGTGGGTGGAAAGGACTGAGCTAGGCAGAACGGCGGTCTCAATGCCGCAGGCCGAGATTACCGGCAAGGCCACCGTAAGCGAGCACTGCCCCAGGCAGGAAATGTCTTGAATCGTCAAAAGTCGTTTGTCCATTTTATCCTCCATTATTAATAGAATAGAAGTTTTCCGCCTGGATTCTGCCAGAGTCCATGAAGTAAAAAGGGGAGGCGGCGAACAGGCATCCACCGAGGCGACTGCAATCAGAATAGACAAAATCTGGTATGCTGTATATATTCATTTTATACCAATATCGATATAATCAGATTATGATTACCCTTGACTTTTCCCAGCGTGGCAGAGCTAGCCTCACTGAATTTATCTATCACCAGCTAAAAGAGCGGATTCTGGCTGGCTTCTTCCAGCCGGACCAACGGCTTCCCTCCAAGCGGAGCCTTGCCTCACATCTGGGTGTCAGTGTCATCACGGTGCAGAACGCCTACCAGCAGCTGATTGACGAGGGCTACGTCTACTCGGCCGAAAAGCGAGGCTACTTTGTGACCCCATTGGAGCTGCCCCTCCAAGCCATTCCCCGAAGCGTCCCTCCCACCGTGGATAAAGAGAGCCCCCAAAGAGAGTCGGCCGATGATTCTGCCATCCCTACAATGGACCAGAGCCAGAAAACAATCAACCTAAAGGACAGTCACATCCACCAGGAGCTCTTCCCCTTTTCCCTGTGGTCCAGCCTCATGCGGAAGGTGCTGCAGGATTCCAAGGAAAGGATTCTCTCCCCCCTGCCCCCGGAAGGGCTGCGGGAGCTGCGGCTGGCCATCGCCTCCTATCTGGGAACCTTTAGAAACATGGACGTGGAGCCGGAGCAGGTGGTGATCGGGGCGGGTACAGAATACCTGTATTCCCTTGCATTACAGCTTTTTGGGAGGCGGCGGTACGGGGTGGAAAATCCTGGCTACCTCAAGCCCTCCCAAATCATGGAGGCCATGGGTGTGGCGTGGACTCCGGTGAACATGGACAGTGCAGGAATCAATGTGCAGGAACTGGAGGCCCAGCAGGTGGACGTGGCGCTGGTGTCCCCCGCCCATCAGTTTCCCAGTGGCACCATCATGCCTATCAGACGGCGGCAGGAGCTCCTTGCCTGGAGTCAGGGAGGCCACCAGAACCAGCGGGAGCGCTTTCTCATTGAAGACGACTACGACAGTGAATTCCGCTTTACCGGCCGCCCGCTGGAAACGCTATTCTCGCTGGATGCCGGACAAATCAGCGGCAAGCAGGGCCACGTCATCTATCTAAACACCTTTACCAAAACCCTCACCCCCTCCCTACGAATCAGCTACATGGTCTTGCCCTGGACTCTGGTGGATCGGTTCCGCAGACAGCTAGGATTCTACTCCTGTACTGTCTCCAGCATCGAGCAGTTGACCCTGGCCCGATTCATCCGGGAAGGCCACTACGAAAAGCACCTGGCCCGCAGGAAAAACCACTACCGCAATGTACGGGACAGCCTCCTCCTCCAATTAAGTCGCAGCCCGATTGCCAGCCGAATCTCCATCAGCGGCAAGGACACAGGCCTCCACTTCCTGATGGAGCTGGACACCACCCTGCCCCACAGCCAAGTCCAACGTCTTCTGGAGGAGGCGGGAATCCAGGTATCCTTCCTGCACCAGTATGTTCACGGTGAACAACCACATCAACATGTTCACGGTGAACAATCATATCAACATGTTCACGGTGAACACCCATGCTTTCCCCACCGCAGACCAAGCCTCGTCGTCAACTATTCAGCCTTAAAGAAAGAGCAGATTCCGATTCTGGTGGAGCGGCTGTGCCGGGCCTTGGCGGGCAGTGAGCGGGACCTGAGAAGCTAAAAGAGAGGAGACAGGAGCGAGGCACTCACGCCTATCTCCTGTCTCCCCCTCACTCCTACCACCAGCCCCTAGGGGCTGACGTTGAAGTTCTTCGCAGCACCATTCAATTTGTCATTGGGACTGCCAATCGTTATCTGGTTCCACTCAGTCTGACTGCCAGGGTAGTTCACCGTGGTCACTCCACTGCCGTCGAAGACATAAGATCCGATGCTGGTGACGCTCTTTGGGATGGTGATGCTGGTGAGGGCAGGACAGTCGTAGAAGACACCCCGCTCGATGGTCTTCACGCCCTCCGCTATGGTCACGCTGTCAAGCTTGGTACAGCCGGCGAAGGCATCCTGCCCGATAGTCTGTACGCTCTTAGGGATGTCCACACTGGTGAGAGCAGAACAGCGGTGGAAAGCATAGGGCCCGATGCTGGTGACACTGTCCGGGATGGTAATC